>DATJIX010000275.1:0-20073 GCA_035492865.1 Mycobacterium sp. | reverse complement strand
GGCGACTGCCCCGACAACTCGGCGCGTCGCTTCGCCCACGCCTGAATCCGCGGCCCGATGACCACCAGGCCCAGCGCCAGCACCAGCAGCACCGGCACGACCCTTTCGAACACCTTCTCGGGCAGGTGCAACAGCAGCCACGAGCCCAGCCCCGCACCGACCAACGACGCGGGGATCTGCCAGCGCAGCCGGTTCCACTGGCCCCGCAGCTCGCGCCGATATCCCCACGTGCCCGAGACACCGCCTGCCACGAGGCCGACCGCGTTCGACATGGTCGCCGTCACCGGCGGATACCCCAGTGCCACCAAAGTCGGGAAGGTGATCAAGGTGCCCGAGCCGACTATTGCGTTGATTGCTCCCGCCCCGACGCCTGCCAGGGCGATCAGAATCATGTGGGAGACGGGCATTTGCCCAACCCTATCGAGGCTTCGAGCCCCGTTTCTCCCTCACCCTGACGTTGATCTTGATCGGGCTGCCCTCGAAGCCGAACGTCTCGCGTAATCGCCGCTCAAGGAAGCGCCGATAGCCGGCTTCCAGGAATCCTGTGGTGAACAACACAAACGTCGGCGGCCGCGCAGTCGCCTGGGTAGCGAACAGAATTCGGGGCTGCTTACCTCCCCGAACCGGCGGCGGCGTACCGGCCACCACCTCCTTGAAGAAGGTGTTCAGCCGGCCCGTCGACACCCGGGTGTCCCACGACGCCAGCGACGTCTCCAGCGCCGGGCCCAGTTTCTGCACCGCCCGCCCGCTCTTCGCCGAAATGTTCACCCGCGGCGCCCACTGCAACTGCGCCAACTCGCGGTCGATCTCCCGCTCCAGCAGATAACGACGGTCCTCGTCGACCAGGTCCCATTTGTTGAACGCCAGCACCAGCGCGCGGCCCGCCTCGATCACCATCGACAGCACCCGCTGGTCCTGTTCGGTCAGCGGTTGCGACGCGTCGATCAGCACGACGGCCACTTCCGCGGCATCGATCGCACCGTGCGTGCGCACCGACGCGTAGAACTCGTGTCCGCTGGCCTGCCCGACCTTGCGGCGCAATCCCGCGGTGTCGACGAAACGCCAGACCTTGCCGTCCATTTCGATCAGCGAGTCCACCGGGTCGACGGTCGTGCCCGCCACGTCGTGCACCACCGACCGCTCGTCGCCGGCCAGCCGGTTCAGCAGCGAGCTCTTGCCCACATTCGGCTTGCCCACCAACGCAACTCGGCGCGGGCCTCCGCCGCCCGACGCCATCTCGGACACCGCGGGCAGTGCGTCGACCACCTTGTCCAGCAGGTCGGCCACGCCGCGGCCGTGCATCGCGCTGACCGATTGCGGTTCGCCGAGCCCCAACGACCACAACGCAGCCGCGTCGGCCTCACCGCGTTCGTTGTCAACCTTGTTGGCCGCCAAGAAGACTGGTTTGCCTGACCGCTGCAACAGCTTCGCGGCCGCCTCGTCGGCCGTCGTCGCCCCCACCGTCGCATCGACGACGAACACGATCGCGTCCGCGGTGCGCATCGCCACCGATGCCTGCTCGGCCACCAACTGCTGCAAGCCCTTGGCGTCGGGCTCCCATCCGCCGGTGTCCTGCACCACGAACCGGCGCCCCGACCACAGCGCGTCATAGGACACCCGGTCGCGGGTCACCCCCGGCACGTCCTGCACGACGGCCTCGCGGCGGCCGAGAATGCGGTTGACCAACGTCGACTTGCCGACGTTCGGCCGACCGACGACGGCCACCACCGGTGGCGGCGCGGCGGCCTCCTCGATCGCCTCGGCGACCTCTTCCGCGCCGAGCTCCCAGTCGCCTTCGTCGGCCCAGGTGCCGTCACTCATCGCGACGCTCCTGCGCGCTGCTTGACCAGTTCCAGTAGATGCGCGACCACCTGCGGCTCGGTCATATCGCTGGTGTCGACCACCAGGGCGTCATCGGCCGCTCGCAATGGCGACACCTTCCGCGTCGAATCCAGATGGTCGCGGCGCTTGACGTCGGCCAGCACCGCCTCGTAGTCGTCGCCCAAGCCGGATGCGATGTTCTGGTCGTTGCGTCGTCGTGCGCGCTCCTCGGCCGAGGCGGTCAGGAAGATCTTCACGTCGGCGTCGGGCAGCACCACGGTGCCGATGTCGCGACCCTCGACCACGACGCTGCCCTGTCCCGCCGCCAGCTCACGCTGCAGCTGCACCAGCCGCGCCCGCACCGCAGGGACCGCCGATACCGCGGACACCGCCTTGGTCACCTCGTCACCGCGGATCTCAGCCGAAACATCCTCTCCGGCAAGGTAAGAGCGATCCTCGTCGGGGTCATATCCGACGGCCAGGTCGACTCCCGCGGCTGCGGCGCCGACGGCCTCGGCATCGTCGAGATCGACCCCGGCCCGCAGCACCGCCAGTGTCACGATCCGGTACATCGCACCGGTGTCCAGGTAGCGGGCCTCCACGGATCGGGCCAAACCCCGTGACACCGAAGACTTTCCGGTGCCCGCGGGTCCGTCGACCGCGATCGTCAGCGAGGAACTCACATCCCCACCGCCTTGTACAACTCCCCTACCTCCTTGCGGGTCAACGCCCGGATACTTCCCGGCCGCTGCTCGCCCAACGCCACCGAGCCGATGTCGGTGCGCACCAACTCCAGCACCGGATGTCCAACCGCAGCCAGCATTCGGCGCACGATGCGCTTGCGACCCTCGTGCAGCGTCACCCGCACCAGAGTCTTGCCGGGCACCTTGTCCACCAATGCGAAATCGTCCACCCGCGCGGGCCCGTCGTCCAACTCGATGCCGTCGCGCAGCTTGCGCCCCAGGCCGCGCGGTACCGCGCCGTCGACCGTCGCCAGATACGTCTTGGGCACCTCGTACGACGGATGCATCAACCGGTGTGCCAGTTCGCCGTCGTTGGTCAGCAGCATCAGGCCCTCGGTGTCGGCATCGAGCCGGCCTACGTGAAACAGCTTCTTGTTCCCCCGCACTCGATGCTCGACCAAGTCGCCGACACACGGCCTGCCGCGATCGTCGGACATGGTCGAGTGCATGCCCTTCGGCTTGTTGATCGCCAGATGCACCAGCGTGTCGTCGACCGTGACACGGGCGCCGTCGACGCGGATCACCGACACATCCGGGTCCACCCGGGTGCCCAGCTCGGTGACGATGCGATCGTCCACTTCGACCCGGCCGTCGAGGATCATCTTCTCGGCGACGCGGCGCGACGCAATTCCGGCCTGCGACAACACTTTCTGCAGACGCACGCCCTCGGAGTCCGCCATCTCACTCCTGGTCTACGTCGAACGATACCGGCTGGTTACCCGAAGGGGTGCCGCCGTTGAGTTTCATGAAACGCGGTTCCTCGCTGAGGGTTTCGCTCAGGTCGTCGATGACATCGACGTCGGGCAGCAGCGGCGCGATGTCGGGGAGATCGGTCAACGACGACAGCCCGAGGCGCTCCAGGAACAGCTCGGTGGTCGCGAACGTCACCGCACCCGAATCGGGATCGCCACCGGCCTCGGTGATCAGCCCGCGAGCCAGCAGCGTGCGCATCACCGCGTCCACGTTCACCCCGCGCACCGCGCTCACCCGGGCCCTGGTCACCGGCTGCCGGTACGCGACGACCGCCAACGTCTCAAGCGCGGCACGGGTCAGCTTGGACCGGGCCCCGTCGAGCAGCAAGCGCTCCACGTACGGCGCGAACCGCGCCCTGGTGTACATCCGCCAGCCGCCGCCGGCCTCGCGCAGGTCGATGCCGCTCTCCCTGGCCGTGAGCTCCTCGGCCATCAGCTGCAGCTTGGCCGCCACCCGGTACGCGGGTTGCTCGGTGGCGCTGGCGAGCTGCTCCACCGTGACAGGGGTGTCCACCACCAGCAGCACCGCCTCCAGCGCCGCGCCGAGTTCGGACTCTTCGAGCTCAGGGGCGGTCGCGACATCGATGCCCAGGTCCAGATCCATAGGGACGTCAGGAACTTCGGTGGGAATCTCGTCATTCATATCGGTCTACTTCCGCCGCGAGGTGTTCGTTGGTGGGCCGTTCGCCGGTCCACGAAATCTGGAGCACACCAAGCGGTTCTGATTGGTCGAATGCTACCGCCCTCGATCGGTACAGCTCGAGCAGCGCCAGGAATCGTCCCACGATCTCGATCGGCGCCCCGCAGTCGGCCACCAGCTCGGAGAACGACGCCCACTGCCCGATGCCGCGGCTCTCCAGCAGGTTCATCAGGTTGGTCACCTGTTCGGGCACGGACACGGCCACCTCGTGCAGGTGGTCGGTGCGGATGGTCGGCACGGGCCTGGGGGTGAACACGGTGGCGGCAAGCTGCGCGAAGCTCTCGGCGTCGACGCCGAGCATCACCTCGGGCAGCAGCTCCTCGTAGCGCTTCTCCAGCGCCACCGACCGCGGATAGCTGCGCAGCGCCGCGGCCTCGAGTTCGGCGAACATCTCCGCGACGTGCTTGAACGCCCGGTACTGCAGCAGCCGCGCGAACAGCAGGTCGCGGACCTCGAGCAGTCCGAGGTCCTCCTCGTCGTGCACCTCACCGGCGGGCAGCAGCCGCGCGGCCTTGAGGTCCAGCAGGGTGGCCGCGACGACCAGGAACGCGGTCGTCTCGTCGAGTTCCATCTGCGGGCCGATCGCCTTGGTGTAGGCGATGAAGTCGTCGGTCACCTGATGCAGCGCCACCTCGGTGACGTCGAGGCGGTGCGCGAAGATCAGCTGCAGCAGCAGATCGAACGGCCCCTCGAAGTTGCTCAGCCGGACCTGGAAGCCGCTCGGTTGGGTCTGCTCCTCCGGCTGTATTTCTGTGTTCACGCGCCGAACCGGTCGATGACCTCGCGCGCCAACGACCGATATGCTTCGGCCCCACCGGATTTCGGCGCCCATGTGGTGATCGGCTCGCCTGCGACGCTGGTCTCGGGGAAGCGCACCGTGCGGGTGATGACGGTGTCGAACACCAGGTCGCCGAACCGCTCGATCACCCGAGCCATCACCTCGCGGGCGTTCACTGTCCTGGTGTCGAAGCGCGTGATCAGGATGCCGCTGATCGACAGCTTCGGGTTCAGCCGGTCGCGCACCTTGTCGACGGTGTCGGTGAGCAACGCGAGCCCGCGCAGCGAGAAGTACTCACATTCGGTCGGGATGATCACACCGTCGCTGCACGCCAGCCCGTTCACGGTGAGCAGGCCAAGCGACGGCTGGCAGTCGATCAGCACGTAGTCGTAGCGGTCCAGCACCGGATACAGCGCGCGGGCCAGCGACTGCTCGCGGCCCACCTCGTTGACCAGCTGGATCTCCGCCGCGGACAGGTCGATGTTGCTCGGCACCAGGTCCATGCCCGGCACCCGGGTGTGGATCAGCACGTTGTCGATCGACACCCGGGGTTCGACCAGCACGTTGTGGATGGTGTGTTCGAGCTCGTAGTGCGGCACGCCAAGTCCCGCCGACAGCGCGCCCTGCGGATCGAGGTCCACCAACAGCACCCGCCTGCCGAACTCGGCAAGGCTGGCACCCAGATTGATGGTCGACGTCGTCTTCCCGACGCCGCCCTTCTGATTGCACATCGCGATGACCTTGGCGGGCCCGTGCACGCTCTTCGGCTTGGGCTCGGGAATGGTCCGTGGCGCGCGGCCGGTCAGACCCAGCTCGGCGCCGCCCCCTTCGTCGGTCATACCCGACCCGAGCTGGTCAGGCACGCAGAAGGCATTCCGAACATCCGGGCAAGTTTAACGGGAGGTGACTGCCTGCATTGGCAGACCCGCGGGCAACGTGGAACCCAATCGGCGTGCCCGCCCGAATAGGCTGGCGGCCATGAGCCTGAAGCGGCGGGTGCCGTTCCTGCGCTGGTCGTTCTGGCGGCTGGCGATCGGGGCCCGCAACATCACCAGGACCGGCCAGATCGGCGACGGCCGCGAGGCCGCCGCGGCCGATTACGTGGTCGCCAACGCACGCCGGGGCGACATCGACGACGTGATCGCCAAGGTGGACGAGTTCGCATACGAGAAGTCGTTCCTGATCAACGTAGGCGACGAGAAGGGCGAGCTGCTCGACGCCGCGGTGCGCCGCGCCAACCCCGCCGTCGCGCTCGAGCTGGGCACGTACTGCGGCTACGGATCGCTGCGGATCGCCCGCGCGGCGCCGTCGGCCAGGGTGTTCTCCGTCGAGCTCGCCGAGGCCAATGCCGAAGTGGCGCGGCGCATTTGGACCCACGCAGGCGTCGCCGACCGGGTCACATGCGTGGTCGGCACGATCGGTGACGGTGGCGCCACCCTGGATGCGCTGGCCAGCGAGCACGGGTTCGCCGACGGCAAGCTCGATCTGCTGTTCATCGACCACGACAAGGCCGCCTACCTGACCGACCTTCACAGCATCATGGACCGTGGCTGGCTGCACAGCGGGTCGATCGTGGTCGCCGACAACATCCTGATCCCCGGCGCACCGAAGTACCGCGAGTACATGAACCAGCAACAGGGCAAGCTCTTCGACACCGTCGAACACCGAACCCACGGCGAGTATCAGTCGCTCGCGCCCGACATCGTGCTGGAGTCCGAGTACCGCGGCTAGCTCTGTGCGATCTTCTTGGCGAACAGCCGTGACTGCTTGCCCACGAAGCGGATCAGCGCCGGCCGCGCCGAGAAGCCGATGAACCACAGACCCGGCGCGACGGAGTTGGCAGCGGTGTTCTTCGGAGCGCCGCGGGAGTCGAGCATTCCCAGATGGCCGACCATCGACTCGAGTCCCTGCCGATAGCCGGTCGCACACACCACCACGTCGGGGTCGACGCGGTGGCCGTCGGCCAACAGGACACCGTCGCCGTCGAGCGCGTCGACCGCGGCCACCACTTCGATCGAGCGGTCCCGGATCGCGTCGATCACATCGATGTCGACGAGTGACGGTGGGCGAATCTCCCGCTTCAGTTTCGTGAACGGCCCCTCGGCGGGCACGGGCAACCCGAACTCCGTCAGGTCACCGATGAAATGTGCGCGGGCCCGCCTGGCCATCGCGTCGGCCAATCGTGTCGGCGCGTGAAACAGCGGCAGCGCGATGACCTCACCGGGCAGCCCGCCCGGCCCGCCGCGCAGCATGATGTTGGGCGGGGTGCGCACCGCCATCCACACCTTGGCCGCGCCACCGGTGGCGAGGTCGTGCGCGATCTCCATGCCCGACGACCCCGACCCGACGACGAGGACTCGGCGGCCCCGGTACGGAGCCGGGTTGCGGTATTCCGATGAGTGCAGCATCTCGCCGGAGAATTCGCCCGGCCATTTCGGCGTGGTCGGGGTGTGCATCAGCCCCGTCGCGACCACCACGTGTCGGGCGTCGATCTCCCCGTCGGACGTGTGCAGACGCCACCCGGCGGGCTTCGGCTCGATGCGGTTCACCGCGGTGTTGAACTGCAGCGGGATGCCGGCCTGTCGCGCCGTTTGATCGAAGTGCTCGACCACCTGGTCGCGGGTCGGGAACATCGGGGTGCCTTTTGGATACGACCGGCCGGGAAGATGCGAGAACTGTCTGCTCGTGTTCAGTTTCAGCCGGTCGTACCTGGCGCGCCAGGAGGACGCCACCTGTCCGGCCCGGTCAACGACAAGCGGGCGGACGCCGCGATCCTGCAGACTGATCGCCATCGCGATTCCGGCGGGACCCGCGCCGATCACCACGGCGTGTGGTTCGTTCACATTGCCCCCAACGGTCGAGCGCCCAGGAACCGTTCAGCGCGCCCGCGGATGGGCCCCGGCCCACACCTCACGTAACGCATTGACGGTGACCATGGTGTAGATCTGCGTCGTCGTCACCGACGCGTGCCCGAGCAACTCCTGCACCACTCGGACGTCGGCGCCGCCGTCGAGCAGATGTGTGGCGAACGAATGGCGCAAGACGTGCGGCGACACCGCGGCCTTGATGCCCGCCCGCTCCGCGGCGTCCTGCAGCACCTGCCACGCGCTCTGCCGCGACAGCCGCCCGCCCCGCGCGTTGAGGAAGATCGCGGGCGTGCCGCGGCCGCGCCGGGCCAAGTCGGGCCTGCCGCGCACCAGGTAGGTGTCGAGCGCGGTGACGGCGGGCCGACCGATCGGCACCAGCCGCTGCTTTCCACCCTTACCGCGCAGCAGCACCGAGCGGGCTTGGGTGTCGATGTCGTCGACGTCGAGTCCGACAGCCTCAGAGATGCGCGCGCCCGTCGAATACAGCAGTTCCAGCAGCGCGCGGTTGCGCAGCGTCAACGGGCCGTCGGCCTCGCTGTCGCCGCCCGCGCCGTCGAGCAGGGCCAACACCTCGTCGATGGTTAGGCTCTTGGGCAGCCGCCGGCTCGGAGTCGGCGGCTTGACCTCCCGCGCGACGTCGACGTCGGTGAGTCCCTCAGACGCCGCGAACCGATGTAGCCCGCGCACGGCGACCACAGCGCGCGCAGCCGACACCGCCGACAGCGGCGTGGTTTTCGTGTCGGGATCACCTCGCCGAAGCGACACCAGAAAGTCGCTGACGTCGGTCTCGGTCACCTTGGCCAGATCGTCGATGCCGCGCTCCGTCAGGTGCTCGGCGTAGCGGCGCAGGTCGCGGCGATACGACGTCAACGTGTTGGCGGCGACGCCGCGCTCGATGGTCAGGTGGTCAAGGTAGCCCTGCAGCTGGTCGTCGAGCGCCGGGCGGAAGGTGGTCATTTGTCGGCCTGCCGAGCGGCGAAGGCCTTCGACCGATCGATCCACGGGGCATCGACGGGGCGCAGCGACGACCGGTCCTCGACGTCGTGGGCGGCCAGAATGCCGCCTATTGCAAGGGAATTGACGATCTCGCCGTTCAGCACCATGCGCCTGGCCTCGTCGAGGGGGAACCACTTCACCTGCAAGTCGGCTTCCTCGTCGCGCGCGTCAGGGCGACCGACGTCGGTGATGCCGGTCGCCAGGTAGATCCGCACACTTTCGTCGCTGAAGCCGGGCGCCGTCACCATGTCGACCAGCACCCGCCACTCGGCGGCCTCCAGGCCCGCCTCTTCTTTGAGCTCGCGGGCGGCCGAGATGTGCGGCGGCTCACCACTGAGGTCGAGCAGACCCGCGGGCAGTTCCCACAACCGCCGCCCGACGGGATGCCGGTACTGGTAGACCATGACGATGTTGCGGTCGTCGTCCATCGCGACGACGGCCACCGCGCCGTAGTGTTCAATCACTTCGCGCTTGGCGACGTTGCCGTGCGGCATCCGGACTTCGTCGCTGCGGAGCGCGAAAATCTTTCCTACATAGATGGTTTCGCTGGAGACAGTCTCGAACTCGTGATCAGCCACGGGTCGCGGGTTCTTGCAGCAGTTCTGCAACTTCCTCGTCATGCTCGACGCCATTGGCGTGCTGTTCGGGAATGTCCATGCCCGGCAATCGTTCCTCGGCCTTGTAGTTCAGCGACGCGCCGATGAACGCGACGAACAGCGGATGGGGCCGCGTCGGCCTGCTCTTGAGTTCCGGGTGCGCCTGCGTACCGACGAGGAACGGATGGACGTCGGCGGCGTATTCGACGAACTCCACCAGGTGCCCGTCGGGTGAGGTGCCGGAGAACTTCAACCCGCTTTCGGCGATGCGCTCGCGGTATTCGTTGTTCACCTCGTAGCGGTGTCGATGGCGTTCGGACACCTCGGTGGCCTGGTATGCCTGCGCCACAATCGAACCGGTCTCGAGCACCGCGGGATAGGCGCCAAGCCGCATCGTGCCGCCGAGGTCGGCATCACCGGCGACGGCATCGCGCTGATCGGCCATCGTGGAGATGACCGGGTCCGGCGTCTTCGGATCGAACTCTGCGGAGTTCGCCCCGGACAGGCCGACCGAGCGGGCCGCCTCGATGACGATGCACTGCAGTCCGAGGCACAGCCCGAGCACCGGCAGCCCGCGCTTGCGGGCGTAGGAGATGGCACCGATCTTGCCCTCGATGCCCCGGATGCCGAATCCGCCGGGGATCAGCACGCCGTGCACGTCGTTCAGAGCGGCGGCCGCGCCTGCATCTGTTTCGCAGTCGTCGGAGGCCACCCAGCGCATCTCGACCTTGGCACGATGCTTGAAGCCGCCCGCACGCAGCGCCTCGGCCACCGATAGATAGGCGTCGGACAGGTCAATGTACTTGCCCACCAAAGCAATCCGCACCGTCTCCTGCGGCTCGTGCACACGCTGCAGGAGGTCGTTCCACTGCGTCCAGTCGACGTCGCGGAACGGCAGGCTGAGCCTGCGCACCACGTACGCGTCGAGTTCCTCGCGGTGCAGCACCTTGGGGATGTCGTAGATCGACGGCGCGTCGGGGGTGGAGATGACGCCGTCGATGTCGACGTCGCACATCAGCGCGATCTTGTTCTTCAGCGGTTCGGGCACGTCACGATCGCAACGAAGGATCAGCGCATCCGGGCTGATGCCGATGCTGCGCAGCGCAGCCACCGAGTGCTGAGTCGGCTTGGTCTTCAGCTCGCCCGACGGCGCCATGTAGGGCACCAGCGAGCAGTGCAGGAAGAAGCAGTTCTCCCTGCCGACTTCGTGCCGCACCTGTCGCGCGGCTTCGAGGAAGGGCAGCGACTCGATATCGCCGACGGTCCCGCCGATTTCGGTGATCACCACGTCGGGCCGGTTGCCGTCGGCATCCGGTTCGGCCATCGCCCGGATGCGGTACTTGATCTCATCGGTGATGTGCGGGATCACCTGGACCGTGTCGCCGAGATACTCGCCGCGACGCTCCTTGGCGATCACCTGCGAATACACCTGGCCCGTCGTCACATTCGCGGATCCGGACAGGTTGCGGTCCAGGAAGCGCTCGTAGTGCCCGACGTCGAGATCGGTCTCTGCGCCGTCCTCGGTGACGAACACCTCGCCGTGTTGGAACGGGTTCATGGTGCCGGGGTCGACATTGAGATACGGGTCGAGCTTCTGCATGGTGACCTGCAAGCCCCGCGCCGTCAGCAACTGGCCGAGGCTGGACGCCGTCAGGCCTTTGCCGAGGGAGGAAACCACGCCACCCGTGACGAAGAGATGCTTGGTGGCGGTTTGCGGATGCTTGCGTAACGCTGGCAAGAGCAACCTCCGTGACGACGGGCAGGGGATCGCGGATATAGCTGGGGCCTGCCGACCCACGGAACCCAACCTTAACACCCACGCCGACAAGCCGACGCTGACACGCCCTGCCGTTCTATTGCGGCAGCGTTACCGATGTGGCGCCCTGGCCGACGCCGTACTGGCCGGGCCGTGCGCCGTTGATCAGATCGCCAAGCGCGAGCACCGTGGTCATCCGGCCCGACTCGGCATTGACGTCGTCGACAGTGCTGACTGCGCCGTTGAGCCCGGCATCAGACCTGGTCACGGCCACCGCGGCGGTACCGGATGCGGAGCCATCGCGTCCGGCCACGACGGTGCCCGAGCCGTGCGGGGCGAGGCCGGCCGCGAACCGCGCCACCGTCGCACCCTGGTTGCCCGCGCCGTCGCCCAGTCCCCCGCCGGTGACGATCAGCGCGGTGTTGGCCGGCCCGATGCGCTGGCTGCCATACGTCACGAAGCCGGTGTCGCGCAGCGCGGCCAGCACGGTGTCGCGCTGCGCGTCGTCGACGACCTGCACCTTCGGGTCCCTGTTGATCAGCAGCGCGATGCCCAGGAGGTCGCCGGCCTGCGATCCCTGATCCACCGACTTGGTGCTCAGCTGCGCCCCTGCGGGCACGATCGGCGAGTTCACCACCGACAGCAGCTTCTCCGCGGAGTTGGCGTCGACGAATTCCTGCGTCAGTGCGACGGTGCCGCTGACCGTGCCGCCCGCCTGCCCCACCATCCGAGTCAGCGCGTCGACGTCGTCGTCGTTGGCGTCGGGGGTGCGGAACACCACCACCGATTTGCCTTCGATCGCATTGTGCAGAATGCGCGGCGACATCTGTGCGTCGAATTCGCCTGCGGCGTTGAGCTTTTCGTTGAGTGCGTTCTTGTCGTCGGTGAGGGTGTTGATCTGGTTCTGCAGTTCGTGTTTGTCGTCACGCAGGCCGGAAAGCAGGGTGTTGGACAGCAGACCCGAGCCGAGTGCAACCCCGATGGCCAGTGCGAGGAACACTGCCGCGAGCGAAATCGCGTGTGTACGTAGGGAAATCATGAAGTCTCCCTAAGAGACCAGGCCCTGAACCCAGAGCAGGAAGCGGTTCCAGTAGTCGACGACCCAGTCGAGCACCGCGGCGTCGGCGCGCGACACCCACAGCGCGGCGATCACCGCGATCAGCATCGCGAGCACGAGCAGTGCGATGGCCCCGCCCGAGACGCGGCTGCGGTACAGCGTGGCAACGGCCTTGGCGTCCACCAGCTTCTCGCCGACCTTCAGCCGGGTGAGGAAGGTGGAGGGATTGCTCTGCTGCCGTGAGCGGTCGAAGAACTCCTCGATGCTGGCGGTATGGCCTGCGGTGACGATCAACGACGCACCGTGGTGATCGCAGAGCAGCAGCGCCAGGTCGGCGGCTGACCCCGCTGCCGGGAACGTCATCGCGCCGACCCCAAGGTCCTGGATGCGTTCCAGGCCTGCGGCGTGCCCGTCGGCGTCGGCGGGCAGCACCACCTGGGCGCCGCACCGCAGCGTCTCGGCGCTGATCCTGTCGGGATCGCCGACGATGAGCTGCGGCCGATAACCGCCCTTGCGGAGCACGTCGGCGCCGGAGCCGACACCGACAAGGACTGGCTGGTACTCCTTGATGAACGGTTTGAGCGCCTTCAGGTCGGCAGCGGCGCTGATGTCCTCGGCGACGATCACGACGTGCCTGCGGCTGACGTCGATATCGATGTCGGGGATGCCGATGCCGTCGATGAGCAGCGGGCTCTCGCTGCGGATGAACTCGATCGTGTTGCCCGCGAACGCCTCGAGATGTGCCACCAGGCCGCTCTTGGCCTCGTGCATCAGCTCGTGGATCTCGTCGTCGGTGCGTTCCGTGCCGAGAATCAGCTGACGGTCGCCGACGTACACACCGCCCTCGTGCAGCCGGATCCGGGCGCCGTCCTTGACCTTCTTGAACACCTCGGGTCCGGTCTCGTCGATCAGGGTGACACCGTTGGCGACGAGCACCTCGGGGCCGAGGTTCGGGTAGCGGCCGGAGATCGATGGCGACGCGTTGACGACCGCGACGACGTTGGCCTCGACGAGCGCGTCCGCGGTGATCCGGTCGAGATCCAAAGCGTCGATGACGACGATGTCACCGGGAGTGACTCGCCTCAGTAGCCGATCGATGTCGCGGTCAACTCGCGCGGTGCCGGTAATCCCCGGCCTTGAGTTGGCAGAACGGGATAGCAGCGCTGACATCTTCATGGGGGCCGATTCTGCCGAGGAACTGCGGATATCCGTCGGAGGCGCGCCGTAACACCAGCCTCAGAAGTACCTTTAGTCCCAACTGCAACAGGGCGTTTTCAGCCCTGATACGCCTCGAACAACTCGATCAGGTTGCCGGACGGATCCAGCGCGAGCGCCTGTCGGCCGCCCCTGCCGGTGATCGTGTTGCCCCGGAAATCGACGCCGGCCCGCGTCAGTCCATCGACGGTCGCGTCCAGATCGTCGACCTGAACCTGAAATCGATTCCAGCCACCGGGTTTTGGCGTTGAACCGTCGGACAGCGTTTCACCCGCTCCGCCTCCGCCACCTGGCGTGTTCAACAGCAGTCTGAAGTCGCCTCTGCGCAGCATCGCAAACCCCGGTCCTGGCTTCATCACCACCTCGAACTGAAGGTGACGCGTGTAGAACTCCGCTGCAGCATCGACATCATCGACGATGTAGCGAACGCTGAAATCGGTCATCATTGCACCTCCTGATAGTTATGATACACAAGTGTCCCAAAACGTACAGAGGCCGGACCCGCGCATCGAGGAATCCCGGCGGGTGATCCTGCGCGCGGCCCTCAAGGAGTTCGCGGAGGCGGGCTACAGCGGCTTCCGGATGGAGTCGGTGGCCGCGATCGCCGGCGTCGGACGGAGCACCGTGTACCGGCACTGGCCGAACAAGGCGGCGTTGATCGCCGATGCCCTCGAGACGCTCAACGTGCAGCCCGACCCGGCCCGCGACCTGGTCGACGGCGACGCACGTCAGCGAGTTGAGTCGATACTCGATCACCTGGCTGAGGCGCTGACCGAGGCTCCGTTGTCCGCGTGTGTCCCTGCGCTGGTGCACGCGTCCGAGACCGAACCCGCTGTGCGTGAGTTCCACCACGCGTATGCGGCTCGACGGCGCCAGCGGCTGACGGACACCATCGCGGCAGGGGTGGACGTCGGTGAATTCCCTTCCCGCATCGACCCGGACGCAGCGGCCGTCGCGCTCGCGGGCGCCATGTTCTACCGGAGGTTGATGACCCCGGACCCGCCCGACGCCGACTTCATCACGCGCCTCGTCGACACCGTGCTCGGCGCTTAGCTCGCGCGGTCGCTCTGGGCGGCGTCGAGAAGTTCCCGGGCGTGCGCCCGTCCGCTGTCGGACTCGCCGAGGCCGGCCAGCATGCGCGCGAGTTCGGCGACGCGATCGTCATCGTCGAGGCGGCGCACCCCGCTGGACTTGCTTTTACCGCCGCTGTCGACCACGAGGTGGACGTCGGCGTAGGCAGCGACCTGCGGCAGGTGCGTAACGACGATGACCTGATGGGTACGGGCCAGCCGGGCCAGCCTGCGTCCGATCTGCACCGCGGCGCGGCCACCCACTCCTGCGTCGACCTCGTCGAAGACCATCGTGGTGCCCTCTGCCGAGGCCGCCAGCACCACCTCCAGCGCCAGCATGACCCGCGACAGCTCACCGCCCGACGCGCTCTTGCTCAGCGGCAACACGTCGGTGCCGCGGTGCGCGGCGAAGCCGAACTCGACGGCATCCACACCGTCGTGCCCGGCGTGGACGACCACACCCGTCGGCAACGTGAGCGGTGCGGAGTCGTCGGCGCGGGCAGGTATGGCCGCCACCGAGAGCGTGAACTCGGCATCGGCCATGGCCAGACCCGCCAGCTCGGCGGTCACCGCCTTCGCCATGCCTTTGGCGGCCTTGGTCCGCGCCTTGGTGAGCTCGGTTGCCGCACTGACGACCTTGGCCTCGAGTTCACCGACGCGGCGCTCGAGTTCGGCGAGTGCCTCCTCCGAGACGTCGAGCTGCGCGAGTCGTTCGCGTGACTCGTCGGCCCACCGCAGCACACCGTCGATGTCGGCGGCGTATTTGCGGGTCAGGGTGCGCAACTCCCCCTGTCGGGCCAGCTTGGTCTCCAAAGTGCTTGCATCGCTGGGGAGTCCGGCGAGATAGTCGCCGAGTTCGGTCGACACGTCGGTGAGAACGGCTAGCGCGCCTGCCAGCTGCTCGGACAGCGCGCGCAACGCCGCATCGTCGGTGCCCTCCAACGCCGACTTCGCCTGTCCGACGCTGTTGGCGGCCGAGGAATCCTGAGGCGAATCGTCGTCGAGACCCGACAAAGCCGCCCGTGCAGTCTGCGCGGCCTCGCGCAGCGCATCGAGTTCGGACAGCCTGCGGATGTCGTCGACGAGCGCTTCATCCTCACCGGGTTCCGGTGCGACGGTGTCGATTTCGTTGAGGCCGAACTTGAGGCGGTCAGCCTCCTGCGCCATCTCGCGGGCGCGCTGCTTGCGGTCGGCCAGGTCACGGCGGGCGTCCAGCCAGTCGTCACGGACCCGTCGATAGCGCTTCAACTGCGACTCGATGTCGACGAAGCGGTCGAGGGCAGCGCGTTGCTCCTCTGGCCGCATCAACCGCAGCTGGTCGTTCTGTCCGTGCAGCGCAAGCAGTTCGGTGGTGAACATGCTCAGCGATTTGGCAGGCACGCTGCGCCCACCGAGGTAGGCGCGCGACGGCCCGTCGCGGCTGACCGACCGCGCGGCGATGACGCTGCCGTCGTCATCACGGTCGGCTCCGGAGGAGTCCAGGATGTCGTCCACCCGGCTGGTCACCCCGTCACCGAGTTCGGTTGTGGTGAAACGACCTTCGACCACTGCACGGTCGGCGCCGGAGCGCACTCGGGTGGCATCGGCACGTGCGCCGCCGAGCAGGTGCAGGCCCGTGACGACCATGGTCTTGCCGGTACCGGTCTCGCCGGTCAGCACCGTGAAACCGCGATCGAATTCGGCGGTCGCGGTGCTGATGGCACCCAGGGACTCGATACGGATTTCGGATAGCACTACTGTCCGCGCCACCCCGTGACCGGCAACCGGAACTTGCGCACCAGGCGGTCGGTGAACGGCGCGCTGTCCAGGCGCACCCATTTCAGCGGGGTGCCGCAGCGCGTCACCTCCAACCGGCCGCCTGCGGGCACGATCATCTCCCGACGGCCGTCGCAGAACACCAGCGCGTCGTGGCCTCCGGCCTCGACCTCGATGGCGATGGAGGCGTCCGGACTGGTGACCATGGGCCGGGCAAACAGTGCGTGAGCATTGTTGGGCACCACCAGGATTGCTTCCAGGTCGGGCCAGACGATCGGTCCGCCGGACGAGAACGCGTACGCGGTGGATCCGGTTGGGCTCGACACCAGTACCCCGTCGCATCCGAACGACGAGACCGGCCTGCCGTCGACCTCGAGGACCACGCCGAGGACGCCGAGACGCGGCCCCTTTTCCAGGCTGGCCTCGTTCAGCGCCCAGCCACGGTCGGTGATCTTGCCGTCGACCCGCACCACGACGTCGAGCGTCATGCGTTCCTCGACGCGGTAGTCCCGCTTGATGACGTGCTCCAGCACGGTGTCGATGTGATCGGCCTCGGCCTCGGCCAGGAAGCCGATGCGGCCGAGATTGACCCCCAGCACCGGAATCTCGACGTTGCGTGCGAGTTCGGCGGCGCGCAGGAACGTCCCGTCGCCGCCGAGGACGAGCACGAGTTCGCAACCTTCGGCGGCGCGTTCGTCAGCGTCGACCACCTCGATCTCGACGCCGAGAGCACGCATATCGTCGGGAGCCAGATGCAACGGCCCGCGGTCGACAGCCTCGGCGGAAAGCAGTCGAAGCCCAATGCCGTTGTCGCCCAATACTTTCTCGACACGGCGTGCGACCTCGGTGGCCTCGTCGCGACCGGTGTGCACCACCAGCAGGATGTTGCGTTCGCACGTCATTGCGGACCCTCCGCGACGGCCTGACGGATCGCTTGTTCGAGCGGTTCGCCCTGCAACGGGTGCTCGGCCTTGGCCCGCAGGTGCAGAAAGTACTCGACATTGCCGGACGGCCCGGGCAACGGGCTCGCGGTCACACCGACGGTGTGCCAGTGGAGTTGGGCGGACCGACGCGCGACGGCAAGCACCGCGTCCGCGCGAAGCTCAGGGTCCGACACCACCCCTCCCGCACCGACTCGATCCTTACCGACCTCAAACTGCGGCTTCACCATAGGAACGATATCCGCGTCCGCTGACGCGCAGGCGGTCAGCGCAGGCAGCACTGTGGACAGTGAGATGAACGACAGATCGGCGACCACGAGGTCGACCGGTCCACCGATCGCATCGGCGGCCAGTTCACGCACGTTGGTGCGCTCCAGCACATGCACTCGGGGATCGTTGCGCAGCGACCACGCCAACTGCCCGTAACCGACGTCTACCGCGACGACCTCGCGAGCACCCCTGTCGAGCAGCACTTCGGTGAATCCGCCGGTGGAGGCGCCTGCGTCGAGGCATCGACGGTCGTCGACCGAGAGTCCGAACGCGTCGAGCGCCCCGATCAGCTTGTGTGCGCCACGGGACACCCAGTTGCGCTCGTCGTCACCCTCGACTCTCAGAGCGGCGGTGACGGCGATCGCGGTCGCCGGTTTGGCCGCGGGCATGCCATCGATGGAGACCCGCCCTGCGCCGATCAGCTCGGCGGCCTGCTGCCGCGAGCGCGCAAGACCGCGCCGCACAAGCTCGGCGTCAACACGAGCGCGCCGCGTCACGTGGAGTCAGCCCTTCTCCACCGATTCCAGCGCGCGCACCAGCACGTCATGGGCCTCCTCGAGCCGCGCGGCGATGGCGTCGATATCGGATTCGGCGAGCTGGTCGAAGGTCGAGCCCTCCTGGGCCGGGTCGGGCACATCTGCCAGCAACTCCGCGATCTGAGCGCGGATCTGGTCGGGGTCGGTACTCATCTCGCTGTTTACGCTAGCCGATTCGGCGGCCTGAGCAGGGACCAGCGGTCCATGGCCTGTCGCGCCAAGTCGTCGCCCGCCATCAAGACGACGCGCGCCCCGTCGAGCTGGGCGTTCCATACCGCGCTGGCGGTCGCGCGGACCACCGACAGCGGACTGCCGGGATCCCGGCCAGTGGACTGCACGGTCACCGCCGTCGGGCCGACGTCGACGTACCAGGCGGGGTGCGGGCCGATGCGGAGAGTGTCGGCGCGGGCATACAACGCGCGGAGGTCTTCTGCGATGTAGTTGGGCCGTTGGCCGACGGCGGCGCGCACGGTGTCCTGGGCGGTGCTGACGCCGCACAGCACGTGCAGGCTGGGTAGTCCGGCGGCGTTGGCGCCGGCGATGTCGGTGTCGAGACGGTCGCCGACGACCAGCGGCGTGTGAAACTTCCCGCGCGCCAACGCATCCTCCAACAGCCTTGGCTCGGGCTTGCCTGCCACCTGCGGTTCGGTGTCGGTGGCGGTGCGCAGGGCGGCGACCATCGAGCCGTTTCCTGGAAGCAGCCCGCGTTCGGAGGGCAACGTCTTGTCGACGTTCGCCGCGACCCACAGCGCACCGCCGCGGATCGCCAGCGCCGCCTCGGCCAGGTCGGGCCAGCCGGTCTGCGGCGAATGGCCTTGGACGACGGCAACGGGGCCGTCGGACCACTGCCGGACAGGCTTGAGGCCCACCTTGCGGACTTCGGCCGCAAGCGAATCGGTGCCGACGATCAGAACGGCGGCACCGGGCTGCAGCTGCTCCTGTAGCAGGCGTGCTGCGCTTTGTGCGCTGGTGACGACGTCGCCGGGCTTCGCGGTGAAGCCCATCTCACACAGGTGCTGGGCGACCTCGGCCGGTCCGCGGGAGGCGTTGTTGGTGACGAACAGGACGCGGGACCGGACTACCGCCAGGGTCTCGACGGCGCCTTCGGTTGGTTCATGGCCGCGGAAGACGGTGCCGTCGAGGTCGAGAAGTAGGCAATCATGGTCCTGCGCAAGGGTACTCACGTTCAGGCGAGCTCCGTGATGCGCTCTTCGGCGTCGGTGACGCCCTCGATGTCGGCGGCCGCCGCGTTGATGAACCACTGCAGTGCGTCTTGGTTGCGGCCGACCGCGAGCAGCGTCTCGGCGTACGCATAGAACAACCGGGCAGCCGTCTGCCCGGTGCGGGCCGGATCGAGCTTCGGGGTCGACAGAACGGCCAGGGCCTGTTCGTGCTGGCCGAGGTCGGAGCGTGC
The DNA here is from genome assembly GCA_035492865.1 of Mycobacterium sp. Taxonomy (GTDB): domain Bacteria; phylum Actinomycetota; class Actinomycetes; order Mycobacteriales; family Mycobacteriaceae; genus Mycobacterium. The sequence continues at coordinate 806 of DATJIX010000275.1, read as the reverse complement.
GCCGGCCACCACGATGCGCAGCTCGTCGGCGTCGTCGCCGGTGAGCTGGGCGGCTTCGGGGCTGCGGAACAGCTCGATCGCGCGTTCGGGGCGGCCGACGCCGCGTTCGCAATCGGCGATCAGCGCGAGCAGTGGTGACTTGCTGCCCATCCGTCGCGCCGCACGAAGTTCGGCCAGCGCCTGAGCCCAGTCACCGCAGTGATATGCCGCGATACCGACGGCCTCGCGAACCGCAGCGATGCGGCCGGACCGGGCGCGCGCGGCGCGGGCGTGGGCGAGTGCGGCCTCGGGGTCGTCATCGAGGAGTTCGCCGGCGGCGACGAGGTGACGGGCCACGACGTCGGCGGTTGCGCGATCCAAAGTGGTTAGTTCGCCACGGATTTCGGGCGACAGCTGTTTGGCTTCGATCGCCGACGGAATCGGCGGGCCCTGAGGCTTCGACGCGTCGCCGTCGGGCTTGGGTTGGGCGCGACGGGCGCGGTCGGGGCCCGAGCCGCGCGGCGCCGAACGCCGCGGACGACGCCGGTCGCCACCACCCTGCCTGTCCTGCACCACGTATGCCTTTCTACACTTATTTGCCAATCCCGACAATTCAACAATTCAATTGTCGAATTGTGGCGAATATAGAATAACCCCCCACGCAATTGTGGGGGGTTATTCTAATGTGTGTTCGGCGGTGTCCTACTTTTCCACCCGTTGTGGGTAGTATCATCGGCGCTGGCAGGCTTAGCTTCCGGGTTCGGGATGGGTCCGGGCGTTTCCCTGCCGCTATGGACCGCCGTAACTGTATTCACTTTTCAAAGTGC
>DATJIX010000274.1:0-3421 GCA_035492865.1 Mycobacterium sp. | reverse complement strand
CGTCGCAGGGCGCGAAGGTCGTCGTGAACGACGCCGGCGGCAGCATCGCGGGCGACGGCACGGATGCGACGCCTGCCGAGGACGTGGTCCTGGAGATCACCGCGGCGGGCGGCGATGCCGTCGCCAGCACCGAATCGGTGGTGACTCCTGAAGGCGGACAGGCGATCATCGACACCGCCCTGGAGCGATACGGCCGCATTGACATCCTGGTGCACAACGCGGGGAATGTTCGCCGGGCGTCGTTGAAGGACATGACCTATGACGACTTCGAGGCCGTCATCGACGTGCACCTTCGCGGTGCCTTCCACGTCGTGCGTCCGGTATTCCCGCGAATGTGCGACGCCGGCTACGGGCGCATCGTGCTCACCTCGTCGATCGGTGGTCTCTACGGCAACCACGAGGTGGCCAACTACGCGGTCGCGAAGGCCGGTGTGATCGGGCTGTCGAACGTCGCCGCGATCGAAGGCGCAGCGCACAACGTCAAGAGCAACGTGATCGTGCCCGCCGCCGTCACCCGGATGGCAGAAGGCATCGACACCTCCGCCTACCCACCGATGGGCCCGGAGCTGGTGGCGCCCGTGGTGGGTTGGCTGGCACACGAATCCTGCTCTGTCACAGGCGAGATGCTCGTCGCGCTGGCAGGTCGGGTGGCAACGGCCGTCGTCGTGGAGACCCCTGGGGTGTATCGACCTTCGTGGTCCATCTCGGATGTCGGCGAACATATCGCATCGATCCGCGACGCGTCCGAACCGGTGTTCTTCCCGGTGGTGCCCGACGGGCACGGTGATCACATCCGATACAGCTTCGGAATGGCGGTGCAGAATGTCTAGCGGCCCACTGTCGGGCGTTTCGGTGGTCGACCTCACCGCGATGGTGATGGGGCCCTACTGCACGCAGATCATGGCGGACATGGGCGCCGATGTGATCAAAGTCGAACCACCCGAGGGGGATAACACCCGCTACATCTCGGTGGGGCCTGCTCCAGGGATGAGTGGTGTCTTCGTCAACGTGAACCGCGGCAAGCGCAGCGTGGTGCTGGACCTGCGGTCCGAGATGGGCAAGACCGCGCTGCAGGCGCTCGTCTTGGAGGCGGACGTCTTCATCCACTCCATGCGTGCCAAGGCGATCGCCAAGCTCGGCTTCGACTACGAACAGGTCGCGGCGCTGAACCCGGGCATCGTCTACACCAACTGCTACGGCTACGGCCGCCGCGGCCCGGAGCGGGATCTGCCCGCCTATGACGACACCATCCAGGCCGAATGCGGGATACCCGCGGTGCAGGAGCTGCTGACCGGCGAGGCCAACTATGTCGGCACGATCATGGCCGACAAGGTGGCCGGGCTGACGGCGCTCTACGCCACGATGATGGCGCTCTTCCACCGGGAACGCACGGGGGAGGGCCAAGAGGTCGAGGTCAGCATGTTCGAAACGATGGCATCGTTCATGCTGGTCGAGCATGCTAATGGGGCGATGTTCGATCCTCCGCTCGGCCCCGCCGTGTATCCGCGGACGGTCGCGCCGAACCGCAAGCCGTATCGCACCAGCGACGGCCATATCGCTGTGCTCATCTACAACGACAAGCACTGGAACGCATTCGTCGATGCCGTTCAGCCCGCCTGGGCCAGCGACGCGTACGCGACGCTCGAACTGCGCGCACGCGACATCGATGCGGTGTACGGATTGGTGGCGAAGACGCTGGAGGAGCGCACCACTGCGGAGTGGCTGGCGCTGTTCAGGAAGCTCCAGATTCCGGCTGCGCCCCTCAACACACCGGATTCACTGTTCGAGCATCCCCACCTGAACGCCGTGGGGCTGTTCGAGACCGTGGACACCCCGCACGGCCCGGTTCGGTTTCCCGGTGTGCCGACTTGGTTTTCGCGAACTCCCGGACGCGTCGCGGGTCCCGCGCCGATGTTGGGGGCAGACACCGAGCAGGTGCTCGGTGAGATCGGGCTTGCGGACGTGGAGGCGGCTGAATCTGTATGACCATGGACTTCGAGATGGGCCAGAAGGCGGCCGGTCTGCGGCGCGAGCTGCGCGAACTGGTGAAAGCCCATGTGCCTGAGCACTATTTGGGCGCGTTCACCGACGATCCTGCCGACCTGGAGACGGCTCAGCAGTTCTGCCGGACTCTCGCCGACCGCAACCTGCTGTGTTTGGCATGGCCGGAGGAATTCGGCGGCGGTGGCGCATCGGTGTGGGAGCAGACGGTGGTCCGCGAAGAGATGTGGGCGCATCACGAGCCCCGGGGAGCCCAGTACATGGGGGTCAACTGGGTCGGGCCCATCGTCATGCGGCACGGCACCGAAGAGCAGCAGCGCAAACACTTACCGCCCATCGCCCGTGGTGAAGTGATCTGGTGCCAGGGCTTTTCCGAACCGGAGGCCGGTTCGGACCTCGCATCGCTGCGTACCACGGCACGTCGTGACGGCGACGGCTGGCTCGTCAGCGGCCAGAAGATCTGGACCTCCTACGCCACCATGGCGCAATGGTGCTTCCTGCTCGCCCGCACCTCCAAGGGAGAGAAGAAGCAGCAGGGCTTGACGATTTTCCTTGTCCCGATGGATGATCCGGCGATCCAGGTGCGACCCATTCGCTGCATGATGGGCCCGCACCACCTCAACGAGGTCTTCTTCGACGACCTGCGGGTGACCGAGGCCGACATCCTCGGCACCGTCGATCAGGGCTGGTCGATCGTTCAGGACGTGATGTCGTTCGAGCGGGTGGGCATCGCGCGGTATGCCCGCTGCGAGCGGTTGCTTGCCGCCGCGCCGACGGTGCTCGGCGACCGCTGGGACGACCTGCCCGCGGAGTTGCGGGCGCGCTGGGTGCGCATGCTGACGCATTGCCGTCGCGCTCGGTTGATGGCGTATCGCGTGGTCGACCTGCAGAGCAGCGGCCGCATCCAGCCCGGCGACGCCGCTGCCTACCGCATCGCTGTCACCAAACTCGACCAGGACAGCGCCGAGGTGCTGATGGACATCGCAGCAGAAGTGGCGCACGACGATCCGCGGGCGAAATGGTTCCTTGGCGAGGTCGAGGACCACTGGAAGTATTCCCAGGCCTCCACCGTGTCGTCGGGCAGTATCGAGATGCAACGCATCCTGCTGTCGCGAGCCCTGTTGGCGGGTGCCAAGTGAGCGGGATGGTTCTGGACCTGGGCGACGACGCCCAAGAGTATGGCCGCGAGGCACTTCGGGCCTTCCAAGCCGCAGGTGGCGATCAGCTGGTGCAACAGGCAGAGGCCAAGCCGGATCTGCGAGAGTCGCTGGCCGGGCCGGTGCTGAACGAGCTGGGCGCGTGGGAACTCGACGCCCGCACCGATGCGGACGGGCTCGAGGCCGCGGCCGCGTTGTGCCGCAGCGCGGGGTACTGGGCACTGCCCTATCCGGTCGCCGAGCGGCTCGCCAAACCGACGGAC
>DATJIX010000273.1:0-10660 GCA_035492865.1 Mycobacterium sp. | reverse complement strand
GGCTCAGCGTAGTGCGGGAACAATCGCGACGGCCCCCGCTGTTATTGCATGCAGTTCGGCCCGCAAACGGGTCATGTCCGTTACAGCCTCTAGGATCGAAGGAAGGGGTCTTGGTGCCTGCCATATGCCTGGATCGTCCGGTCGACGTGCCGGGCCTGTTTGGTGGCACCGCAACGGAAGGGACGGTGTTCCCCACAATGACCGACATCGACGGGTCGGCGCCGGATCCGGCGCCAGAGACGTCGGCGGCTGACAGAGCCCAGGAAACCGACGCAGAGTTGACCGCGCGGTTCGAGCGCGACGCCATTCCGCTGCTCGACCAGCTCTACGGTGGCGCGCTGCGTATGACGCGCAACCCGGCGGACGCCGAAGACTTGCTGCAGGAAACCATGGTGAAGGCCTACGCGGGCTTCCGGTCGTTCCGTGAGGGAACCAACCTGAAGGCGTGGCTGTACCGGATCCTGACCAACACCTACATCAACAGCTACCGCAAGAAGCAGCGCCAGCCGGCGGAGTATCCGACAGAGGAGATCACCGACTGGCAGCTGGCCGCCAATGCCGAGCACAGCTCGACGGGTCTGCGTTCTGCGGAGGTGGAGGCGCTGGAGGCACTGCCGGACAGCGAGATCAAGGAGGCCCTTCAGGCACTGCCTGAGGAGTTCCGGATGGCGGTGTACTACGCCGACGTGGAAGGCTTCCCATACAAGGAGATCGCCGAAATCATGGATACGCCGATTGGGACGGTGATGTCCCGGCTGCACCGGGGCAGGCGCCAACTACGCGAGCTACTGGCCGACGTGGCGAGGGAGCGCGGCTTCATTCGCGGACAACAGCTCGACGCGCCCGAGGAGGTGTCCTCATGAGCGACGACGAACGCTGGTCCGCACCGATCGGCCCGGTCGACCCCGAGCATCCCGAGTGCGCTGCGGTGATCGCCGAGGTATGGACTCTGCTGGACGGCGAATGCACCGCCGAGACCCGCGACAAGCTCAGGCACCACCTCGAAGAGTGCCCGACCTGCCTGCGTTATTACGGCGTCGAGGAGCGGGTCAAGACGTTGATAGCGAAGAAGTGCAGCGGTGAGAAGGCCCCCGAGGGGCTACGCGAGCGGCTGCGGATCGAGATCAGCCGCACCACGATCATGCGTCGCGGCTAGCGCACCGATTTCGAACCGGCGTTGGGCCGTTTGCCGTGATTGGCCTTTGAGTGCTTGCGGTCGCGCTTCTTGCGGCCACGCTTGGCCATGATGATTCCTCCGTGTTGTTGAACTTGCGTCCATTGTCTCATGGCCCGGCGACAGCACCCACCACCCGGCATTGTGGTTCGATAGAGCGGCATGGAGCAGCCGGAAGGGGTGAAGATGGCCGAGGATGTTCGCGCCGAGATCGTGGCCAGTGTGCTCGAGGTCGTGGTCCACGAGGGCGACCAGATCGGTGAGGGCGACACCCTGGTGCTGCTGGAGTCGATGAAGATGGAGATTCCGGTGCTGGCCGAGGTCGCGGGCACCGTCAGCAAGGTGAGTGTGTCCGTCGGCGACGTCATCCAGGCCGGCGACCTCATCGCGGTGATCAGCTGACGGCCTTCACGCCGGAGTAGGCGCCGATGTCCACCCTCGGTGACCTGCTCGCCGAACACACGATCTTGCCCGGCAATGCCGTGGACCACCTGCACGCCGTGGTTGGTGAGTGGCAGCTGCTCGCCGACCTGTCATTCGCCGACTACCTGATGTGGGTGCGCCGCGACGACGATGTGTTGGTATGCGTCGCGCAGGTCCGGCCGAACACCGCGCCGACGGTATTGCTCGCCGATGCGGTCGCCACCGTGAGCCCCTGCGACCAGATGCCGTTGGTGACGTCGGCCTTCCACTCCGGCACGATCGGCCGGGAAAACGGTGGGGGACAACAGGATCCGCAGAAGTTCAATGTCGCTGCCAAGTCGGATCCTGGCCTCAAGGTGGAAGCCGTTCCTGTGCGCTACAACAACGCAGTGGTGGCGGTGCTGACCCACCAGACAGCGTTGGCCGCCCGCAACGCCAGCCCGTTGGAGAGCGCCTACCTCGACTGCGCAGGCGACCTGCTGCTGATGTTGTCGGAAGGCACCTTCCCCAACGTCGGTGACTTGGCGATGTCGCGCTCCAGCCCGCGTGTCGGCGACGGGTTCATTCGCCTCGATGAGGCAGGCATCGTGACGTTCGCCAGCCCCAACGCGATCTCGGCGTATCACCGGATGGGACTGACCTCCGAAGTCGAGGGCCATAACCTGGTCACCATCACCAGGCCACTGATCGGCGATCCCTTCGAGGCGCAGGAACTCGCCAACCATGTCCGCGACTCATTGGCCGGCGGGTCGAGCATGCGCATGGAGGTCGACGCCGGGGGAGCGGCCGTGCTTTTGCGCACGCTGCCATTGGTGGTGCACGGCAACGCTGTTGGCGCCGCAGTGCTGATTCGAGACGTCACCGAGGTCAAGCGCCGCGACCGCGCCCTGCTGTCCAAGGACGCCACCATCCGCGAGATCCACCACCGCGTGAAGAACAACTTGCAGACCGTCGCCGCGCTGCTGCGGCTTCAGGCACGGCGCACCAATAACGCCGAGGGCCGTGAGGCGCTGATCGAATCCGTTCGGCGGGTGTCGTCCATCGCGTTGGTGCACGACGCGCTTTCGATGTCGGTGGACGAGGAAGTCAACCTCGACGAGGTCGTCGACCGGATTCTGCCGATCATGAATGACGTTGCGGTGCCGGATAATACGGACACCCCGATTCGCGTCACCCGCGTCGGCGACCTCGGTGTGCTCGACGCCGATCGGGCGACCGCGTTGATCATGGTCATCACCGAACTGGTGCAGAACGCCATCGAGCACGCCTTCGACGGCAAGCAGCAGGGGTGCGTGACGATCCGCGCGGAGCGCTCAGCGCGCTGGCTGGACGTAGTCGTTCACGACGACGGCCGCGGGCTTCCGGACGGCTTCAGCCTCGAGAAGTCCGATCGGCTGGGCCTACAGATCGTGCGGACGCTGGTGTCGGCGGAGCTCGACGGTTCGCTCGGCATGCACGATGTCCCGACGGGCGGGACGGATGTGGTGTTGCGGGTCCCGATCGGCCGCAAGCCGCGACTAGCGCAGTAACCGCACAGCAATGTCACAATTTGTGATGCGTTTTAGCAAATTTACGTTGTGTGACGAAATTCTCATTAAATTGCATTTGCACACAGTTACGGCCCCGACAAATTTGCCGGGGCCGTAGCCAAATTCTCGAACGCTGGTGGCGGTCAGACTCCGCTGCGAGCCTTGGTCCGAGCGTTGCGGCGCTTCAGTGCGCGACGCTCGTCCTCGCTCATGCCGCCCCACACGCCTGCGTCCTGGCCCGAATCCAATGCCCAGGTGAGGCACTCCGTCGTCACCGGACAGCGGTTGCAGACAAGCTTCGCGTCAGCGATCTGAGCGAGCGCCGGCCCACTGTTTCCCACCGGGAAGAACAGTTCCGGATCCTCGTCGCGACAGACCGCCTTGTGGCGCCAATCCATAGGTCTCAATCTCCTAACTGTGTGCGCAGCAAGGCGCACGAGCTTTTCTTCGGCTGTTAACGCGTGCACTCGAAATGTTTCTGCACTGTTGCTTCCGAGTTTTTCACAGGCTGAACAGATGTCAATACTCGTGAGTTAACAAGTGGGTAATCTCACTAACGAGGGTCGTTAGCAGAACCCTTACACGTTTGTACTACACTCAAACGACCTGCGCCCTTAATCGGCAGTGTGAGCATCTTCAATGCAGGTCAGAGGCCTAATTTGCGGGTGGTGCCACGACGCCCAGGGCATCGGGAACCGCTGTGAACGTCATCGAGCGCCGCGGACCGAGGTAGTCGCCGTCGATCTGACACGCCACCGGCGTGTCGCTCGTCACCCGCACCCACGAGACGTCGTCGTCGCGAATCAGATGCCTCGCCTCTAACCTCGGCCTCTTCGACACCATCTGTCGCACCACTCTCAGGTTCGCCCAGACGTTCATGCTCGTTATCGCGAACACCCCGAGACCGGTCTCGAACGTCGTCGTGGGATTCGTCCACACCGGCCTGGTGTTGGCGTACGTCCACGGGCTCGAGTTCGACACGAACGCGAAGTGGACACCGGTAACCGGCTCCCGGTCCGGCAGGTGCAGCGTCAACGACGGCTCCCTGCGGGCATTGGCCAGCATCTCGCGCACCGCGACCCGGATATACCGGGAGGCGGTCACCTTGCGGCCCTTGTCGCGCTGGGCCTCGACGGCGGCCACCACGTCACCGTCCACCCCCATGCCCGCGGTGAACACACACCAGCGCTCCCCACAGTCCATCAGCCCGATGCGGCGCCAGGATTTGCGGCGCCCGTGCGCAGACAGCAGGTCGACGAGCTGGTTCGTCGCCACGATCGGGTCCGGGCTGATGCCGAGCGCGCGGGCGAACACGTTGGCCGACCCGCCGGGGACCACTCCGACGGCAGGCGCAGGGCCGGCGGGTCCGGCCTCACCGAGTATCCCGTTAACGACCTCGTTCACCGTGCCGTCACCGCCGTGCACGATGAGCACGTCGACGCCGTCACGCGTCGCGTCGCGGCCGATCTCGATCGCGTGGCCCCGATGATCGGTGTGCACGACGGTCAGCTTCACCCGACTCTCCAGCGCGTGGGCGAGTAGGTCGCGACCCGCCGGAGTCGTCGACGTAGCGTTCGGGTTCACGATCAGCACGGCGCGCACGGGGTCCGAGCCTAACGGCCAGCCTCTAGGCTCGACGTCGTGATCGTGCCCGCGCCATCCACCGTTCGCCAGGCAGCCGTCGTCGTCGCTGTCGAGGGCGCCGCGCTGGTCGGTGTCGCGGTGGTGTTGGTCGTGCGCCACCTGGCAGGCGCGGAGGACCAACCGTGGCTCAGCGGCTACGGCACCGCGGCGTGGTTCGTGATCATGGGCGCTGCGGTCCTCGCCGCGGGGTGGGCGTTGTGGACCGGGCGCCGCTGGGGCCGCGGCATCGCGGTGTTCGCCCAGCTGCTGCTGTTGCCCGTCGCGTGGTACATGGGCGTCGGCTCACAACGCTGGCTGTACGCCGTTCCGATCGGGCTCTTCGCGTTGGCGACGCTGGGACTGTTGTTCAGCCCGGCGACGCTGCAGTGGCTCGGCGCTCAGGATTCTGCGAGCGCCGACAACTCGGGACCCGACACCCGGTAGGTGATCCACTCGGTCTGCGGGCGCCCGCCGACCGAGTCGTAGAGGGCGATGGCGTTGACGTTCCAGTCCAGCACCGCCCATGACAGCCTGGTATATCCGCCTGCGACGCATTCCCTGGCCAGGGTCGACAGCATCTTGCGGGCCAGTCCGCGACGGCGGAACTGCGGTCGCACGTAGAGGTCCTCGAGGTAGATGCCTGCGACGCCGTCCCAGGTGGAGAAGTTGCGGAACCACAGCGCACCTGCGGCGGCCTGACCGTCGACTTCAGCGATGTGGCCGTACACGGTCGGGTGATCGCCGAAAAGCGCCTCGCCCAACTGCTTTTCGGTGACGGTGCAGTCCGCGCTGGCGCGTTCGAACTCCGCCAGTTCGTGGATCATCGCGGTCAGTTCGATCTCGTCGCCCGGCCGCACCGGTCGGATGCTTTCACTCATGCTCGACTCCCAGGGCCGACAGGATCGTGTTGAATTTCGTTGTGGTTTCCGCGACTTCGTCGTCGGGATCGGATTCGGCGACGATGCCGCCACCCGAATGCGCGTCGGCGGTGCGGCGGTCGGCCGACAGCTGCGCGCACCGGATCGACACCACCCATCGGCCGTCGCCGCGCTGATCGCACCAGCCGACCGCCCCTGCGTAGAAGCCTCGGTCGCCCTCCAGTTCGGTGATGAGTTCCGCGGCGGCGGTAGCGGGAACGCCGCCCACCGCGGGCGTCGGGTGTAGCGCGATCGCCAAATCCAGTGCGGTGGTGGACTTTTCACGCAGTGTGCCGGTGATGGGTGTGTAAAGGTGCCACACCGCCGCGGTCTTGCTCAACAGCGGCTCCGAAGCGATCTGGAGATCGACACAGAGCGGGTCAAGGGCCTCGCGCATCGCGTCGACCACCAACTGGTGTTCGTGGCGATCCTTGGCCGAGGCGGCGAGGGCGGCGCCGTTGGCCTCGTCTGCCTCCGGATCCGCCAGTCGCGGCGCGGATCCGGCGAACGGGCGGCAGGTCACCTGGTCGCCGCGTCGTGCGACGAGCAGTTCGGGGCTCGCGCCGACCAGCGCGGTACCCGAATATCCACCACCCGCCGCCGTGAGGTCGACGAGATACGCGTTGGCCGCGGCGTCGTCGGCCACCAATCGATGCACGATGGTGCGGGCATCGAGTGGACCGTCGGCCACCAGCCGAAGCGCCCTGGCCAACACCACCTTGTGCAACCCGCTACCGGGATCCTGCAGTCGGCGCAACGCCGCGCCGATGCGGGCGCGGTGCTCCTCGGGATCGGGCATGGTCTGCGTGATTCGCACTGTCGGCAGCCCGCGAAGCGGCCAGTCCGGCAGCGTCTCAGTGAACTGCACGGCCTGAGGGCGAATCAGCGCCGCCGGTTTCGTGATGTCGAAAGGCAAGGCGCCCACAATGATTGGCGTGCTGTGCGAAGCGAGTGCAGCACGTGCGTCGGCCAACCGGGGAAAGGCGGTGTGCACGCCTTCTGCGACCACCACGCCGGTGCGTCCGGCGAGCACGAAGGCCGGTTCGCGTGTCACGTGGGCAGACACGGGTGGCGGTGACCCGTGAGTCCCAGTGCGCTGATCTGGCGCACGCCGTGTTCGAAGCCACAGACAGCGATCGATGCAGCCGCCATCGCGAACCGGACCCCCTCGGATATCTCCAGCTCGACCCACCGCGTCAGCACCGCGCGGGAGAAGTGCCCGTGCCCGACGAACAGCACGTCGCGCGACTCCATCTGCTCCAACGCGTGCCCGATCGCCTGATCGGCACGGTCGCTGACCTGCTGCAGGCTTTCCCCGCCCGGGCAGCCGTGCGTCCAGACCAGCCAGTCGGGCACCTGCTCGCGGATCTGCTTCGTGGTCAGGCCCTCGTAGTCGCCGTAATCCCATTCGGTCAGAAGGGGAGACACCTCGTTGACTTTCAGGCCGGCCAGTTCGGCGGTGACCAATGCGCGCTGCCGCGGGCTGGAGACCACGAACGGGTCGTCGAGGGTGAGCACCGACAGGGCATCGGCGGCCAGCTTGGCCTGCTCGCGCCCCGTATCGGTCAGGTCGAGTTCGGTCCGGCTGGTGTGTTGGCCGGACTTCGACCACTCCGTCTCGCCGTGGCGAAGCAGAATCAGCCGATGCTGCAGAAGGCCCACGCGGACTGATTCTGCCGCACGTCCGCTGATGCGTGGGAACCCGTGCAACGATGAACACCGTGACGCGGGTACTTGCGGTCGCCAATCAAAAGGGTGGGGTTGCCAAAACGACGACGGTTGCGTCGCTGGGTGCGGCAATGGAGGAGAAGGGCAGACGGGTGCTGCTCGTCGACCTTGATCCACAGGGATGCTTGACGTTTTCGCTTGGGCAGGATCCCGACAAGCTCGCCGTGTCGATCCACGAGGTGCTCCTCGGGGAGGTGGAACCCGACGCGGCCCTGGTCGACACGTCCGAGGGAATGGCGCTGCTGCCCGCCAACATCGACCTGGCGGGCGCCGAGGCGATGCTGCTGATGCGGGCCGGCCGTGAATATGCGCTCAAACGTGCGCTGGCCAAGGTCGGCGGCACCTACGACGTGGTGATCATCGACTGTCCGCCGTCGCTGGGCGTGCTCACCCTCAACGGGCTGACCGCGGCCGACGACGTGATCGTTCCTCTGCAGTGCGAGACGTTGGCGCACCGCGGCGTCGGCCAATTCCTCCGCACGATCACCGACGTGCAGCAGATCACCAACTCCGATCTCAAGCTGCTCGGGGCGCTGCCGACGCTGTACGACTCGCGCACCACGCACAGCCGCGACGTGCTGCTCGACGTCGCCGACCGCTACCAGCTGCCGGTGCTCGCACCACCGATCCCGCGCACCGTGCGGTTCGCCGAGGCCAGCGCGTCAGGGGCGTCGGTGCTGGCGGGCCGGAAAAACAAGGGCGCGCAGGCCTACCGCGAGCTGGCCAACGCGCTGCTCAAGCATTGGAAGAACGGGAAGGCGCTCAACACGTTCACCCCGGAGCTCTGACTGGCAGCGATGAATCGCGGACGTGCCTCGTATCTGAACGGGCATGACAACAATCGCGGACAAAACAATTCTGGTCACCGGAGGCAATCGCGGCATCGGAAGGGCGCTCGTTGAGGACGCCCTGAGGAGGGGCGCGAAACGGGTCTACGTCGGCACTCGCAAGCCGGTGGCCAACCCCGATGCCACCCCCGTCCCCCTCGACGTGACCGACCCCGCTCAGATCCAGCGGGCGGTCGCCGACATCGGGTCGCTCGACATCCTGGTCAACAACGCAGGCATCGCGCTCTACGACGACCTGAGCGATGGCGCCGCGCTGGAACGCCACTTCGAGGTCAACCTGTTCGGCATGTACCGCGTCACGCAGGCATTCCTGCCGCTGCTGAGCGGTTCACGGGGCACCGTCGTCAACAACCTGTCGGTGAACGCGCTGGCCCCACTGCCACTGATTCCCGCCTACTCGGTGTCGAAGGCCGCGGCGTTCTCCCTTACGCAGTCCCTGCGCACCCTGCTTGCGGAAAAGGGCGTGACCGTTCACGCCGTACTGACCGGCATTGTGGACACCGACATGACCCGGGGCCTCGACGCGCCGAAAGCTTCGCCGGAATCCGTGGCGCGGGCGATCTTCGACGGAGTCGAGAGCGGCGACGAGGACATCTTCCCCGATGCGATGTCGGCGTCGATCGGGCAGGGCTGGCGCAGCGGCCCGGCCAAGGCGCTCGAGCGGCAGTATGCGGCACTGGCGGCGGCGGAACGGGCTAAGGCACAAGCGAACTCGGGCTAGCCAGCCGCTTCGCGGCCACGGGATCGTGCGTCGGTATCACCGCAACGCGGTCCTTGACGGCGTGCAGCCGGTGCAGGCTCCGAAATGCCTCGTCTCGGTCGACGTCCGCCAGTCCCCCTGGATAGCTTGACTTTTGGCGGATGTCCTCGACTTGATACGTGTGCCAGGCCGCGTCACCCGCGAGCAGCACGTGGCCGGTTGGCGTGTGCAGCAGCACCCCGACACTGCCGGGGGTATGGCCGGGGAGATCGACGAGGACGACCGAACCGTCGTCGAAGAGGTCGTGGCTGCGCGCGAAGGTCAGCACAGGGGGACCGTCGAGGTCGTAGTCGACCGTTGCGCGCTCTTCGAGCGAGTCGCGAACACCTCCCACCGGCGCGACGGATCCCGTTGTCACCCATTCACGTTCGGTCCGGTGCAGATAGACCGGCACACCGGGCAGGTCGAGAAGTCCACATACGTGGTCCCAGTGCGCGTGCGTCGGCAGGGCGAAATCGAGGTCGGCGCCCGCGTATCCCTGCTCCGCGAGTGCGGCCACCGTGGGGACGACGTCGGCCCCTGGTCGCACCGACGCTCGCAGTACCGGTGGGAGTTGTGCCACGGCGCGTTCACCGACGTTGACGCACACTCCCGGATCGACGATGAAGGTGGCCGCGGGATGGCTCACGACAAAGGACGCGAGTGAATTCTCGATCCGGCGCGGGTGCCTGCGACCCTCGACGATGAATGCCGTCGGGACGGCGCGAGGCACTTGTCTGAGCGCGGAAACCGACACTGTCACAGTCGCTTTCGGGAGGCCCGCGTCCGTCAACGAGGTCAGGAAGCGGGCGTCGGCACGGCGCGGGCGAACGACGCCGATGCCGAGACCGAGGATGGCGCCGCAGCAGGCGGCGAAGGATGGGGACCTCACATCTGTGGACATGTGTGCCACGCTAGAACTTCAGGTCGACCTGAAGTAAAGGGGAAATTGTGACCGACACTGGGCAGCGGATCGGCGACGCGGCGGCCACGCTCGCAGTCGCGACACACGTCCTGCGTCACTGGGAGGACGTCGGGCTGTTGAGGCCGCGCCGACTCTCGTCGGGACATCGTGCCTACGACGACCAGACGATCGGTCAGGCCCGCATGATCCAGATCTGTCAGCAGGCCGGGCTGTCACTCGCCGAGATCAAGGAACTCGCAAGGCGCGACCGTGGAAAGCGGATCGACCTGATCGAAGACAAGCGCGCTCAGATCGCCAGGCAGATCTCGGGCCTTCGGCTGGCCGACAGGTTCCTCGCGCACATCGCGCATTGCGAGCACCCGGTGATCTCCGAGTGCCCGGAATGCTCGGCGCTGACTAACCCAGCGCGACCAGTTGGTCGCCGCGCTGCTCGATGATCGTCGAACCGGCCACCGCGGGAACCACGGCCGCGGAACCGGCAGGCCGTTGCACCGCAATGTGCTCGACACCTGCTCCTGTCGCGGGATCGAACACGTCGTAGCCGCCGGTGACGGGCACCATCAACTTTCCCGCCATCATGGTCGCCGGCCCGAGCGGAATGTTGGTGCCCGCCGCGCTCACCGTGTAGCGATAGCGAAGTCCGTTGGCGGAGAACACCATTACCGAATCGCCGGTCCACCATGTGATCAGATCGCCCGCCCGCGACATCACTGCGTTGGGTGACGGTGGCTTCGGCACCAGCGTGCTCGCAACG
>DATJIX010000272.1:0-11139 GCA_035492865.1 Mycobacterium sp. | reverse complement strand
TCGACCATCGTGACGAACGGTTCCTCGACGATCGCCACCGAATCGGGCAGCTGCGCGAACCGTGTGGCCCACGGGTGCAGCGGACTCGTGCGTGCCAGGGTGTCAGCCATCGCGGCGCGCTCCTTCCGGGTCGACCAGCACGGAGCCGGTGACTTCCACCGGGACAAGGGTCCCGTCGACGGGGACATGCAGGGTCTCCCCGATCCGGGACTGGCCCGCCTTCACCAATGCAAGCGCGAAGGTGCGGCCGAGCTCGGCGCTGCGGTAGCTCGAAGTCACGTGACCCAACATGGGCACCGGTGGCGGCGGAAGCGCGTCGTCCTCGCAGAACTCGACGATCTGCGATCCTTCGGGCAGCCGGCTGACGCGGTCGACCGGCAGCAGCCCAACGAGCTGTTTGCGCAACGGGTTCTGGTTCTCGACCCTGCTGAACGAACGCTTGCCGATGAAGTCGGGCTTCTTCTTGGACACCGCCCATGTCATCCCGAGATCGTGCGGGGTCACCGTGCCGTCGGTGTCCTGTCCGATGATCGGGTAGCCCTTCTCGGCGCGCAGCACGTGCATGGTCTCCGTGCCATACGGGGTGATGCCGTAGGGACGGCCTGCGTCAAGCAACCGCTCCCACACCGCGGGTGCATGCCACCAATTCACGTTGACCTCGTAGGCGAGCTCACCGGAGAAGCTGACGCGCGCGACGCGGACGGGCACACCGTCCAGGCTGGTATCGCGCCACGTCATGAACGGGAACGAGTCATTCGACACATCGAGATCGCCGAACACCGCACCGACCACGTCGCGCGACCGTGGACCGACGACAGGGAACGTCGCCCAATGATCGGTCACCGACGTGAGCGCAACCTGCAGTTGTGGCCACTCGGTTTGCAGCCACTCCTCCATCCAGTCAAGGATTTTGGCCGCCCCGCCGGTGGTGGTGTACACCAGGAACCGGTCCTCTGCCACCCGCAGCACGGTGCCGTCATCGATCACCATTCCGTCGACGCCACACATCACGCCGTACCGGATCGAGCCGACCTTCAGGCTGCTCATCAGGTTGGTGTAGATGCGGTCCAGCAGCTCCGCGGCGTCGCGGCCCTGGACATCGATCTTGCCGAGCGTAGAGCCGTCGAGGATGCCGACACCGGTACGCGCCGAAGCACACTCGCGCAGCACCGCGGCGTCCATATCCTCGCCGGGGCGCGGGTAGTGACGCGGACGCTTCCACTGCCCCACGTCTTCGAACACCGCGCCCTGCGCAACGTGCCAGTCGTGCAGCGCAGTGGTGCGGACAGGATCGAACAGTGCGCCACGGTCGCGCCCGGCCAGCGCGGCGAAGGCAACAGGAGTGTAGGGCGGCCGGAACGTGGTGGTGCCCAACGCCTCGATGGGCAGGCCGAGGAGCTCGGCGGTGATGCCGGATGCAATCACGCCTGACGTCTTGCCCTGGTCGTGCGCCGTGCCGATCGTCGTGTAGCGCTTGATGTGCTCGACCGATCGCATGCCGGCTCCCACTGCGCGCGCCACGTCCGCGACCGTCGCGTCGCGCTGCACGTCGACGAACTGGTCCTGCTCGCGCCCCGGCACCCGCCACAACACCAACCCGGGCGCGGTCTCCTCGACCGCGATCTCGGAGCGCAGCGTGGAATTGCCGAACGGCAGACCCAGATCGGACAGCGCCGCTTTGGCGGATTCGCGGCCTTCGCGCAGACAGCCGTCCAGGGTCATGACACCATTGGCGGCGCCCGCGACGCTCACCCCGGCGAGGGTTTCGCCAGGGACGAAGCCGCCGAGCGCCGGGTCATAGCGCAGCACACCGCGGGCCTGGCTGAACAGGTGCACCGCCGGGTTCCAGCCACCGCTCACCAGCAGCGTGTCGCACGAGATAGCCTCGGCAGGACCAACATTCACACCGTCGTAATCGGCCACCAAGGCGAGTTCGATGCGATCGGCGCCCCGGGTACCGGCCACCACTGCCCCCGCGCGCAGCGGGATGTCCCGTCGCTGACATTCATGTCGCAGCGCGTCGGACACCTGCGCCCTGGCGTCGACGATCGCCTCAATGCGCACGCCTGCGTCGGCGAGATCGAATGCCGCCGCGTAGGCGCTGTCGTTCGTGGTGAACACCACCGCGGCGCGTCCGACCAAGACACCGTACCGATGCAAGAAGGTTCTGGCGCTGTGCGCCAACATGATTCCTGGCCGGTCATTGTCGGCAAACACGATCGGGCGCTCGTGTGCGCCGGTCGCGATCAGCACGTGTCGGGCGCGAATCCGCCACACCCGCTGACGGGACAGCCCTGCGGGCGCTGCGCTGCCGAGGTGGTCGGTGCGTCGCTCGAGAGCGAGCACGAAGCCGTCGTCGTAGTGCCCGAAGGCGGTGGTGCGCTGCAGATGTCGCACCTCGGGGTACCTCGCCAGCTCGTCAACAGCCGCCTGAACCCACTCGATATCGTCGGTGCCGCCGAGCAGCGAACCGCCCGCCTCGGACTGTTCGTCCACCAACACCACCCGGGCGCCCGCCCGCGCGGCGGTCAACGCAGCCATCAGCCCCGCGGGTCCGGCACCGACGACCAGCAAGTCGGCGTGCGCATGCACAGCGTCGTAGCGGGCGGAGTCGGCGATGTCGGCGAGCCGGCCCTGGCCGGGGAGACCGCGGGCGACCAGGCCGTCGTGCAGCTCGACCGTGGACGCCAGCAACATCGGCTCCGGGAAGGGCGCCTCGATCTGAACGAGCCCTCCGGTGTCCTCGGCCCATGCTGCCGAAATACCCCGTGGGCGGCCGAGTTTGACGCTTGTCGCGATCTTGTGCACGCCGTGTGACAGCAGCGCGGACGCCAGCGTGTCGCCCTGATGTCCGGTATAGGTCCGCCCACCGAACGTGAATTCGTAGCGGGTGCTCCGGTCGATGCGGCCACCGGTCGCGGTGCGGAACGGCGCGGTCACGAGATCACCGGCTTCTGCTCGCCCATCCGGTAGACATCCTGGAAGCGATACGTCGCGGTGTCGCGCACCGCGTTGAACCACCGGCGGCATCCGGCACTGTGCACCCAGCGCTCGGCGAACTTGCCCTTGGTGTTGGCGCGGAAGAACACGTAATGCGCCCACTGTTCGTCGGTCAGCCCGTATGGATCGTCGGGGTACGCGACATGCGCCTGCCCGCCGTAATGGAATTCGGTCTCTTCCCGTGGCCCGCAATACGGGCATTGGATGAGTTGCATTGTTGTCTCAGCCTTTCGAAGATTCAGTGCGCGACGGCGGCGGCGCCGTGTTCGTCAACGAGCGCTCCGGTGACGAAGCGGTCAAGGTTGAAAGGAGCCACGTACGGGTGCGGCTCGTCGCGTGCGATGGTGTCGGCCATGCACCAGCCGATGCCAGGCGTGGCCTTGAATCCGCCTGTGCCCCAGCCACAGTTGAGATACAGGTTGCGGTACGGGGTGCGACCGATGATCGGCGAGGCGTCGGGCGTGGTATCGACGATGCCGCCCCAGCTTCGCAGCAGATGCGCGCGGGCGAAGATCGGGAACAGTTCGACGGCCGCGGCCATCTGCCGCTCGATGATGTGGAAGGCGCCGCGCTGACCGTAGCCGTTGTAGGAGTCGATGCCCGCACCCATCACCAGCTCACCCTTGTGCGCCTGCGACACGTAGACGTGCACGGCGTTGGACATCACGATCGTCGGGTGCACGGGTTCGAGGAGTTCGGACACCAGTGCCTGCAGCGGGTGGCTCTGGAGCGGGACCCGGAATCCGAGCATGTCGGTCAGCACGGATGTGTGGCCCGCCGCGCACATCGCAACCTGTCCGGCCGCGATATCGCCGAGCGTCGTGCGCACACCGGTGATTCGGTCGCCGTCGGTGGTGAAGCCGGTGACCTCGCAGCCCTGCAGCAGATCTACCCCTGCCGCGTCGGCTCGGCGCGCGAAACCCCAAGCGACGTAGTCGTGTTTGGCGATTCCGGCGCGCGGTTGGTAGGTCGCGCCGAGCACCGGGTAGCGCAGATCGGCCGAAATGTTCACGATCGGGCAGAGCTTCTTGACCTCGTCGGGCTCCAGCCATTCGGCGTCAATACCGTTGAGCACGTTGGCTTCCACCCGGCGCACGCTGTCGCGGACATCCTGCAGGCTGTGCGCGAGATTGAGCACGCCGCGCTGGCTGAACAGGATCGGGTAGCCGAGGTCGTCTTCCAGACCCTCCCACAGCTTCAGCGAGTGCTCATAGATCTGCGCGCTCTCGTCCCACAGATAGTTCGACCGGATCAGCGTGGTGTTGCGGGCCATGTTGCCGCCGGCCAGCCAGCCCTTCTCGATCACCGCGACGTTGGTGATGCCGTGGTTCTTCACCAGATAGTGCGCGGTGGCCAGACCGTGGCCCCCGCCGCCGATGATGACGACGTCGTAGGACCGCTTCGGCTCGGGATTGCGCCAGAGGAAGTCGGGATGATCGGGCAGGTGCGCGCCCGGCGCCTGTGGACTCACGCGGCTCTCCATCGAACAGTCGTTGTCTAACTGATATATCAGTTGTGGGCCACAGTATGGTACGTTGATGCACGCGGTCAAGGGTCAATTCGAACGGGAGACGACGATGAGCGTGGAGCTGGCCGAGACCGGCGACGGGCCTACTCTGTCCAACGCCGACCTTGCGTATCAGATCATTCGCGAGCGGCTCGTCATGCTCGACATTCGTCCTAGCGAGCCGATCAACGACGAGAATCTGGCCCGCCAGCTCGGGTTCGGGCGAACCCCGGTCCGCGAGGCGCTCAAGCGACTCGAGCGCGACCGGCTCGTCATCGCCTATCCTCGCCGGGGCACGTTTGCCACCACCGTGGACATCACCGACCTGGCACACATCCAGGAGATCCGCCGGCAACTCGAACCGGTGGTCGCCGCCCGCGCCGCGCGCACGGCGCCGCTGGAAACCCGGATGCAGCTCTCGGCGCTCGCCGATGACATTGCCAAGCTCGACCCCAATGACGACCCGCGCACGCTGTTGCGTTTCGACGTGCGGGTACACACCGCGATTTACAAGGCCTCGGGCAATCCGTACCTCGAGGATGTGTTGGTCTGCCAAGACGCGCACGCCACCCGCATCTGGTGTCTGTTCCTCGACCGGCTGTCCAACGTCGCCGAGCACGTCGTCGAACACGTCTCACTGTTGCGGGCCATCATCGACGGTGACGAGGATTTGGCGGCCAAGCTGGCATCCGAACACGTGATCGGGTTCGAACAGGCTGTGCGCGCGGTCCTTTAACCCTTCGCGCGCAGGCCGTCGTCACGGCCTGAAACGAGGAGTCGTCGACCGGACCGGACGGCCGAATCGCGCCGCGACGCCGTCGCTGAACGCCACATGATCCGGTGGCCGCACAGCGAGGTCGCCGAGTCCGACGGAAGCCAGCAGACCGTGGTCGGAGAAGTCGACCAGCTCGGCGCGGCGCAGCGCCCAGGCGGGATGCTCGTTGGGCACATACCAAGTCCGACCGGCACGGACGACGTGCGCACCCCACCGCGCGGTCAGGTAGTGCTCGAGCGGCCCGCACGTAAGCGAATCACCCACCCGCACTTCGATGGAACTCGATGCATCGGCTCCCGGCCAGCGCAGCGTCGAAGTATAGGTGCGGCGGTCACCGTTCTCCCGGTATCCCATCCTGGCCCACCGGTAGGGCACGCCGAAGACCCACCGCCCGCCGGCGACGATGTCGAGCCGGTTGGTGTCAAGGCTCAGGAAGACGACCCCGCGCCTGCCCGTCCCGTCCACCGAATACAGCCGCACGTTGGTCTCCAAAAACCTGCCGAACAGCGACATCTGGAACGGGACGACGCCGACGAAACTGCTGCCCTCGAAGGTGTCGGGCTCGGTGCCCTGCGGATACAGGTGGGCGATGCTCGCCGGCTCCACCGCCCAATGCAGGAAGGACAGGTTCAGCCACTTCTGCCGCAGGATTCGCGGCCTTGGCAGAATCGGCGCTTCCGGCGTCACCAATTCGGCCATGACGAAGAGTTAGTCGCCCTCTGAGGTCTTTGCGTCCGAATCGTCTTCGGGCAGAACGGCCTCCAGCGCCGCGCCGGTGATCCGCCGGAACGCCCGGCGGGGCCGGTTCGCGTCCAGGATGGCGACCTCCAGCGTCGACGGCCCCAGCGCACGGGGCTCAGCGCCGCCGTTGCCACCGGCCTTCAGGGCCGCAACCGCGACCTTCACGGCGTCGGACAGGCCGAGGTTCTCCGTGTACGACTCCTTCAGCTTCTCGGCGATCGGCTCGGTGGTGCCGCCCATCACGACGAAATGCGGTTCGTCGGCAATCGACCCGTCGTAGGTAATCCGGTACAGCTCAGGCGCTTTGGTCTCGCCGAAGTGGGCGACCTCCGCGACGCACAGCTCGACCTCGTAGGGCTTGGCCTGCTCGGTGAAGATCGTGCCGAGCGTCTGCGCGTACACGTTGGCCAGCTGGCGGCCCGTCACATCGCGGCGGTCGTAGGCGTAGCCGCGAGTGTCGGCGAACTGAATGCCTCCGCGACGCAGGTTGTCGAACTCGTTGAACCGACCGACGGCCGCAAAGCCCACGCGGTCGTAGAGCTCACTGACCTTCTGCAGCGACCGCGACGGATTCTCCGCGACGAAAAGCACACCGCCTGAGTACGCCAGCGCCACCACACTGCGGCCGCGGGCAATGCCCTTGCGTGCGAGCTCCGAGCGCTCGCGCATCGCCTGCTCAGGCGAGATGAAGTATGGAAAGCTCACGAGTCTCCTCGCGCGTCATGCGACTGGGCAGCACTGTCCGGACCGAAAGTATCTTGACGGGACCGACTTTCGATGACCTCGCGGGCCAGTGCCGCGATGCGTGCCTCCGCGATGTCTTCCGCGCCCTCGGCTGCGAGAATCACCGCCGTCGGATAGATGCCACGAACCAGGTCGGGACCGCCCGTCGCGGAGTCATCGTCAGCCGCGTCGTACAGCGCTTCGACCGCCACTCGCAGCGCCGAATCTGCGTCCACCACTCGCGAATACAGCTTTTTGATCGAGGATTTGGCGAAGATCGAGCCGGAACCCACCGACTGATAACCCTCTTCCTCGAGGTTCCAGCCGCCTGCCGCGTCGAACGACACGATGCGGCCCGCGGCCTGCGGATCGGGGTCGTCGAGGTCGTAGGCCGCCAGAAGAGGCAGCGCGACGAAGCCCTGCAGCGCTGCGCCGAGGTTGCCGCGCACCATGGTCGCGAGCCGGTTCACCTTGCCGCGGAACGTCAGCGGCACGCCTTCGGTCTTCTCGTAATGCTCGAGTTCGACCGCGTAGAGCCGGGCGAACTCGACCGCGATGGCGGCGGTGCCCGCAATGCCGGTCGCCGTGTAGTCGTCGGTGATGTACACCTTCTGTACGTCACGGCTGGCGATCATGTTGCCCTGGGTGGCGCGGCGGTCGCCCGCCATCACCACGCCGCCGGGGAACTTCAGCGCGACGATCGTGGTGCCGTGCGGCAGCGCATCACCAGGAACTGGGGCCGCGGCAGCGGAGCGGTTGAAGGGTAGAAGTTCGGGCGCCTGACGGCGCAGCAGCTCAGAAAAGGACGACAAGTCCACGGGGACGGAGGGTGCTCCTGCTATGGGTGACGGAAAGGCCAGCTGTTCGCGGTTCGGCCAGGTCACTGGCCACCCTTCTGGACGTACGCGCGCACGAAGTCCTCGGCGTTCTCCTCGAGAACGTCGTCGATCTCGTCCAGCAGGTCGTCGGTCTCCTCGGCCAGCTTCTCGCGACGCTCCTGCCCGGCGGCCGTGCTGCCGGTGAGGTCATCGTCCTCGCCGCCACCACCGCCACGCTTGGTTTGCTCCTGAGCCATCGCTGCCTCCTGCTTATGTAATCGGCGGGCTCACAGCCGCCCGCCGGTCACTCCACATTAGCCCAGCCCGCAGGTTGAAGTCGGCTTGATATGTCCGGTGTCGAGGCCGAAACGGGTCTTACGGTGTGCGTACGCACACTTCGCACGGGGAGCTGAACCGACAATTCGCCGCGGTCACCTGTGCGGGGCTTTGACCTCGGGCGCTGCCTTCGGCGTCGCTAGGGCGGTGGGAGCGACCGTCGTCGTCTCGGTGTCGCCCTCGGTCATGGTCGGCGGCAGCGTAAATGCCGAGTACATGCCGGACCCGGGAGTGCTCTGAGTAATCCCCTCGAAGGCGTCGGTGGCGAGCGGCAGAAGGACCATCAATCCGGCTGCCGCAGTGCCAAGCACCGCCCCGATCTTCCTGCCCGGCCACTTTCGGCCGACTGTTCCGTAATGGGCCATCGCGTTTGCTACGCCCTTTCCCTCTGGTCCCGCCGAAGCGCAGGTACACCCCAAAACCTATGAGTGGTCGGACCAGAAAGAATCGGTTGATTCCCTAAACCAGGTCCCCCCATTTTCATGGGAGTTTGCTGGTGATCGCCTGGACGGTGGCTGTCAGGTGGTGAGCTGTTCCACCAGTTCGACGGCGGTGTCGACGGAGTCCAGCAGGGCCCCGACGTGCGCCTTGCTACCGCGCAGCGGCTCGAGGGTTGGAATCCGCACGAGCGAATCCCCGCCAAGATCGAAGATCACCGAGTCCCAGCTCGCGGCGGCGATATCGGCGCCGAAGCGGCGCAGGCACTCGCCGCGAAAGTAGGCCCGGGTGTCCGTCGGCGGGTTGTCGACGGCATCGATCACCTGCTGCTCGGTGACCAGTCGCTTCATCGAGCCGCGCGCGACCAGCCGGTTGTACAGACCCTTGTCCAGCCGCACATCGGAGTACTGCAGGTCCACCAGATGCAGTCGCGGCGCCGACCAGTTGAGGTTCTCCCGCTGGCGGAAGCCCTCGAACAGCCGTAGCTTCGCAGGCCAGTCCAGGATCTCGGCGCACTCCATCGGGTCGCGCTCGAGCAGATCAAGAATGTTGGCCCACGTTTCGACGACGTCGGACGCGCGCGGATCGGGATCGCGGCTGTCCACCAGCTTGGCCACCCGATCGAGGTAAATCCGTTGCAGCGCAAGGGCGGTCAGTTCGCGGCCGTCGGCGAGCGCGACGGTGGCGCGCAGCGACGGATCGCGGCTGATGACATGCACCGCGTGCACCGGCCGGGCCAGCGCCAGGTCGGTGAGGTCCATACCTTCTTCGATCAGATCCAGCACCAGCGCCGTGGCGCCGAGCTTCAAGTACGTCGACGTCTCGGCCAGGTTCGCGTCGCCGATGATCACGTGCAGCCGTCGGTACTTGTCGGCGTCGGCGTGCGGCTCGTCGCGGGTGTTGATGATGCCGCGCTTGAGCGTGGTCTCCAGGCCGACCTCGACCTCGATGTAGTCGGAGCGCTGGGACAGCTGGAAGCCCGGCTCGTCGCCCGACGGCCCGATGCCGACCCGGCCGGAGCCGGTGATCACCTGGCGCGAAACCAGGTGTGGGGTCAGACCCGCGATCACCGCGGAGAACGGTGTCTGGCGCGACATCAGATAGTTCTCGTGCGAGCCGTACGAGGCGCCCTTGCCATCCACGTTGTTCTTGTAAAGCTGCAGCTTGGCGGCCCCTGGCACGCTCGCGACATGCCGGGCGGCGGCCTCCATCACCCGCTCGCCCGCCTTGTCCCAGATCACCGCGTCAAGCGGATCGGTGCATTCCGGCGCGGAGTACTCGGGGTGGGCGTGGTCGACGTAGAGGCGGGCACCGTTGGTCAGGATCATGTTGGCCGCGCCGACCTCGTCGGCGTCCACCACAGGCGGCGGACCCGCCGACCGGCTCAGGTCGAACCCACGGGCGTCGCGCAGCGGCGACTCCACCTCGTAGTCCCACCGGGTGCGCTTGGCCCGCTGGATCCCCGCGGCTGCCGCATACGCCAGCACCGCCTGCGTCGACGTCAGGATCGGATTCGCGGTCGGATCGGACGGCGAGGAAATGCCGTACTCGACCTCGGTCCCGATAATCCTTTGCATAGGGCCAGCCTAGGGGACGCCGCGCAGTAGCCTGCGACCGTGCCATCTGAGCGAGACGATGTGGCTGCACCCCAGTTTGTGGCGGCGCTCGGCGCCGCCATGGCCGCGGCGAACTATCCCGTCACTCTGGTCCGCAATGTGATGCAACAGACCGCTCGCGCGTACGGCCTCGACCACGAGTTTCTGGCGCTGCCCAACTACGTCCAGGTCGGTAGCGCCTCCGGTGAAGGCATCTATATCGCCAACCCTGATTTCAATGTGCGCTACGACCAGTCCTTCCCGCTGGCCAAGTTGGTGGCGCGGGCGCCGTCAGGAACGGTCAGCCCCGAAGAGGGCATGGCCGAGCTCGAGCGGATTCGTAACCTGGACAAGCGATTTCCGCTGTGGATCACAGTTCTCGGCTACGCGGTGCAGAGCATCGGGCTGGCACTGATCCTGCAGCCGACACCGTGGAGTCTCTACGGTGCCGCGACCCTTGGTCTGCTCGTCGGCGGCCTGACCGTCATCGGTCGTCGCAACGAGGCCATCGGCTACATGCTTCCGACCGTCTGCGCGTTCCTGGTCGCATTCATCGTGTTCAAGTTCGACAGCCGATGGCACGTCGGCACCGACAGCCTGCGCGCGCTCGCGGCACCACTGGCCACCTTCCTGCCCGGCGCAGGCATCACGCTCGCGGTCATCGAGCTGGCCACCAACCATGTGGTGTCCGGGGCCAGCAGGTTGGTGGCGGGCTTCATGCAGATCGCTCAGCTGGCCTTCGGCATCCTGATCGCGGCGCAGCTGGCGGGCATCGCCGATGCCAGTCTCGACGCGACCCAACTCAACCGACTCGGCCCGTGGGCGCCGTTCGTCGGGGTGCTGGTGTACGGACTCGGGATATGGCTGAACTTCGCTCCCCCGACGAAGTTTCTGCCGTGGATGGTGCTGATGCTGTACGTCGCCTATGCCGGCCAGTGGATCGGCAATGCGGTGCTCGGCAGCTACGCCAGCGGGTTCGGCGGTGGCTTGACGTTGATCCTGTTCGCGCTGGCGATATCCCACCGCCCCAACACACCGCCGACGATGTCGCTGGTGGTGCCGGGATTCTGGCTGCTGGTGCCGGGATCACTGGGCTTCATGGGCATCACTCAGCTGCTCGGCACGCACAGCACCGCCGTGTTCACCGCGACGCTGATCTCGATGATGTCGATCGCCGTCGGCGTGCAGACCGGGCTGCTGCTGTGG
>DATJIX010000271.1:0-4873 GCA_035492865.1 Mycobacterium sp. | reverse complement strand
CGCGCAACTCCGCGGTCTGTGTGGCCAGCCCTTGTTCGCGCACGGCGTCGAGTTGCTCGGTCAATGCGGCCCGCGACGTCACCGTGCGATCGGTCAGCGCCGCAAGCGGATTCACCAGCAGGCTGTCCACATCACGCTTCTCGGCAAGCAGAAGCTTGCCGACACCGCACGCGTGTAGATGCCGGTTCAGCACGGATTCGTCTGCGGGAGGCGGATATTCGGCGTCGGCATCGGCGATCCGAACGGCGGTGTTGGTGAAGTAGAACAGGTGCACCCCGAATCGGACCGACAACCGCAACTCGGCGAGCACGTCGCGCGCCGCGGCGCACACGATCGGTGACACCGCGGCGTCGATAAGGACGCCCATCCGCGGGCCCAGCGAGAAACCCGAGAGATCGGGAAGACGAACGACATAACCGTCGGCGACGAGCAGATTGAGCAGTCGGTAGGTGGTGGCCGATGGCATCGACAGTTGCTCGGCGATCTCCTTCGCCGTCACCCCGACACCCGCCCGGGCCACCTGTTCGAGCACCTGCAACGCACTCTGCACGGCTTTGGGCTGCCTGCCCGACAGCGATCCGTCCACGGGGCTCATCGCCGGACTTCCCACGGGTTGTAGTCGGCGAAGACGTCACCGGTGACCGTCTCGTCGAACACACCGACACGATGAGCCAGGTCGGGTATGGCCCGCTGCCGTATCGCGAAGACCGTCAAGCCCGCGGCGATCAGCACGGCGTATATCGCGGTGGCGATCCACACCGGGGAGTCGAGGGTCAGTGCGGCCCACACGATGATCGCCACCATCACCGCGGCCGTGGCCAGCCCGACGATCAAAGGCGTGCGGGTCAATTCGCCGATGCGGCGCAGGAACGCCGGCGTGGCCAGACAGACCAGTAGGTACGCGCCCACGTAGCCGTGCGCGGACAGCGCGAGCAGCCCGATCAGCACCTCGCGGCTCGACCCGACGATGAACAGATACGCGACGGGCACCGCGACGATGAACGGCATCGACGCGCACAGCGCCACGTGCGGGGTGCGGTAGACCCGGTGTGCGTGGCCGACGCGCTCGCTCACCACGCCTTCCCGGCCCATCGCGAACAGCGTCCGCGACAGCGCCGTCGTCGACCCGATGACGCACGCGAACCACGACGCGGTGATGCCGAGCTCCATCACGATCGACAGCGCCGTCGAACCCCTGCCCGCCGAGTCGGGAAGCGACAGCACGATCGGCGTGGAACCGATTCCCGTGCTGACGGTTCCGCGCGCCTGCATGGCCGCTGCGAACGTGTACAGCACACCCAACGCCAACGGTGTCCATCGGATCGCCCTCGTCACGCTGACGAACGGATTGCGCGCCTCACGAGCCACAGTGCTCGCGCTCTCGAATCCGACGTACGACGTGATCGCGAGCAGCAGTGCGAATCCGAGCGCCGAGTGTGACTCCGTGCCTGCGTTTTTCGGCGGGCCGACGCCCACCACAGAGCCGGTGAACGCGATGACGAGCACCACGGCGGCGACGACGATAGCGAACACCTCGATGGTCAGCGAGATGCGGGCCGAGAGCCGGATGCCGCGGATCATCAGCAGCAGCGCCGCGGCGCCGACGAGCACCGCCAGACACGCGATGGTCGGCCTGCCATCCGGCACCCCGAGCCGGCCAAGCAGCGCAGCCAGATAGCTTGCGGCGCCCAGCGTGCTGGCCATGGCGGCGGCCGCGTATCCGATCACCACCGACCAGCCTGCGACGATGCCGGGGACCGGGCCGAGCCCTTTGACGGTGTAGCTGTACAGCCCGCTGACCGCCACCATCCGGGTGGAGAACTGGCCGATGCAATAGCCGACGGCCGCCATCAGCAGCGCCGTCGCCGCGAACACCACCAGCGGCCAGCGCCCGGCCGCGGGGATGACGAGGGCGGGCAGGGTCACCATCACCGCCGACGGCGCCACCGCCGACACCGACTGGCCGAGCACCTGGGCGAACGACAACTGCGCCCGCCGCAAGCCCGACACGGGCGACGTGCTCCGCATGGCCCGACTGGCGCCCATCCGTCGGAAGGTAGTCCATCGTCATCCGGGGAGCGGCCCAGTCGCGGTGATCCGTATGTAAATCTTCGAAATCTTCAAATGAGAATCGTCGGACCGGCCGTTGCCGGAATCTGCGACCCGGCACCCGCGGTCAGGCGTCAACTGCGTTTACGCTGCGCCCGAAATGAGAATGCGATCGCCATTTCAAATGAGAATGAATCGCACCGAAATACCCATTCGGATTTAGTGGTGACGCGCACCACATCGGGGCGTAATCATTGGCCACATGACAACTCTGCTGAGCACCGATCTGGACCCGCGAACCGTCGACTTCGTATCGCGCCCGCGGCAGATGTACGTCGACGGCGAGTGGGTGGATGCTCTGTCGGGAAAGCGGTTCGACACGGTCGACCCCGCCACCGAAGAGGTGATCACGACCGTCCCGCACAGCGGGCCCGAGGACGTCGAGCGGGCGGTGCGGGCAGCGCGACGCGCATTCGAAACCGGCCCATGGCCGGTGCTCACGCCCGCTGAGCGGCAGCAGATGATCTGGCGCATCGCCGACGGCATCTCGGCCCGCGCAGACCAATTCGCCCAACTGGAGACCATCGACAACGGCAAGTCGGTGGCCGTGGCCAAGGCCGTCGACGTGACGTGGGCCGCGGAGATCTTCTACTACTACGCGGGATGGGCCACCAAGATCGAGGGCCGCACCGTCCCGGTGTCGGTGCCGTGGGCGCCCGGCGGCCGCTTCCACGCCTTCACGCTGCGTGAGCCGGTCGGCGTGTGTGCGCAGATCATCCCGTGGAACTTCCCGCTGGTGATGGCGGCATTCAAGGTCGCGCCCGCGCTCGCGTGCGGGAACACCGTCATCCTCAAACCGGCCGAACAGACCCCGCTGACGGCCCTGCTGCTTGCCGAGGTGATCGCCGAGGCAGGTGTGCCCGCAGGCGTGGTCAATGTGCTGACCGGATTCGGCGACGTGGGCGCCGCGCTGTCCGCGCACGACGGTGTCGACAAGGTCGCCTTCACCGGATCGACCGAGGTCGGCAAGAAGATCGTCAACGCGGCGTCGGGCAACCTCAAGAAGGTCTCGCTGGAACTCGGCGGCAAGAGCCCGCAGGTGATCTTCGCCGACGCCGACCTCGATGCCGCCATCCCAGGCGTGTCGTCGGGCTTCCTGTTCAACCACGGCCAGACCTGCACCGCGGGCACCCGGCTGCTGGTGGAGGACCGCATCTTCGACGAATTCACCGCCGGTGTCGCCGACTTCGCGCGCAGCCGCAAGATCGGTCCCGGCCTCGACCCCACCAACGACATCGGCCCGCTGGTGTCGCGCGAGCAGCTGACCAAGGTCACCGGATACCTCGACGCGGGCATCGGCGGCGGCGCCCGCGCACTGGCAGGCGGCGGCCGCCACGGAGACACCGGTTTCTACGTCGAACCCACCCTGCTCGTCGACGTGCGGGAAGACCACAGCGTCTATCGCGAGGAGATCTTCGGGCCGGTCGCCGTCGCGGTCCCTTTCAACCGCGAACACGGTGTCCGCGCGGCCGCCAACGACACCCCCTACGGGTTGGCCGCCAGCGTGTGGACCCGCGACGTGTCGACGGCCCACGAGGTCGCCGCCCAGATCAAGGCCGGGACGGTGTGGGTCAACTGTCACAACGCGTTCGACACCGCGCTGCCGTTCGGCGGATACAAACAATCGGGCTGGGGCCGCGAACTCGGCGAGGGCGCCATTGCCGAATACACCCAAACGAAAGCGGTCAACATGGCGTTGTAACCCGCACCCGCCAAATGAGAATTCGCGACGCAGCCATTCTCATTTGAAGAACGCAAACGCTTACCGGACCGAAATCAAAAACCCGATCAATTCGAGGAAAGTCAATGCCATGACAACTGACGCTCTACTCCCCAAGGCGGCGGCGCCACAGGATCATCGACTGGCGGGTCGGCTCGGTCCGGCCGCGATCGTGTTCATGGTGGTGGCCGCCGCGGCACCACTCACCGTCGTCGCAGGGACCTTCCCCATCGGCATCGCCGCGGGCAACGGCGCCGCCTACCCCGCGTCGTATGTGGTGTGCACCGCGGTCCTGATCCTGTTCGCGGTCGGTTTCACCGCGATGGCAAGGCACGTGCCTGGCGCGGGCGCCTTCTACACCTACGTTGGACATGGGCTGGGCAGGCACATGGGGCTCGGCGCCGCGTTCCTCGCGCTGCTGTCCTACACCGCGGTGCAGGGCGGGGTTTACGGCTATGTGGGCGCGGCCATCGATGGGCTCGTCACCTCGCACGGGGGCCCCTCGGTGCCGTGGTACCTCTACGCGCTGGTGATGATGGCCGTGGTCGGCACGCTGGGCTACCGGCACATCGAACTGTCCGGCAAGGTGCTCGGCGTTCTGCTGATCTGCGAGGTCGGCATCGTGATGGTGATCAACCTCGCGGTGATCGGCCGCGGCGGAGACGGTGGACTCTCCACGGCCGCTTTCGATCCCGGCCAGTTCTTCACGGGTGCGCCGGGGATCGCACTGATCTTCGCCCTCGCCGGCTTCATCGGTTTCGAGGCCACCGCAGTCTTCCGCGACGAGGCGCGCGACCCGGCGCGGACCATCCCGCGCGCGACGTACCTCGCACTCCTGCTCATCGGTGGCTTCTACGCGCTGTCGAGCTGGGCGATGGTCAGCGCGTGGGGCGATCAGGGTGCGGTGGCGAAGGCGGCCGACAACCCCGAGGGCATGCTGACCGAGACGGCGATCCGCTACGTCGGTTCGGTCGCGGGCGACCTGGTGCAGGTGCTGCTGATCACCAGCCTCTTCGCCGCCCTGTTGTCGTTCCACAATGTGCT
>DATJIX010000270.1:0-11668 GCA_035492865.1 Mycobacterium sp. | reverse complement strand
CGGCGGTCGCCGTTGGCCGCCGCGGCGCGGCGCGTCCTGGCGGTGCTGAACCAGCGTCGGATCGCGGCCGCATGAGCGCTTCGCTGATCGACCGGGTGCGCGAACGACTGGCCGCAGAGCCGGGGCCGCTGCGGCCGAACGTGGTGGCCGCCGCGATCCGCGCCGAATCCGGTGGCGTGCTCGGCGACAGCGAGGTGCTGAGCAGTTTGCGCGTGCTCCAGACCGAACTGACCGGTGCAGGCATTCTGGAGCCACTGTTGTGCGCGGAGGGCACCACCGACGTGCTCGTCACCGCGCCC
This sequence comes from Mycobacterium sp., assembly GCA_035492865.1. Taxonomy (GTDB): domain Bacteria; phylum Actinomycetota; class Actinomycetes; order Mycobacteriales; family Mycobacteriaceae; genus Mycobacterium. The sequence continues at coordinate 11,369 of DATJIX010000270.1, read as the reverse complement.
GACGCGGTTTGGGTCGACGATGGAAACGGGTTACGCCGCAGTCCGATTCGGTTCTCCGACGAAGCCGCGGTGCGGCGGCTGGCGCAGCGTCTTGCACTGTCGGCGGGTCGGCGCCTTGACGAGGCGCAACCCTGGGTCGACGGCCAGCTGACGGGTCTGGGTGCGGGTCGATTCAGCGTTCGGCTGCACGCGGTGCTGCCACCGATCGCGGCGGAGGGCACCTGCGTGTCACTGCGGGTGCTGCGCCCGGCCACCCAGGACCTGACAGCGCTGGCCCGCGCGGGAGCCATCGCGCCCGAGGCAGCCACGCTGATCCGCGACATCATCGCGGCGCGGTTGGCGTTCCTGATCTCCGGCGGCACCGGCGCAGGCAAGACAACGCTGCTGGCGGCGGTGTTGGGGGCCGTCGCGCCCGGCGAACGCATCGTCTGCGTCGAGGACGCCGCGGAACTTGCACCCGCGCATCCGCACCTGGTGAAGCTCGTCGCACGCTGCGCCAACGTGGAAGGCGTCGGTGAAGTCACGGTCCGCGATCTGGTCAGGCAGGCCTTGCGGATGCGGCCAGACCGGATCGTGGTCGGTGAGGTGCGCGGAGCCGAGGTGGTGGATCTGCTCGCCGCCCTCAACACCGGCCATGACGGGGGCGCAGGGACCGTGCATGCCAACAGCCCTGCCGAGGTGCCTGCCCGGCTCGAGGCCCTCGCTGCGCTCGGCGGGCTCGGCCGCGCAGCGCTGCACAGTCAACTGGCCGCGGCCGTGCAGGTGGTGCTGCACGTCAGCCGCGGTGGCAGCGGCGTGCGTCGGCTGACCGAGATCGGGGTGCTGGAGCGCGGCAGCGACGACCGTGTTCGGGTGCGAACCGCATGGCATGTCGACGACGGATTCGGTTGTGGCAGGGACAGTTTGGCTGCACTGGTGGGCGGCAGGAGTTCGCCGTGAGCGGCGCGTTGCTGGCGCTGGCGATGGCGCTCGTCGTGCTGCCCGCTGGATCGCACCGCAGACTCGAAGCGCTGGGGCTTTTGCGGCAGGCGCAGCGCCCGGTACCGGTCCTGCCGTGCGCTGGCGCGCTCGCCGCGGTGTTGGCCGTCGCGCTGCCGATCGGCGCCGTCACAGCGGGCGCGATCGTCGGTGTGACGCTGTGGGTACGCAGGCGGCGCCGCAACGGGGCGGACCGCCGAGCCGCTGAATCCGCGGCCCTGCAGGGCGCATTGGATGTTCTGGTCGGGGAGCTCCGCGTCGGTGCGCATCCGGTTGCCGCGTTCGGCGTCGCCGCCGGGGAGATCGACGGTCCGGTCGCCGAGTCATTGAGGGCGGTGGCCGCGCGTGCCCGGCTCGGCGCCGACGTCGCAGCGGGTTTGCACAGCGTGGCCGACGGGTCGTCGATGCCAGCGCATTGGGAGCGGCTCGCTGTGTGTTGGCGACTGGCCCAGGAGCACGGCCTTTCGATCGCGACATTGATGCAGACCGCGCAGCGCGACATCGTTGCCCGTGAGCGCTTCACGGCCAGGGTGGCGGCCGGGATGACCGGCGCGCGGACCACCGCCGCGGTGCTTGCCGGGTTGCCGCTGCTGGGTGTCGGCCTCGGCGAGTTGATCGGCGCGAGGCCGTTGAGCTTCTTGCTGTCGAACGGTGCGGGCGGCTGGTTGTTGGTCGTCGGTGTCACGCTGGCGTGCGGTGGTTTGCTGTGGTCGGATCGCATCACCGCGCAGGTAATGACATGAGTTGGGCGGCCTTGCTTTTGGCGGTCGCGCTGCTGATCGGCGGCGACTCGCGGCCATGGATGCGGTTGCGTGCCACACAACCGCGGCGCAGTAGGAGCACGCCGTCGGGCAGGAATGACCCATTGGCGGCGGCTTCCAGCCTCGACGTGCTCGCCGCGTGCCTGCGGTCGGGAATGGCGGTGTCGACCGCAGCGGCTGCGACGGCGCCGGGTGCACCCGCCCCGCTCGCCCTGGTGCTCGAGCGCGCCGCCGACCTGCTGGCGCTGGGTGCCGAACCGGCTGCGGCGTGGACGAATTCCGATGGTCCCGCCGACCATAGTGCGGACGCTTTGATGCGGCTGGCCCGGCGGTCTGCCTCATCGGGAACGGCTCTGGCGCAGGGCGTTACGGAGCTGGCCGACACCTCAAGACATGAGGCGGCCGATGCGGCGAGCGCTGCGGCCGAACGGGCTTCGGTGTTGATCGCGGGTCCACTGGGGCTGTGCTATCTGCCGGCGTTCGTGTGCTTGGGCATCGTGCCCGTGGTCGCCGGGTTGGCCGGTGACGTACTGGGGTCGGGAATTCTGTGACGGCCAACGAGAGATGAGGGGGAATCACGATGGTAGGGAACAAGATTCGCGAGCTGCGGGCTCGACTGACGGTATTGGTCGTCGACGACGGCGGCATGTCGACGGTCGAGTATGCGATCGGCACCATCGCCGCGGCGGCGTTCGGGGCGATCCTGTACACGGTGATCACCGGCGATTCGATCGTCAGCGCCCTGACCAACATCATCAACCGGGCATTGAACACCAACGTCTAGTCGATGAGGCCGGGGGTGTCACCGTCGAGGCGGCGTTTGCGATCGCCGCGCTTGTGGTCGTGCTTATCCTGTGCGTCTCGGGGCTCACCGCGGTGTCGATGCAGGTGCGGTGCGTCGACGCCGCACGTGAGGCCGCGCGCCTCGCCGCGCGTGGCGACGACGGATCGGCATCGATCGCGGCGAAACGTATCGCGCCCGCCGGCGCAAACGTGCAGCTGCGCCGCGACGGTGACCTTGTCGTCGCCACGGTTACGGCGCGGTCGTCGATGTTGCCGGGCATCACCGTCGCAGCGGAGGCGGTCGCGGCGGCCGAACCCGGTCCGGGCTGACGATGGCGCCGCCAGCCTGGTTGCTGTCGCGATGATGGCGGTGTTGTTGGCGCTCACCATCGGCGGCGGGTACGTCGGATCCGCGGTGGTCGCGCGTCACCGGGCGCAGGCCGCTGCCGATCTGGCCGCGCTGGCCGCCGCCGGCCACCTCGGCGATGGCGCCACTGCCGCGTGTACGCGGGCGGCCGCGTTGGCCCGCGCGATGCGCACCACCATGGCCGAATGCGTCACCGATGACCTTGATGTCGTCGTCGCCGTCGAGGCCACGGTCGGCCTCGGCAGGTTCGGCGTCGGACCGGCCCGTGCCACCGCTCGTGCCGGCCCGGCTGGCGCCGGCAGCTAGCGCCTTGCGGTGTCGTCGATGTCGACGAGTCCCGCGGCGTCGATCTCCGCTTCGGTGGGGATGCGCATCGTCGCCAACCCCGCATCGACGTTCTCTTCGAGCTGCACACGGTTGACGGTGACGTGGACCGGAGTCCATCCGCCGCCGTTGGCGACCATGCGCAGCACGCCCGAAGCGCTGCCAGTCGGCACGAATTCCTCTGCCATCTTTGCCATCTGACGACGGTCGGCGGGATGGACAGCGCGGTCTCCGGTCATGCTGGCACGCCAGTCGAAGAACGGCACCGGGTCATCCAGCCACTTCAGCAGCGTCCAGTTCTTGAGATCGACCATGCACCGGTACACACCCGGTCGCGAGAGACTGTCGAGGATTCGCTGGGCCAGGTAATCGCGCGGCGTCGCGGATTCCTCCCGCACGCTGCGCCAGTTCATCGCGCGGCAGATCAGCCGTTCAGTGCCGTCGTCCTGGCTCTCCTGCCGGACCCGGGAGACGAACCCGATGGTGATCGGCTCGCCGTTGAAATCCGTTATGTCCCAAGTGCTTGAGAGCGTCATGCCGACTTCGGGTTTGATCGCCATGGACAAGACTTTCGCCTCGCTGGGATTGAGGTCGCGACGCGGCAGGTCGTCGGCGAATGCCCTTCCGTGGGTGGGCGTCCTCTCGGGATCCCATCCGCTGTTCCACAGCGACTCGCGGGTGTCGGTAGCGACGCCGCTCGTGAGGTCCCACATCAGCGGTCCGGGTATCGGCCGCTCGGGCGGTTCGAGGTCCAGCGGTCCGATCCACAGATGTACACCGTGAATTAACCCGTCGGTCATCTTGACAACTTCAGTACGAATTACGCGGTCGTTCTTGGGCGTGATGCTGCTGAGGCCGCCGCCGCCGCGCACGGTCTCAGCGATCGCCGATTGGATCGCCATCAGGTGCGGGTTACGCCTCAAGAACGCGCTGATCGGAATCGAATTCTTGGTTCGAGGACCTTGTGCGACCACGGCAGGCTCGCTGCCCAGCGTCTCCACGAGCAGCCAGTCGTGGGTCATGGCGGCAGTTTACCGTCGAGTGAACCCGCTTCTCGCCATCGAGCCAGGCTACGGAATCCGTAGATTCGCCCTGCTAGGAGGGCTCACAGCCGCTGCGGTAATGCTTCGCTAAGTTGCGATGGCCCCTTCTACGAGGTATTTTCCGACTGCGCCCTACTTCTGGGATTGGGAACGGATCGAGTTGTCCGACCGTTCAGCCGCAACCGTCTGTGTGCCCGCTGTGTGTTATTTCGCACTCCGGCCGCAGAGCCATGGGGGCGACCGTCGAGGGGTGGGTCGCCCTCATGGTCGGTTGATCAGCGCGCCAGCTCGTCGAGCACCAGGCGCAAGACCCGCACCGCACCCTCTTTGTCGAGTGGATCGTTGCCGTTGCCGCATTTCGGCGACTGGACGCAGGACGGGCACCCCAGCGGGCACTCACAGGCCTCGATCGCTTCCGCCGTCGCCGTCCACCACGTCTCTATCTTGTGGAAGCCGCGGTCGGCGAAGCCGGCGCCACCGGGGTAGCCGTCGTAGACGAAGATCGTGGGCAGTCCCTGAACCGGGCCCACCGCTGTCGACACGCCGCCGATGTCGCCGCGATCGCAACTGGCGACCAATGGCAGAAGGCCGATCGCCGCATGTTCTGCGGCATGTAGCGCACCTGGGACCCGCAGCAAATCGATTCCATTGTGCTGCAACGCCTCTGGTGTGATCGTGCACATCACTGCGGTGGTGTCCAGGGTTCGGGTCGGCATATCGAGTTCGACGAAGTCGATCACCTCGCCGTCCAACCGACGCCGCAGATAACCGATGACGGTGTTCGTCACGGACACCGGTACGAGGCCAACGGTCACCGGGCCGTGCGCTTTTCGCTCACCTCGGCCGGTGACCGCGATGTCGGTGAGCTCACGTGCGAACGTCGTATAACCGGGATCCTCCGCGTGCACGAACGCGACGCCGTCCTCGAAATCGAGCGCGTCGACGACATAACTCTCACCCTGATGCAAATACACCGCGCCGGGGTGAACCGACGACTGCGCCTGGCCGACACCCGCGCTGCCGAGCAGCCGGCCGGTGTCGGCTTCCAGGATTGCGATCTGGCCTCCCGATGAACCGCGAATGTCCACCGCCGGATGCGGATCGACACCGGGAGTGGGGAAGTAGCCACTGGGTCGACGGCGCAGCAGGCCGTCGTCGACGAGCGTCTCGGCCACCGCCTCGGCGTTCCACTGGCGCACTTCGACGTCGGTCAACGGGAGTTCGGTGGCGGCGCAAAGCAGCTGCGGCCCAAGAACATACGGATTTGAAGGGTCGATCACCACCCTCTCGATCGGCTTGTCCAGCAGCGCCGCCGGGTGGTGGACGAGATAGGTGTCGAGAGGGTCGTCCCTGGCGATCAGCACGATCAGTGCACTTTGACCTCGTCGGCCCGAGCGGCCCGCCTGCTGCCAGAACGACGTGACCGTGCCGGGAAACCCCGCCAGCACCACCGCGTCCAGGCCCGCGATGTCGACACCCAACTCCAGTGCGTTGGTCGTGGCCATCCCGCGCAAATCACCTTCGGCCAGTGCGCGTTCCAGTGCCCGCCGGTCTTCGGCCAGGTACCCGGCGCGGTAGGAGGCGACCCGTTCGGCTAGGTCGGGAGCCACGTCTTCGAGTCGAGCCCGCGCCCCCAAAGCGGTCAACTCTGCGCCGCGGCGCGATCGCACGAACGTCAGCGTCCTCGCGCCCTCGGCGATCAGGTCGGCCATCACACGCGCCGCCTCGGCGCCTGCCGAACGACGTACCGGTGCCCCGTTTTCGCCGGAGATGTCGCTGCGCAACGCCGGCTCCCACAGCGCGACCGTGCGGGCTCCATGCGGCGACCCGTCGTCGGTGACTTCCGCGACGGTCTGCCCGATGAGTTCCGATGCGGTGGCCGCTGGCTGCGCGGTGGTGGCACTGGCGAAGATCACCGTGGGCAGAGAAGAGGTGGCGGAATAGCGCGTGCACAGTCGCAAAAGGCGGCGCAGCACCATCGCGACATTGGAGCCGAAAATTCCCCGGTAGTAATGACATTCGTCGACAACGATGAACTGCAGGTTGCGCAGGAATACCGCCCACTTGGCATGGTTGCGCAAAAGCGACAGGTGAATCATGTCAGGGTTGGAGAAGATCCAGCGCGACCGCTCGCGTGCAAATCGCCGCACCTCGCCCTGGCTGTCGCCGTCGTATGAACTCGGCGCGACGGTGTCCAGGCCCGGCACGGCTTCGGTGAGCGCTATCGCCGATCGCAATTGGTCATGGCCGAGCGCCTTGGTCGGTGACAGATAGAGGGCTCGCGCGCGCGGATTCTCTTTCAAGGCCGTCAATATCGGCAATTGGTATGCCAACGACTTGCCCGACGCGGTACCGGTGCTCAGTACGACATGTCGTCCGTCGTGCGCGAGATCGGCGGCAGCGAGTTGATGTGACCACAATGCCTCGATGCCGCGATCAACGAACGCCCGCACCACATCTGGGTCGGCCCATGGTGGCCATGCTTGTGGCCTGCCTTGACGCGCGGGCAGGTCTGCGACGTGCCGTAAGGGTTGTTCGTCCGGATCGGTGCCTTCGATCGCGCAGGCCAGCAGGGCGCGACCGAAATCCGACCCCGAATTCGACACCGCCAACCTCCTGACACCCCTAGTAAGTGAATTGTTCCCCACTCGATCCCGTCGAGACTGTCGCACCAGCGCTGAACATGATTGACTTAGCGCGGTCGCAGCTTCTGTGTTCGTGTACTTGCACTCGCAGGATCGACGTTGCGATCGCGGTTCCTGCGAGGAATGTAGGTCGGGTCAGTTCCGATTACTCCGCGAAGGTAAGCGGTCGGAACGGGCCCGGTGTACCGAAACACGGTGGACCGCACCCGGAAGAAATAAAGAGAAGGAACAACAGGAAATGCCACAGGGAACTGTGAAGTGGTTCAACGCGGAGAAGGGCTTCGGCTTCATCGCCCCGGAGGACGGCTCTGCGGACGTGTTCGTCCACTACACGGAAATTCAGGGCAGCGGCTTCCGCACCCTGGAGGAGAACCAGAAAGTTGAGTTCGAGGTCGGCCAGAGCCCCAAGGGGCCGCAGGCCACGGGTGTTCGCGCCGTCTGAGCAATCGAACCTGAATAACTCCCCGCGTCGTCCATCACCGGAAGGCGCGGGGTGTTTCGTTTTAGCGCACTGCGCGGCCCGGCGACACATCTGCGCCGCACCCCTGGCCTACTGTCGGTTACGTGAGTCAGCTGTCGTTCTTCTCGGCAGAGTCGGTGCCGCCCGCGGTCGCCGACCTGACGGGCATTCTCGCCGCACCGGGCCAGGTGGTGCTGGTCGGTGAGCGCAATGAACGAGCAGCGCGGCTGTCCGTCGTCGTCGATCGGCTGTGGCGCGCCGAGGCACTCGCGGAGATGATCACGGACACCGGCATCGAGGCGGAGATCGCGCGCACCGACGAGAACACGCCACTGGTGCGCACCGCGGCCGACCCGCGTCTGATGGCCATGGCGCGCGAATGGACCCGCGGAGCGGTCAAGACCGTGCCGCCACAATGGCTGCCCGGACCCCGCGAATTGCGGGCCTGGACGCTGGCGGCGGGCACCCCCGAAGCCGACCGGTACTTGCTGGGGCTGGATCCGCATGCTCCGGACACTCATACGGCGCTGGCGTCGGCGATGATGCGGGTCGGGATCGCCCCGACGTTGATCGGCACCAGAGGGTCACATCCGGCACTGCGGATCAGCGGCCGAAGACGGCTATCGCGCCTGGTAGAGAACGTGGGGGAACCCCCGGGCAGCGTCGAAGCGTTCGAGCAGTGGCCCCGCATCTGAGAGGCGCAGGCAGGGGGGTCAGTTTGCGTCGGCTGACGTGGGGTGCGAAATTGGCAGTTGCCAGCAGGGCCAGAATCGACCGAGGCGTTATATATCTTGGGCCTGTTGCAACAGAAGAATTGGAGCGTAGACAGAGGTGGCTGAGGGGGACCGCGGTAGCGGCCGCAACGGAAGCGTGAGGCGGCTCGTCATAGTCGAGTCGCCTACTAAGGCACGCAAAATAGCTAGCTACCTGGGCGCCAACTACATCGTCGAATCGTCCCGCGGGCACATCCGCGACCTGCCCCGGGCGGCGGCCGACGTGCCTGCCAAGTACAAGTCCGAGCCGTGGGCGCGCCTCGGCGTGAACGTCGACGAGGACTTCGAGCCGCTCTACATCATCAGCCCCGATAAAAAGAGCACCGTCGCGGAGCTGAAAGACCTGCTCAAGGACGTCGACGAGCTGTATCTGGCCACGGACGGCGACCGCGAGGGCGAGGCCATCGCCTGGCACCTGCTGGAGACCCTCAAGCCGCGGGTGCCGGTCAAGCGGATGGTGTTCCACGAGATCACCGAGCCTGCCATTCGGGCGGCCGCAGAAGACCCTCGCGACCTCGACATCGACCTGGTCGACGCGCAGGAGACCCGACGCATCCTGGACCGGCTCTACGGCTACGAGGTCAGCCCCGTGCTGTGGAAGAAGGTGGCGCCGAAGCTGTCCGCGGGCCGCGTGCAGTCGGTCGCGACCCGAATCATCGTGTCGCGGGAACGCGAGCGGATGGCGTTCCGCAGCGCGGGTTACTGGGATGTCACCGCCGAGCTCGACGCCAGCGTGTCCGATCCGCAGGCGTCGCCACCCACCTTCACGGCGAAGCTGAATTCGGTCGACGGGCGCCGTGTGGCCACCGGCCGCGACTTCGACTCGCTCGGTGGGCTCAAGAAGCCCGACGAGGTGTTGGTGCTCGACGAGGCAGGCGCAGGCGCGCTGGCCACCGGTCTGCGCGGCGCACAGCTCACGGTGTCGTCGGTCGAACAGAAGCCCTACACCCGTAAGCCGTACGCGCCGTTCATGACCTCGACGTTGCAGCAGGAGGCGGGCCGCAAGCTGAGGTTCTCCTCGGAGCGCACGATGAGCATCGCGCAGCGGCTCTACGAGAACGGCTACATCACTTATATGCGTACCGACTCGACCACGCTGTCGGAGTCGGCCATCAACGCAGCGCGCAACCAGGCCCGCCAGCTCTACGGCGACGAGTACGTGCACCCGACGCCGCGCCAGTACACCCGCAAGGTGAAGAACGCGCAGGAGGCCCACGAGGCCATCCGGCCCGCCGGTGACGTGTTCCAGACCCCGGGACAGCTGCACAGCCAGCTGGACACCGACGAGTTCCGGCTCTACGAGCTGATCTGGCAGCGCACGGTGGCCTCGCAGATGAACGATGCGCGCGGCACGACGCTGTCGCTGCGGATATCCGGAGCATCCTCAGACGGGCAGCAGGTGGTGTTCAGCGCGAGCGGGCGCACCATCACGTTCGCGGGCTTCCTCAAGGCCTACGTCGAGAGCATCGATGAGCAGGCCGGCGGTGAGGCCGACGACGCCGAAAGCAGGCTGCCGAACCTGACTCAGGGGCAGCGGGTCGACGCAAAGGAGCTGACCGCCGACGGGCACACCACGTCGCCGCCTGCCCGCTACACCGAGGCGTCGCTGATCAAGGCGCTGGAAGATCTCGGCATCGGAAGGCCGTCGACGTACTCGTCGATCATCAAGACCATCCAGGACCGGGGCTACGTCCACAAGAAGGGCAGCGCGCTCGTCCCGTCATGGGTGGCGTTCGCGGTGACCGGCCTGCTGGAACAGCACTTCGGCCGGCTGGTCGACTACGGCTTCACCGCGGCGATGGAAGACGAACTCGACGAGATCGCCGCTGGCAACGAGCGACGCACCAACTGGCTCAACAACTTCTACTTCGGCGGCGAACACGGCGTGGCGGACTCGATCGCCCGTTCGGGCGGCCTGAAGAAGCTCGTCGGCGTGAACCTCGAGGGTATCGATGCTCGGGAAGTCAACTCCATCAAGCTGTTTGACGACGAAGAGGGCAGGCCCGTCTATGTCCGCGTCGGCAAGAACGGCGCATATCTGGAACGCATGATCACCGGAGAGGACGGCGAGCCCAAACCGCAGCGCGCCAACCTCAAAGATGAACTAACCCCTGACGAGCTGACTCTCGAGTTGGCCGAAAAGGCTTTCGCCACACCGCAAGAAGGGCGCACGCTGGGCGTCGATCCGGCGACGGGTCACGAGGTTGTGGCCAAGGACGGCCGCTACGGACCGTACGTCACCGAGGTGCTGCCCGCGCCGGAGGAGCCCGAGGACGACGCCGGTGCGCCTGCGAAGAAGGGCAAGAAGCCGACGGGCCCCAAGCCTCGCACCGGTTCGCTGTTGAGATCGATGGACCTGGAGACGGTGACCCTCGAGGACGCGTTGCGGCTGCTGTCGTTGCCGCGGGTCGTCGGCGTCGATCCGAACAGCAACGAGGAGATCACCGCGCAGAACGGGCGTTACGGTCCATATCTGAAGCGCGGCACCGACTCTCGTTCGTTGGCGACCGAAGAGCAGATGTTCGACATCACGCTCGACGAGGCGCTGAAGATCTACGCGGAGCCGAAACGCCGTGGCGGACAGCGTGCGGCCGCGCCGCCGCTGCGTGAGCTGGGCAACGACCCGGCGACCGACAAGCCGATGGTGATCAAGGACGGCCGGTTCGGCCCATATGTCACCGACGGCGAGACCAACGCCAGCCTGCGCAAGGGCGACGACGTGCTGTCCATCACGGATGAGCGCGCAGCCGAACTACTGGCCGACCGTCGGGCACGCGGTCCGGTCAAGAGGACGAAGAAGGCTCCCGCCAAGAAGAAGGCTCCGGCCAAGAAGGCCGCCAAGAAGGCCTAGCGCGTCGCGTCGCTGGTGACGTCGTCGATCTCGTCGACGTCGTCGACGACATTGACGTCGTTGGGCGACACCAGGTTCAGCGGCCGGGCAAGCTGAGTTGGCGCGGTGCGGCCGCGCAGTTCGACGATCTCGCCGACGTCCCAGCACAGCGCCTCGGCGTCGAGCGCCCCGCTGACCGCGATGGCCGATGCGAGGACGTGACCGGGCTCGAGCTTGGCGAGCTCGGTGAGACGGGCGGCTTCGTTGACCGGGTCACCGATCACGGTGTACTCGAATCGGGCCTGCGCGCCGATGTGGCCGGCGATGGCACGTCCGGCGGACACGCCGATCCCGAACTCCGTTTCGCCGAGGACGGTGATCAGTTCGTCGTGCAGCTCACGGGAC
>DATJIX010000269.1:0-5975 GCA_035492865.1 Mycobacterium sp. | reverse complement strand
GGCTCGAAGGTGTCGGACAAGCTGGCAGTCATCGAGAACTTGGCGACCAAGGCCGACAGCATCGTCATCGGCGGCGGCATGTGCTTCACTTTCCTTGCTTCGCAAGGGGTTTCCGTCGGCAACTCGTTGCTTGAAGAGGGCATGATCGACACCTGTCGCAAGCTGCTCGAGGATTACGGTGACGTGATCCATGTGCCGGTCGACATCGTCGCCGCCGATGAGTTCAAAGCCGATTCACCGTCCGAGATCGTTGCGGCAGATCGCATTCCGGAGGGCAAGATGGGCCTGGACATCGGGCCCGGTTCGGTCGAGCGCTTCACCACGCTGCTGTCGAACGCCAAGACGATCTTCTGGAACGGCCCGATGGGCGTATTCGAGTTCCCTGCGTTCGCGGCGGGCACCAAGGGCGTGGCCGAGGCGATCATCGGCGCGACGGGCAAGGGCGCGTTCAGCGTCGTGGGCGGTGGCGACTCGGCCGCCGCGGTGCGCCAACTGGGACTGCCCGAGGACGGCTTCTCGCACATTTCCACCGGCGGCGGGGCTTCGCTGGAATACCTTGAGGGCAAGACGCTCCCCGGTATCGAAGTCCTTGACTCCTAGAAAGGCACAAACGTGTCCCGTAAGCCGCTGATCGCCGGCAACTGGAAGATGAACCTCAACCATTTCGAGGCGATCGCGCTGGTGCAGAAGATCGCGTTCTCGCTGCCGGACAAGTACTTCGACAAGGTCGACGTCGCGGTGTTGCCGCCGTTCACCGACCTGCGCAGCGTGCAGACCCTTGTCGACGGCGACAAGCTGCGGCTGACCTACGGCGCCCAGGACGTGTCGCAGCACGACTCGGGCGCCTATACCGGCGAGATCAGCGGTGCGTTCCTGGCCAAGCTGGGTTGCACGTACGCCGTCGTCGGCCATTCGGAGCGGCGCACGTATCACCACGAGGACGACGCGCTCGTCGCGGCCAAGGCCGCCGCCGCGTTCAAGCACGGGCTCACCCCGATCGTCTGCATGGGCGAGCATCTCGAGGTCCGCGAGGCGGGCAACCACGTCGAGCACTGCGTGGAGCAGCTGCGTGGCTCGCTGGCCGGGCTGACGGCAGAACAGATCGGCGCGGCCGTCATCGCGTACGAGCCCGTCTGGGCCATCGGCACCGGGCGGGTGGCCAGCGCGGCCGACGCGCAGGAGGTCTGCAAGGCGGTCCGCGACGAGCTCGGCAAGCTGGCGTCACCGCAATTGGCAGCCGGTGTCCGGGTGCTGTACGGGGGCTCGGTCAACGCAAAGAACGTCGGCGAGATCGTCGCGCAGGAGGATGTGGACGGCGCGCTCGTCGGCGGGGCATCGCTGGACGGTGAGCAATTCGCCACGCTTTCGGCCATCGCGGCCGGCGGCCCCCTGCCGTAAGGCGAGCTCACAAGCCTGTATTCTGGCGGCCATGGAATTGGCCCTGCAGATCACCCTCGTCGTCACCAGCTTGTTGGTGGTGTTGCTGGTGCTGCTGCATCGCGCCAAGGGTGGCGGTCTGTCCACCCTGTTCGGTGGCGGCGTCCAGTCCAGCCTGTCGGGCTCGACCGTCGTGGAGAAGAACCTCGACCGGCTGACGCTCTTCGTCGTCGGTATCTGGCTGGTGTCGATCATCGGCGTCGCGCTGCTCATCAAATACAGCTAGACAGGAACCCTTCAGCAGCAACCCATACGATCGCGGCCGTGGTCTTGCTGCGAGCTCTTCCTCGTGTCGGCGCGGTTTCTGTAGTGCTCTTGGGCGTCGGTGGAGGGGTGGCCGTGGCCGACCCGCTACCGGTCGCCGACGTCACCCAGTCTGCGGTCACCGACGACGGCTGGCACCTGAGCGCGGCGCTGACCAGGATGACCATCAACTCCGTGCCGAACATGGCCGCGACCGCGTTCACCAGGGAGGGCTTCGTCACAGGCAAGGCCTCCGCGACGATCGACGGCAACGGCACGTCCGCGGTGAACAACGGCACCCTGGTCTTCGGGCTGCAACTGGGATGTCAGGTCGACCTCAGCGAGGGCGGCAGCGTCGGGTTCGACGCCGACGCGGGCGTCAGTCCGGGCTTCAACGGCGGCAACGTGCTCAACGTCATCGGCCCGTACGCCGACATCGGCGGAAACGCCTCGATCAACCTGTTGCCGGGCACCATCACGAACCTGGGGCTCGGCAAGAAGGAACTCAAGGGCCGAACCGGTGAGATCGTCGTGCACGACGCGCATGTCAAGGTCGACGGCTGCGGCGGACAGGTGGCCGTGCGGTTCTTCGCGACCGCGCTGATCGACACCGACAAGTCCGACGACAGCGTGAACACCTACGGGGACATCCTCACGATATGACCATCGCCCGGATATGGCTTGTGGCAGTGGCCTTCTCGTTGCTGGCCTGCCTGATACCGCTCGCCATCGCCAGTGCCGACTGCACCACTGCGGGCGACTTCGGTGCCGGCGCCGGTTGCTCCCCGCCAGGGGATTCATCGGGATCGGGCAACGCCGAGAGTTGGCCGCCGACGTCGGTGGACTGGCCACCGCAGCTGAAGTCGACCTCCGACAGCGACAGCGACAACGGCAAGGGCGGCGACGCCAAATCGACCCCCATCGTCATGCCGAGCGGCCAGAAGCCTCCGCCGGCCACCGCCACATCGGGCTCGGATTCTACGAGCACGTCGACCTCGGCGAAGCCGATCGTCCCGGTGGGCTAGGGCCTCGCCCTGCGGGCTGCTGGGCCCGCGTCGATACTTGACCCATGGCAGAAGGACCCGATGTCGCGCTCGCACCGATCGGTTCGGTGCGGCGCACCCAGGTGGGGCGCGAGGCGACGGAGCCGATGCGCGAGGACATCCGGCTGCTCGGGGCGATCCTGGGCGGTACGGTCCGCGAGCAGAACGGCGAGGAGGTCTTCGATCTCGTCGAGCGGGCCCGCGTTGAGTCGTTCCGGGTGCGACGCTCCGAAATCGACCGCGCCGAGTTGGCGCGCATGTTCGACGGCATCGACATCCACAAGGCCATCCCCGTCATCAGGGCGTTCACCCACTTCGCGCTGCTCGCCAACGTCGCCGAGGACATTCATCGTGAACGCCGAAGGGCCGAACACGTCGCGGCAGGCGAGCCGCCGCAGGACAGCAGCCTGGCCGCAACGTACCGGAAGCTCGACTCCGCGGACCTCGATGCGGCCACCGTCGCCGACGCGCTGACCGGCGCACTGGTCTCACCTGTGATCACCGCGCACCCCACCGAAACGCGCCGCCGCACGGTGTTCGACACCCAACACCGCATCACCGAGCTGATGCGGCTGCGCCTGCACGGAAACATCCAGACCGACGACGGCCGCGACATCGGCATGGAACTGCGCCGACACATCTTCACGCTGTGGCAGACCGCGCTGATCCGGTTGTCGCGGTTGAAGATTCAGGACGAGATCGAGACCGGGCTGCGGTACTACCAAGCAGCGTTCCTCGAAGTGATCCCGAAGGTCAACGCGGAGGTGCGGACAGCGCTGCAGGCCCGCTGGCCCGACGCGCGTCTGCTCGACCAGCCGATCCTGCGGCCCGGTTCGTGGATCGGCGGTGACCGTGACGGCAACCCCAATGTCACCGCCGACGTGGTCCGGCAGGCCACCGGAAGGGCGTCCTACACCGCACTGGAGCACTACTTCACCGAAATCACCGCGCTGGAACAGGAATTGTCGATGTCGGCGCGGCTGGTGAAGGTCAGCGACGAGCTCGCGGCGTTGGCCGACACATGCCACGAGCCGGCCCGGGCCGACGAGCCGTACCGCCGCGCGTTGCGAGTGATCCACGGGCGGCTGACCGCAACCGCAGCCGAGATCCTGGACAGCCAGCCCGAACACGAGCTCGACCTGGGTCTCGAGCGCTACCAGACACCGGCAGAGCTGCTCGCCGACCTCGACGTCGTCGATAGGTCGTTGCGCGCCAACGGCAGCGAGGTGCTGGCAGACGACCGGCTGGCCAGGCTGCGGGAAGCCGTGCACGTCTTCGGTTTTCACCTGTCCGGCCTGGACCTGCGGCAGAACTCAGATGTGCACGAGGAGGTCGTCGCCGAACTGCTGGCCTGGGCGGGTGTGCATCCCGACTACCGGTCGTTGCCCGAGCCGGACCGCGTGGAGTTGTTGGCCGCCGAGCTGGCCACCCGCAGACCGCTCACCAAGGACGACGCCGAACTCTCCGAGCTCGCGCGCAAGGAGCTGGACATCGTGACCGCCGCGGCCCGCGCCGTGCGCGTGTTCGGGCCTGAGGCGATACCCAACTACATCATCTCGATGTGCCAGTCGGTTTCGGACATGCTGGAGGCGGCCATCCTGCTCAAGGAGGCCGGACTGCTCGATGCGTCGGTCGACGAGCCGTACGCGCCCGTCGGCATCGTGCCGCTGTTCGAGACGATCGACGACCTGCAACGCGGCTCCTCGATTCTCGAAGCGGCGCTGGATCTTCCGGTCTACCGCGCCGTGGTGAGCGCACGCGGCGACAGCCAGGAAGTGATGCTCGGTTACTCCGACTCAAACAAGGACGGCGGCTACCTGGCCGCCAATTGGGCGCTGTACCGGGCCGAACTCGACCTGGTCGAGTCCGCCCGCAAGACCGGAATTCGGTTGCGGCTCTTCCATGGTCGCGGCGGCACGGTCGGACGCGGCGGTGGGCCGAGCTACGACGCCATCCTGGCTCAGCCGCCAGGTGCGGTGAGTGGGTCGCTGCGAATCACAGAACAGGGCGAGGTGATCGCCGCCAAGTACGCCGAGCCGAGAGTCGCACACCGCAACCTGGAGACCCTGCTGGCGGCCACGCTGGAAGCCACCCTGCTCGACGTCGAGGGGCTGGGGGACGCCGCGGGCCCCGCCTATGAGGTGCTCGACGAGCTGGCCGCTCGTGCCCAGCGCGCCTATTCCGAATTGGTGCACGAGACACCGGGTTTCGTCGAGTACTTCAAGGCCTCCACGCCCGTCAGCGAGATCGGGGCGCTCAACATCGGCAGCAGGCCCACGTCGCGCAAGCCGACGACGTCGATCTCCGATCTGCGGGCCATCCCATGGGTGCTGGCGTGGAGCCAGTCGCGGGTGATGCTGCCCGGCTGGTACGGCACCGGCAGCGCGTTCGAGGCGTGGATCGCCGAGGGCGACGGCAGGCTGGAAGTGTTGCAGGACCTTTATCGCCGGTGGCCGTTCTTCCGCACAGTGCTGTCCAACATGGCGCAGGTGTTGTCCAAGTCGGATTTGGGCCTTGCCGCGCGCTACTCCGAACTCGTGGAGGACGAGGCGCTGCGGCGCAGGGTGTTCGACAAGATCGCCGACGAGCACGAGCGCACGATCCGGATGCACAAGTTGATCACCGGTCAGGACGACCTGCTCGCGGATAACCCCGCCTTGGCACGGTCGGTGTTCAACCGCTTCCCGTATCTGGAGCCGCTGAACCATCTGCAGGTCGAGCTGCTGCGGCGGTACCGGTCCGGTGACGACGACGAACTGGTCCAGCGGGGCATCCTGCTGACCATGAGCGGGCTGGCTACCGCGTTGCGCAATAGCGGATAGCGCAGCCGTCCGCCGCTCGCGCCACCCCGCCGATCTGCGCGGGCACCGGCCTCGGGTGGCCGGTCCATTGCGGTGTCATCGCGTAGCGACAGAGCAGATGTGTCATCGCCGCGCTCATGGCCGACAGGGAGAACGGCTGGGCGGGGCAGGAGTGCCTGCCGTGCCCGAACGCCGTCACCAGCATGGGGGATGGCAGCGCGCTGGCATCGGCGAGCCGATGGCGGTGCCAGCGGTCGGGATCCCAGAGTTCCAGGCCCGGCGCCGCGGACGTGTTGAGCAGCGGCAGCAGTGTGGCGATGGTCCAGCCGGCGGGCACGCGGTAGCTCGCGTCGCCGGTGTCGAGGTCGACAGGAGCCAACACCGCGCGCGACATGATGGAGCGCTGCGCCATCCGGGTGCTCTCCAGTGCGCAGCGTCGCGCGAGTTCGTC
>DATJIX010000268.1:0-8018 GCA_035492865.1 Mycobacterium sp. | reverse complement strand
CCGACCCTGCGCGTCCTGGCCGATCTGCCCCAACGGCCGGTCAGCCTGTCCGAATCGACGCTGATCCTGATCGACTGCCAGAACACCTACACGCGCGGAGTGATGGAACTCGAGGGCGTGCAAGCGGCGCTCGACGAGGCGGCCGCGCTGCTGGACCGGGCGCGCACGGCCGGCATCCCGATCATTCACGTCCAGCACGACGACGGTCCAGGGTCGCTCTACGACATCGAGGGCGAGAGCGGCGCGATCGTGTCGCGCGTGGCCCCGCACAACGGCGAGCCCGTCGTGGTGAAGAACTACCCGAACTCGTTCGTGCAGACCGACCTCGACGGGGTGTTGAAGACCGCGGGGGCCTCGAATCTCGTGATCGCCGGCTTCATGACCCATATGTGCGTGAACTCGACGGCGCGGGGCGCCTTCAATCTGGGCTATGCGCCGACGGTTGTCGCCGCGGCGACGGCGACCCGCGCGCTGCCGGGACTCGGCGACGCCACGGTGTCCGCGGAGGCGATGCAGGCGGCCAGCCTCGCGGCGATAGCCGACCTGTTCGCCGTCGTTGTTCCCGGCGCGACCGACATCCCCGACTAACCTGACGGCATGTCGGCCACCCCCTCGACCCAGGTCACCAGGCTTCGCGAGAAGCAGGAAACCGAGCGCGGCAGGCTCGACGAACTCCTCGACAGCACACCGCTTGCGACGATCGCCCTGGTGCGGGACGGACATCCGGTGGTGTTCCCAACGGGCTTCGCGCGCCTCGGCGACGAGCTGGTCATCCATGGGTCGACGGGTTCACCCTGGCTGCGTGCGCTGGCCGATGGCGCATCGGCTGCTGTTTCGGTCACCACGTTGGACGCGGTGGTGGTGGCGCGCAGCGGATTCGAGTCGTCGTTCCGGTACCGCAGCGCCGTGATCTTCGGGGTGTTCGACGTGATCGACGACGGCGACAAGGTGCGTTACCTGGACGCGCTCGTCGAGTCGTTCATCCCGGGCCGGGTCGCGGAGTTGCGCGCCAGCACCCGAAGGGAGCTCGCAGCGACGCAGGCACTGCGCATGAAGATCGGCGACGCGAACTGGTCGCTGAAGATCAGCGCGGGCTGGCCGGAGGATCCGGAGGAGGACATCGCCTCGGGAGCCTGGGCGGGTGTGGTGCCGATGACGGTCAGTTACGGCGCGGCGGTGGCAGCGCCCGACGTCGTGGCTGGGACGCCGACGCCCGCTTCGGTGCGTGCGTTGAGCGGTAACGACGACATTCCCGACTAACCTGGCCAACATGCGGATGTCGGCCAAGGCGGAGTACGCCGTCAGGGCCATGGTGCAACTGGCCACGGTCGACGACGGTGTGCTGGTCAAGACCGACGACCTGGCCGAGGCCCAGGGCATTCCGCCGCAGTTCCTCGTCGACATCCTGTCCGACCTGCGCACCGATCGGCTGGTTCGCAGCCACCGTGGCCGCGACGGCGGCTACGAGCTGGCCCGTCCGGCCCTGGATATCAGCATCGCTGACGTGCTGCGGTGCATCGACGGCCCGTTGGCCAGTGTGCGCGATATCGGGCTTGGCGATCTGCCGTACTCGGGGCCGACCGCGGCGCTGACCGACGTGTGGCGAGCGCTGCGGGCCAGCATGCGGTCGGTGCTCGAAGAGACCAGCCTCGCCGAAGTCGCCTCCGGTTCGCTGCCCAAGCATGTCGCGAAGATGGCGAAGGACTACAAGAGCCAGGAAGAGCAGCGCGGGCACTCGGACTAGCGGCGCTTGCGCGGACGCCGGGTCGCGATGCCATCGAGCAGCATGCGCAGCCCGCGGTCGAAGTCCTCTTCCACCGACATCTCCACCGCCACCTTCGACAGCGCTTCGATGTGCGGATACGACGCGCCCGCGACCGATCCGATGCGGGCGGCCGCGTCGGCGGCATCGCTGCCCCGAGTGAGCGGGCCCGCCAACTCGGCCTGTGCCGCGCCGACGACGAAGCCGAGCACGGCATGGAACGCCGCTAGTCGATCACGGTCCGGCAAGCCGGCCCGGCCGAGTGCGTCGATCAGCGCGTCAGCGGCGGCGAACCCCGTCGCCGACAACGTCCGACGGGTCAGCACGAGCGGAATTGCGGCGGGGTGCGCACGGATGCCCCGCCACATCGCCTCGGCGATCGCGTATGCGTCGCGCTGCCAATCGTCGCTCGGATCGGGTAGGCGCACCCCGGCGACGACCGCGGCAACGACCAGCTCCTCGAGCCCTTCCTTGTCGGGCACATAGTTGTAGACCGTCATCGGTCCCGTGCCCAGCGCTGCCGCAAGCGACCGCATGCTCAGCGCGTTCAGTCCCTCGGCGTCGACGATGCCGAGCGCCGCCGCCGCGATCTCGTCGGTCGTGAACCGTGCCCGCATCAACACCTCACCTTGACAAGTACATCGTACGTGAAGCAGTGTAGCGAATACGTACATCGTACTTATGAAGGAGCCGCACATGACTGCGACCATTCCGACCGAGCGCGTCGATTTCTCCTGCCGTGGCATCCGATGCGCGGCGTGGCTGACGCTGCCTTCCGGGCCTGGACCGCATCCCGCCGTAGTGCTGGTGCACGGACTGGGTGCGACGCACGACATGATGCTGGCTCAGTACGAACAGCACTTCGCGGCGGCCGGAATCGCGACGCTGGCGTTCGACTACCGCAACACCGGAGCTTCCGACGGTCAACCGCGCCAACATATCTCGACCCGCCAGCAGTGTGACGACGTCGCGGCGGCACTCGAGCACGTGAAGTCGCGGCCGGAAATCGACGGCGGCCGGATCGGGCTGTGGGGCACCAGCCTCGGAGGCATGAATGTGGTCCGCGTTGCCGCTGCCCGAAACGATGTCGCGGTCGCGGTGGTGCAATGCCCGATCGTCCACGGCCCCGGCGCGGCACGCAGGCTGGGGGTGTGGTCCGCCCTGCGGCTGACGCCCGCCATTACCGAAGATCTGCTCCGGGTGGTCACAAGACGCGGCCGACGCTACGTGCCGATCGTCGGACCGCCAGGGGGTTTCGCGATGGTGACCGTCGACGGCGCAGAAGCAGGCTGGAATTCCACGGTTTCGCCCGGTGGGTCCTTCGACAACCGGATCGCGGCCGCGGACGCCGTCGCGATGGTGCTGACATCGGTGACCCGAGAAGCCCGCCGGGTGGAGGTGCCGTTGCTCGTGTGCGTATGCGACCGGGAGAACCTGATGGACCCCGCATACGCAGCGCTCGTCGCCCGCCGCGCGCCAAGGGGCGTCGCCCGCCACTACGACTCCGATCACTTCGCGATCTACCACCCGCCGCTGGTGGCCCAGGTGCTCGCCGACCAAACCGCTTTTCTCCAGGAGCATCTCGATGTCCGCGCGTGACCGGCTGCGCGCCAATGACGCACGCTTCCTCGCCATGGCCGCCGGGTTCAGCGCTGACGAGTGGTCGCGACCAAGCCTCTGCGAAGACTGGTCCAACCACCAGGTGCTGGCCCACCTGGTCGTCGGGTACAGCGCAGGAGTCGGCGCGATTGCCGCCGAGATGCTGCGACACAAAGGGTCGTTCGACCGCGCAAACGCCGCGATGGCGCAGGCGCTCGCCGCGTCACGCGCGCCCGCCGAGCTGCTCGACGACTTCGAGCGGCTGACCCGGCGGCCGCGCGGGCTTGGCCGCTACTTCCCGCCCCGGCTGCTGATCGGCGACCACATCACCCATGAACTCGACATGCTGTTCGCGCTCGGCCGTGACCCGGCTATCGCCGGCGATGCACTTGTTGCGGTGCTGAATACCCAAGTGAGCGTGCCGAATCCGTTCGTGCCCGCCTTCCGTAACAGTCGCGGGTTACGTCTGAAGGCATCCGATGTCGACTGGACGCACGGTGAAGACGGTCCGCAGGTCAGCGGACGCGCCGCAGATTTGGTGTCTGTGCTCGGCAACCGGCCCGCGAGGTTGGACCGTCTCGACGGTGACGGTGTCGACGTGCTCGCGGCGCGTCACTACGATTCGATTCATCCCTAGGGAGGTCGAAGATGACTGATGCTTTCGTGCTCGGCGGTGTCCGCACTCCGTTCGCCCGCTACGGCAGTTCGTTGTCCCACATCCGGACCGACGATCTGCTCGGCATGACGATGAAGGGCGCGTGTGAGCGCGTAGGCATCGGCCTTGATCAGGTCGAAGACATCGTCGCCGGTTGTGTGAACCCGGCCCACGAGGGAATGGGGGATGTCGCCAGGTGGGCGGCGCTCGCCGCCGGATTCCCCGATAGCGTCGCGGGTGCCACCATCAACCGGTTCTGCGGCTCGTCGGTGAGCGCGACGATCAACATCGCCCACTCGATCAAGGCGGGCGACCTCGGCGTCGGGATCGCCTGCGGCGTGGAATCGATGTCCCGGTCGGGCTGGGCGTACATGAAGGGTGACGCACCGTTCGCGCCGCGGGGGCCCGTCATCCTGCTGGACACCATGTGGGCTGGCGCCGGTGGACCTCCCAACCCGGCGCTGCTGGCCCGAAACGCCTACATCGGCATGATCGAAACCGCGCAGAATGTGGCCGACCGGTACGAGCTGACCCGCGAGGAAATCGACGCGTTCGCATTGCGGTCTCAGCAGCACGCCAAGGCGGCACGCGATTCGGGGCGGCTGGCCAAAGAGATTATGCCCGTTGAGATTTCAGGCACCAAGAAGACGCCGGCCCGCACGTTCGAGCATGACGAATTCATCAGAGACGACACCACAGCCGAGCTGCTCGCGAAGCTCCCGGTGCAGCCCGGCACGAAGCAGATGACCGCGGCGAACTCGACGCCGCTCACCGACGGCGCGAGTGCGATCGTGCTGGCGTCGGGGGAGCGGGCTGCCGAACTCGGCGTCGAGC
Source organism: Mycobacterium sp. (assembly GCA_035492865.1). Lineage (GTDB taxonomy): Bacteria > Actinomycetota > Actinomycetes > Mycobacteriales > Mycobacteriaceae > Mycobacterium. The sequence continues at coordinate 3,168 of DATJIX010000268.1, read as the reverse complement.
CGCTCGCGCGGGTGGTGTCGTCAGCCGTGTACGGAATCGATCCGTTGATCATGGGCCTGGCGCCTGCATGGGCGTTGCCGCTGGCGGTCAAACGCGCCGGCCTGACCCCGGAGCAGATCGACGTGTGGGAAGTGCATGAAGCGTTCAGCGCGCAGGCACTCGGTGTGCTGCGCGAGCTGCCGAATAACCTCGGCGGCTTCACGATTCCCGATGAAAAGCTCACCCCGAACGGTGGCGCGGTGGCCATCGGCCATCCGTTCGGTGCCAGCGGCACCCGGTATGTGCTGACGCTGGCGACTGAATTACGCGAGCGCGGGGCTCGCTATGGCGCGCTGGGTGTGTGCATCGGCTCCGGTCAGGGCGTCGCGCTGGTGCTGGAAAATCCGCAGGCCGTCTGAGTCAGCCGGCACCCGAGCCGTAGGGCCGGGTGAGGATCTCGAGGTAGTGGCCTCCGGGGTCCTGGAAGTACACGCCGCGGCCGCCGTCGTTGTGGTTGATCTCGCCGGGGCGACTGCCCCGCGGATCGGCCCAGTGCTGCATGCCGCGCTCACGGATGCGGCCGTAGATCGCGTCGAACTCGTCCTCGGACACCAGGAACGCGTAGTGCTGCGGGCGGATGTCGTCGTCCTGGCCCACCTGCGCATAGTCGAGGCTGACGCCATGGTTGAGCTCGACGGCCAGGAACGGACCGAATTCCTTGGCAGGCGGGAGGCCGAACAAGTCGGTGAAGAAGCGGGCCGATTCCTCGCGGTCCTTCGCGGCGACGATGGTGTGGTTGAACGTGATTGCCATATCAATCCAGGATAGAACTCATGTCGGACTTCGAGACCCTCACCGGTCCGCGGGTCAGGCTGCGCGCGCCCACACTCGACGATGCCGAGCCGCTGTTCGAGCGGATCGTTTCCGACCCGGAAGTGTCGCGCTACATGTCGTGGTCCACCCATACCGACGTCGGCGAGACGCGGCGGGTGATCACCGAGATCTTCAACGTCGGCGGCGAAACAACGTGGCTCATCGAACTGCGCGACGGTGGCGGCCCCATCGGGATCTGCGGCTGGCGACGACCGCAGCCGCACATCATCGACTTCGGCTACTTCCTTGGCAGGCCATGGTGGCGGCAGGGCCTGATGTCAGAGGTCGTGCAACTGCTCATCGACAAGGCGGAGCGAGACCCGACCGTGTACCGGCTGACGGCGCACTGCCACGTCGACAACGCCGGGTCCGCTGCGCTGCTGGCACGCAGCGGTCTGACTCTGGAAGGCCGGTTGGCGCGCTACGCGGTGTTGCCGAACATCAGCGCAGAGCCGCAGGACTGTCTGCTGTTCGGCAAGGCCCTCAGATAACCGATGTTCACCGAGTGATACGAAGGACGCATGGCATTCGACTTTCGCGATCTATCCGCGCCGATCCTGGTCGCACCGATGGCGGGCGGGCCCTCGACGCCGGACCTGGCGGCGGCGGGCACGAATGCCGGCGGGCTCGGCTTCGTCGCCGCGGGCTACCTGACGGCCGACGCGTTCGCGGAAAGGATCACTGCGGCGCGCGGCCTGACATCGGGCCCGATCGGCGCGAATCTGTTTGTGCCGCAAGCCAGTGCAGGGACCCCCGACGGCATTGCGCGATACGCCGAAGCCCTCGCGCCGGAGGCCGAGCGTTACGGTGCCCAGCTGGGTGAACCCCGGTTCGACGACGACCACTGGGCAGCCAAGATCGACGTGCTGTTGGACCTGCGGCCAGACGTCGCCTCGTTCACGTTCGGCGTGCCGAGCGCCCAGGAGTGCCGCCGGCTGCAGGAGGCCGGTATCGCGGTGGTAGGCACCGTGACAACGCTGGCCGAGGCGCAGATCGCGCTCGACTGCGGCGTCGACGTGGTGGCGGCGCAGGGTCCGTCGGCGGGCGGGCATCGCGGCACCTTCGACCCTGGCGTGCAGCCCGCCACCCAGCCTCTCGACGAGCTCCTTGCGGAGGTGACGGCAGCCGTCGACGTCCCGGTGGTGGCCGCAGGCGGGTTGATGACGGCAGAGGATGTCGGCAGGGTGTTGGGGGCAGGAGCGGTCGCGGCCCAACTCGGCACGGCGTTCCTGTTGTCGACCGAAAGCGGGAGCAGTCCGGTGCACCGCGCCGCGCTGCAGGACCCCCGATTCACCGAAACCGTTGTCACGCGGGCATTTTCCGGCCGCTATGCGCGTGGGCTGCGCAACCGGTTCGTCGACGAGCACGAGGCACAGGCGACGTTCGGCTATCCGGAGATCCACTGGTTGACCAGTCCGCTGCGCGCCGCGTCGGTACGGGCGGGCGATCCGCAGGCCGTCAACATCTGGGCGGGCACCGGCTATCGGCAGGCCAGGTCGGGCACGGTCGCCGAGATCATCGGGTCGGTGACCTAGCCCGCGGTCAGGGCCGTGCCTCGAAGACGAGGTTGAAGGGCGTCTCGGTGGCTCGCCGGAATTGCGAGAAGCCGCCGCCATCCACGACCACCTCGCGAAGCCGGCTCTCGCCGGCCTGAGCGCCGAGCGCCGGACCGTTGTTCGCCAAGGACACGGGCACGCAGATCTGCGACGACGCGCCGTACATCACCCGCCCTACCGGGTTGAGGTTGTCCTCGACGCGATCATTGGCGAACGGCTCCACGATCATCGCCATCCCGTCGCTCGAGAGCGCGTCGCGTGCGTGCCGCGCGGCGCCCACCGGGTCAGCCATGTCGTGCAAGCAGTCGAAGAACGCGATCAGATCGAGGTCTTTGCCGCGGTAGCCGACGGCGTCGGCAACCTCGAACGTCGCATTGTCGACGCCTGCGGCCTTGGCGCGCTCTGCCGCCACCAGAATCGAGTCCGGGTGGTAGTCGTAGCCGATGAAGGTCGAGTTCGGAAAGGCCTGCGCCATCAGCACCGTGCTCGCGCCGTGGCCACAACCCACATCGGCGACCTTCGCGCCGGCTTTCAACCGTTCGACCGCACCGTCGAGCGCGGGCAGCCAGGACCCGAGCAAGTTCACGTTGTAACCGGCGCGGAAGAAGCGCTCCGTGCCGACGAACAGACACGGATGGTGCTCGCCCCACTGCATGCCTTCACCGGACTTGAAGTGGTCGATGGTGCTGCCGAGCGCGTGGAACACCGCCTCGACGATGTTGTAGGCGCCGGGCATATCCACCGGTCCGTTGGGATCGGC
>DATJIX010000267.1:0-3721 GCA_035492865.1 Mycobacterium sp. | reverse complement strand
TCGGCGCCGACCTTGGGCACCTCCCGCTCGGACCCGGCCGCCAGCATGCCGACCGAGAAGTCCGCCGCCACACACCACGCCCCCGACGCCGCCAGCTCGACCGTCGACACTGCCGTCCCAGCCGCGAGGTCGAGCACCTTGTCCCCCGGCCCGATGCGCAGCGCCGAGCGCGTGGCCCGCCGCCAGAACCGGTCCTGGCCGAGCGAGAGCACCGTGTTGGTCAGGTCGTAGCGGCGCGCAACGGCGTCGAACATCGACGCCACCTCATGCGGGTCTTTGTCCAGCGTCGCCCGGTTCACGCCGCCGACGCTACCTGTGAACATGCTCGATCAGGGAATGGGGAGCGTCATAACGGGCATTAACCGAACGTGAGCGAAAAAGTTTGGTTCATCACCGGTACGTCACGCGGTTTCGGCAGGGAGTGGGCGATCGCGGCGCTGGAGCGCGGCGACAAGGTCGCAGCCACTGCGCGGGACACCTCGACGCTCGATGACCTCGTCGAGAAGCACGGCGACGCGCTGCTGCCCATCCAGCTCGACGTGACGGATCGCGACGCGGACTTCGCCGCGGTCAAGCAGGCGCACGAGCACTTCGGCCGGCTCGACATCGTCGTCAACAATGCGGGCTACGGCCACTTCGGCTTCATCGAGGAAATCACCGAGGCCGAGGCGCGGGCGCAGATCGAGACCAACGTGTTCGGCGCGCTGTGGGTGACGCAGGCTGCGCTGCCGTTCCTGCGGGCGCAACGCAGCGGCCACATCATCCAGGTGTCGTCGATCGGCGGTATCTCGGCGTTCCCGAACGTCGGCATGTACCACGCATCGAAGTGGGCGCTGGAGGGCTTCTCGCAGTCGCTGGCGCAGGAGGTCGCACCGTTCGGGATCAAGGTGACGCTGATCGAGCCCGGCGGGTTCGAGACCGACTGGGCGGGGCCGTCGTCGAAACGATCCGCACCGCTGCCCGACCTGCAGGAGTTGCACAACGAAGCGGAGCAGGCGCGCAAGCAGCGGATCGGCAAGAGGGGAGATCCGAAAGCGTCGGCCGCTGCGGTACTGAAGGTCGTCGACGCGCCGGAGCCGCCGCTGCGGGTGTTCTTCGGTGCGGCGCCGCTGCAGGTCGCCAAGGCCGATTACGAAAACCGGCTCAAGACGTGGGAAGAGTGGCAGCCCGTCGCGGTCGAAGCGCAGGGCTAGGCGGCGCGCAGCTGCCGCTGGCCGATGACGTCCTCGTAGTGGCCGAGCAGTTCGTCGCAGATGGCCGGCCAAGTGCGGCCGAGCACGCTGCGGCGGGCGGCCAGCGAGTAGCGCTGGCGTTCAGCGATCAGGTGGTCGACGGACTCGGCCAGCTTGGTCCCGAACTCGTCGACGTCGAGCAGCAGTCCGGTGCGGTAGGGCGCCACCAGATCCCGTGGTCCACCCGCGTTCGGGGCGATCACCGGCAGGCCGGACGCCATCGCCTCCTGCACCGCCTGACAGAAGGTCTCGTGCTCGCCGGGATGGACGAAGATGTCCATGCTGGCGTAGGCCGCGGCGAGCTCGGCGCCGTACAGCGCGCCGGTGAAAACGGCTGACGGCAGGGTGGTTTCGAGCTTCTCGCGGTCGACGCCGTCGCCGACCACCACCAGTTGGATGTCGTCGCGAGCGTGCAGCGGTGCGAGCCGCTCGACGTGCTTCTCAGGAGCGAGGCGGCCCACGAAGCCGACAATCGGCTTGCCCTCCGGCGACCACGAGTGCCGCAGGCTCTCATCACGCGCCGACGGAGCGAAGCCGGCGATATCCACCCCACGGGCCCACTTGTGGACACGCGGGATGCGATGTGCGATAAGGTCTTCCATTGCTGCGGTCGATGGCGCCAGCGTCCGGTCGGCGCGGCTGTGCAGGTGTCGGTTCCACGCCCACGCGGCCCGCGATGCGGCACCGATGCCGTAGCTCTTCGCGAAACCGGCTATGTCAGTTTGGAATACGGCGACGGTCGGGATGCCCAGGAACCGCGCGGCGTGCAGCCCGCCATAACCAAGCAAGGCCGGCGACGCCAAATGCACCACGTCCGGCTCGAATCCGCGCAATACCTTCACCATCCGCGGCCGTGGCACGCCAAGTGGCAGCGAGGTGATCTTCGGAAACATCCGCGACGGCACCCGGTGGACGCGGATGCCGTCATGAACCTTGTCGGCGGGAGGCTGGCCGCGCGGGTTGTCCGGGGCGATGATGAGGGACTCGTGACCGGTGCGGCGGAGATGCTCGATCACCCGAAGCACCGAGTTCGAAACTCCGTTGACGTTCGGGAGGAACGACTCTGCGACGATTGCAACGCGCACGCCATGACTGTCCCATCAGCGGCTGTCGCGAAGGTTGCAGGGGGGCATACGACACGCAAAAACCTCGTGCGAATGATCGGCCTGTCCGCTGACTGGGATTCGAGTATCGTGCGCACAAAGAAGGGCGGTTGACATGCGGATTCCCCGTGCCATGGCGCTGATCGCGACGGCACTGCTGATCACCGCCGTGGGGTGCACCAAACAGGTCACCGGTACCGCGGGGCCCGATCCGGACAAGCCGCCGCTGTCGATCAGCAAGGACGGCTACGGCATCGTCGCGGGCTTCGCCAACGCCCCCAAGAAGATCGAGATCTACACCGAGCCGCAGTGCAATCACTGTGCGGATCTCCAGAAAGACTTCGGCGACCAGATCGCCTACAACATCGCCGTCGGCGAACTCGAGGTCACCTACCGGCCAATGACGTTCCTGGACGACAAGTCGGGCGGGTATTCGTCGAAGGTCAGCAATGCGCTGTTCCTGGCGGCGGACAAGCCGGCCGCGACCGGCACCCAGTTCCAACGATTCGTCGAGAACCTGTGGGCCCATCAGCGACCAGGTGGCGACCCTCCCACCAAAGATGAACTGCACGAGTACGCCACGAAGGCCGGCATGGCCGAGGGCGTGGCCAAGAGGATCAGCGACGGTGGATCTGCGGTCGACACGAAGGCCATGGACGACGCGAACTTCGAGTTCCTCTACGAGATCGACTCCGTCGAGATGGGTACGCCGACGGTCTACGACCTCGACAAGGGCGAGAAGCTCGACATCTACGACAACGACTGGCTCAGCAAGCTCATTCAATCCTGAGCCGTGACACCGGTTTTCGCGTTTCGCCGTTCGATCAGTGTGACGCCGGCCAGCGCCGCTGCCGCGATCAGCCACCCCACCACCGCAATGGAGCCCGCAGGGATGATCGCCAGCGACGCGTTACGGTCTTGCACCCGAACGAGATCCGGGTTGTTCTTGTCGTATTCGACATAGATCCGCATCCCGTTTTCCAACTCCGAGGGATACAGCACGCCGAGTTCCGGGCGATACGTCACGCGGTCGGGAGTGACGAATTCGATCGTCGAGCGCCGCGGCCCCGCGTTGAGCACGCTCGCCTCGGCCACGCCCATATGGCGCTCGATCTGGCGGTCGTTGCGCCATGCTCCGAACACCAGCAGCACCGACTGCAGCGTCACCAAGCATGCGGCGACGATGATGCCGATCCGGATCCGCCGGAACACCCGCTGCGACATCGTTTCGTCCGGATCGCGCTGCAATCTCGGAATCAGAAAGCGCCACAACGCGATCAACTTCGTCACAGCGCAGCCTTGATCGACGCGTGCAGTGCCCGCAGCGACGACCGGTCGGCCTTCACCTCCAGCACTCGCATCCCCTCGAACGGCTCGCCAAGCGCG
>DATJIX010000266.1:0-28628 GCA_035492865.1 Mycobacterium sp. | reverse complement strand
CGGTAGCAATACGCGGTGTCCGTTTTCGTCGATATCGCGCCCGACGAGTCGCTCGTAGGCTCGCCGGCGGTCGCTGTGCCCTCGGGCAGGTGGCGCGGCCGGCTGACCCGAGCCGCGCTGCCGCTGCTGTCGGTGGTCGTCTTCTTCGTCGTCTGGCAGCTCGTCGCGGCGAGCGGCATCTGGAACCAGACGTTCGTGCCCTACCCCAGCACGGTGTGGCGGGCGTTCATCGATGTCTCCACCACTCATGACGGAGCCCGCGGCTATGCCGGGTACCTGTTGTGGGAGCACCTCTACATGACGCTGCGCCGGGTGTTCGCAGGCGTGGTCATCGGCGTCGCCCTCGGCGTCGCGCTCGGTCTGGTGATGGGATCGATCGGCTGGGTGCGCAGCGTGCTCGAACCATGGCTGACGTTTCTGCGCGCATTGCCGCCGCTGGCCTACTTCTTCCTGTTGGTGATCTGGCTTGGCATCGACGAAGCCCCGAAGATCACGCTGCTGGCGCTGGCGGCGCTGCCACCCGCCGCCGTCGCGACGACCGCGGCCGTCGTCGCCGCACCCGTCGGCCTGCAGGAAGCGGCCCGCGCGCTGGGTGCCTCGCGACGCGACGTGATTCGCGACGTGGTCGTCCCCTCCGCGCTGCCCGAGACCTTCACCGGCATCCGGCTTGCCGTCGGCATGGCGTATTCGTCGGTGGTCGCCGCCGAACTGTTCAACGGGCTGCCCGGCATCGGCGGCCTCGTCAAAGACGCCAGTAACTACAACAACACCCCCGTCGTGCTGGTCGGCATCTTCGCCATCGGGATCTCCGGCCTTGTCATCGACGGTCTGCTTCGCGCCGTGGAACGGCGTGCTGTCCCCTGGAGAGGAAAGATATGAAGTTCAAGTCCGTAATCGTGGCGGTCGCGGCGGCAACCTTGGCGCTGGCCGGCTGCTCGGTGGACCATTCAGGGCAGCAGGCCGACAAGCCGACGATTCGCATTGGCTACCAAAGCTTTCCGTCCGGCGACCTCATCGTGAAGAACAACAAGTGGCTCGAAGAGGCGCTGCCGAACTACAACATCAAGTGGACGAAGTTCGACTCCGGCGCCGACGTCAACACCGCGTTCATCGCCAAGGAACTGGACTTCGGCGCGCTCGGTTCCAGCCCCGTCGCACGCGGCCTCTCGGCGCCGCTGAACATCCCCTACAAGGTCGCGTTCGTGCTCGACGTGGCCGGCGACAACGAAGCGTTGGTGGCGCGCAACGGCAGCGGCGTCAACACGATCGCCGACCTCAAGGGCAAGCGAATCGGCACGCCGTTCGCCTCGACCGCGCACTACAGCCTGCTGGCCGCGCTGGCGCAGAACAAGTTGTCCGCCAACGATGTTCAGCTCGTCGACTTGCAGCCGCAGGCCATTCTGGCGGCATGGGACCGCGGCGACATCGACGCCGCGTACTCATGGCTGCCGACCCTGGACCAGCTGCGCAAGACGGGCAAGGACCTGATCACCAGCCGCCAGCTCGCGAAGGACGGCAAGCCCACGCTGGATCTCGGGGCGGTGTCCGACGACTTCGCCAATGCCCATCCCGACGTCGTCGACGTCTGGCGGCAGCAGGAGGCCCGCGCGCTCAAGCTCATCCACGACGATCCCGCCGCTGCGGCCAAGGCCGTCGCCGCCGAGATCGGGCTGAGCCAGGACGACGTGGCCGGTCAGCTCAAGCAGGGTGTGTACCTGACACCGGAGCAGGTCGCGTCGCCGGAATGGCTTGGCTCCGAAGGCAATCCGGGCAATATCGCGGTGAACCTGCAGAGCGCGTCGCAGTTCCTCGCCGACCAGAAGCAGATTCCGTCGGCGGCATCGCTGCAGACCTTCCAGGACGCGATCTACACCAAGGGACTGCCCGGTGCCATCACCCAATGACGGCGCGATCCGGATTGACGCTGTCAAGCATCGGTACGGCCGCGGTCGCGGCGAGGTCACCGCGCTCGGACCGGTCGACCTGACCGTCGACCCAGGATCGTTTCTGGTCCTGGTCGGCGCGTCCGGGTGCGGCAAGAGCACGCTGCTGCGGCTGCTGGCCGGCTTCGAATCGCCGAGCGAGGGCTCGGTGCAGATATCCGGCACTGCGCCCACGCCCGGCGTGACCGCAGGCGTGGTGTTCCAGCAGCCGCGGCTGTTCCCGTGGCGCACCGTCGGCGGCAATGTCGACCTGGCGCTGAAGTACGCCAAGGTGCCCCGCGAGCGACGTGCCGAACGTCGCGATCAGCTGCTGTCGCGTGTCGGCCTGGAGGGCACCGCCGATCGCAAGATCTGGGAGATCAGCGGCGGACAACAGCAGCGTGTCGCGATCGCGCGGGCGCTGGCCGCCGAGACGCCGCTGTTCCTTCTCGACGAGCCGTTCGCGGCGCTCGACGCGCTCACCCGCGAGCGGCTGCAGGAGGACGTCCGTCAGGTCAGCGCGGAGTCGGGGCGCACCACAGTGTTCGTCACGCACAGCGCCGACGAGGCCGCGTTTCTTGGTTCGCGGATCGTGGTGCTGACACGGCGACCCGGTCAGGTGGCGCTGGATCTGCCGGTCGACCTGCCGCGGACAGGCATCGACCCCGACGAATTACGTCGCTCAGCGGAGTACGGCGAGTTGCGCGCTGAAGTCGGGCGCGCGGTGAAGGCAGCTGCGGCTTAGGGCTTAGACCGGGGGATAGGCCGGTGGCGGGTACACGCCGCGGAGGATCCACGCGAACCAGTTGGCGCCGTATTCGATTTCGTCGCTCGCGTCATAGTCCGGGTTCGGATCCACGTCATCACCTCTCGCGTAGCGGCTGGTTCTCGCTGAAGTCTAGACCCGGATGGGTGGTCGCGACAGAGCGAGGACCTAAACTGGCCAACCAGTTGATTGACGCCCCGACGCCGTCGGGGCCTGCATATAGTGAGTCGCCATGTCCGAATCCACCCCCAATGGGATGACCCGCCGCGAGGAGTTGTTGACCGTCGCGACCAAGCTGTTCGCCGCGCGGGGGTATCACGGCACACGGATGGATGACGTCGCCGACGCGGTGGGCCTGAACAAGGCGACGGTGTATCACTACTACGCCAGTAAGTCGCTGATCCTCTACGACATCTACAAGGGTGCTGCCGACTTCACGGTCGACGCGCTGCACGACGACCCGACGGCGTCGGCGCGCGAGACCATCTACCACTTCACCCGGCGGCTGCTGGTCGGCATCGCGGGCAACATCGAGCGCGCGGCGGTGTACTTCCAGGAGGGGCCGTACATCACCGAGTGGTTCACCGAGGACCAGGTCGCCTACATCCGCGAGAAGGAGACCCAGGTCTACGAGCACGTGCGCGACGTCATCGACCGCGGCATCGCCAGCGGCGAGTTCTACGACTGTGACTCACATGTGCTGGCGCTGGGCTACATCGGGATGACGCTTGGCTCGTATCGCTGGCTGCGGCCGCAGGGCAGGCGCACCGCGCAGGAAATCGCCGAGGAATTCAGCACCGCATTGTTGCGTGGCCTGATTCGCGACGAGACGGTGCGCGTCGAGTCCCCGCTTGGCGTGGATGCCGGCCAACTTCCGACGCGCTGAGACAGCCCGGCTGGTCGCAGAGGTCGATAGGGACCTACAGGCGCGGGTGGTGCCGGGCCGGGCCGAACACGAGAAGGCCTACCTCAAGAGCGAACTCGAGCACTACGGCGTGCCGGTGCCCGCGATCCGGGCGGTCGCCAAGGGTGTGCGCAAGCTCCATGCCGACCTGGCACACGACGAGCTGGCCGACGTGGTGCAAGCGCTGTGGAGTGCGCCGGTGCACGAACGCCGCATGGTTGCGGTGGAGCTGTTGGCCGCCTACGCCGACCGACTCGTGCCGACCGACATGGTGCTGCTCGAGCGGCTGCTGCGGGAATCCCGAACGTGGGCACTGGTCGACGGGCTCGCGGGCTCGGTTGTCGGCTCGCTCGTCGAGCGCGCGCCTGCCGCCGCGGCGGTGCTGGACCGGTGGGCTGTCGACGACGACTTCTGGATCCGTCGTTCGGCGCTGTTGGCGTTGCTCGTCCCGCTGCGCAGGGGCGGAGGCGACTTCGACCGGTTCGGCAGATACGCCGACGCGATGTTGGACGAGAAGGAGTTCTTCATCCGCAAGGCGATCGGTTGGGTGCTGCGCGACACCGGGCGCAAACGCCAGGACATGGTCTTCGAATGGCTCCTGCCGCGCGCCGCGCGCGCATCAGGGGTGACGTTGCGCGAAGCGTGCAAGCCGCTGTCGGACCACCAGCGTGCGGCGATCGAGGCGGCCCGCCGCGGCTGACTCAGAACGTGAAGCGGTTGACCACGTCGTAGTTGCGCATCGGCGTCGCGTGCACCAGCCGGTACAGCAGGCGCTGCGGCGGGTGCGGGATGTCCCGGTAGCCCGCGATGGCGGGAGCCTGCTCGACGAATCGCAATCCCACGTTCCACGTTTCGATCTCGCGGGCATCGCTGATGCCCCACTTCACGATGCCGTGGGTGAAGACCTTCGACAGCCGCGGGCCCGACGGCGGCAGCGTGTCGAAAAGCATTTCGCCGTTGGCGAATCGGTTGGTCAGGCGGGCCAGCAGCTCCCGGACTTCACGCTCGGTGATGTACATCAGAAGCCCTTCGGCGACGACCAGCGTCGGTCGGCCGCTCGGGATCTGATCGGGCCAACCGGGATCGGTCACCGACGCGCCGATCATCTTGTAGGTGTCGGACTCGTCGTAGAGCCTTCGCCTCAGCTCGATGACGCCGGGCTGATCGAGGTCGAACCAACCCACGGTCGGGGGAGGGTTGATTCGGAACGCCCGGGTGTCCAGCCCACAGCCGAGGTGCAGTACGACGGCATCCGGGTGACGTGTCAGGAAATCGGACGCCCAGTCGTCGAGCTTCTTGGCCCGCAGCGCCACCATGTATTGGTTCGACCACGGCTGGGCGGCGCGGCGCATGCGAGCCCAGTCGTAGTCGATCCGGTCCACCGCCTCCGCCGCGGCGGTATCGCCCAAAACCGGTTGCGGCGAACGGCTTTCGTATGCCCGCAGGTAGAGGGTGACCAGGTTCGTCCACTCGACCGAGCGCCAGCCCACGGCGGTGAAGTCGATTTTGGTCGTCGTCATCGGTTTTTCCTCCCTGCGCGGTAGTCGAGCCACCGCTGCATCAACTCGTCGCGGTAGTCCCGTGCGGAGAACTCGCAGAAGTCGCGGAAGTCCTCGAGGCGCTCGCGCTGTTCGGCGCGTGAGTCATCGAGCAACGCAAGCCCGAAGTCGGCGGCGTCGATGCCGAGCTTCATCAATGACAGCTGCGTCCCGAGCACGCTGGCGAACCCGCCGGGAGTGACCCGGTACAGGTGCTGACGGCCGGCACTCGGCAACCGCTCGATCATCCCGCCCTGCGCAAGCTGGCGGGCGACAGTGCTGACCGATGCCTTGCTGACCGAAAGCGCCTGCGCCAACTCGGTCAACGATTGCTGCGGCGGGTCGCAGATCAGCAGCCAGCCGTAGACGCGGCCCATGGTGCGCGGGCCGCCGAGCATCTCCATGAACAACCCGAACCGGTCGACGAACTCGGCCTCTTCCGGCGACATGGCACCTCCACACAGAACGTTAAGTACGAACTAAACGTAGTGTACGACGGTCCCGGTGCCAAGATGAAGTCGTGAAGTCCACTCTGCTGTCGCGCCGCGATCTCGACTTTCTGCTCTACGAATGGCTGTGCGTCGACGAACTGACCAAGCGCGAGCGGTTCGCCGAGCACTCGCGGGAAACGTTCGACGGCGTCTTGGACCTGTGCGAACAGTTGGCCACCCGGTACTTCGCGCCGCACAACAAGAAGAGCGACGCGAACGAACCGCGCTTCGACGGCGCCAAGGTGACGGTCATCGACGAGGTCAAGGAGGCGTGGGACGCGTTCGCGGCCGCCGACCTGCTCGGCATGGCGATGGACCAGAACCTCGGTGGCGCGCAATTACCCGCCACCATCGCCGAAGCCGGCTTCGCCTGGTTCTCCGCGGCCAACGTCAGCACCACCGGCTACCTGATGCTGACGATGGCCAACGCCAACCTGCTCGCCAAGTTCGGCACGCCCGAGCAGATCGAGGCCTACCTCAAGCCGATGTTGACCGGACGCTTCTCCGGAACGATGGCGCTGTCGGAGACCCAGGCCGGTTCGTCGCTGGCCGATATCCTGACCCGCGCCGAGCCCCAGGACGACGGCACCTATCGGCTGTTCGGATCCAAGATGTGGATCTCAGGGGCCGAACACGAGTTGACCGAGAACATCGTCAACCTGGTGCTCGCCAAGATCCCCGGCGGTCCGCCAGGCACAAAGGGCATCTCGCTGTTCATCGTGCCCAAATTCCTTGTCAACTCGGACGGTTCGGTGGGCGAACGTAACAATGTCGTTCTAGCAGGGTTGAACCACAAGATGGGTCAGCGCGGGATCACCAACACCGTGCTGAGTTTCGACGGCGCCACCGGCTATCTCGTCGGCGAACCGCACCGCGGCCTGGCGTACATGTTCACGATGATGAACGAGGCGCGCCTCGGCGTCGGGATGGGCGCAGTGTCGCTGGGTTACACCGGCTACCTCAAGTCGGTGGAGTACGCGCGCGAACGGCCGCAGGGTCGCCCCGTGCTGGCCAAGGACCCGTCGACGCCGCAGGTGCCGATCATCGAGCACGCCGATGTCAAGCGAATGCTGTTGGCGCAGAAGGCCTATGTCGAAGGAGGCATGGCGTTGCTGCTGTACTGCGCCAAGCTCGTCGACCTGGCGCACAGCGCCGAATCCGACGAGGAACGGGATTCGCTCGGCCTGCTTCTCGACATCCTCACGCCGGTCGGCAAGAGCTGGCCGTCGCAATGGTGTCTGGAGGCCAACAGCCTGGCCATCCAGGTGCACGGCGGATACGGCTATACCCGCGAATACGACGTCGAACAGCACTACCGCGACAACCGGCTCAACCCGATCCACGAGGGCACGCACGGCATCCAGAGCCTGGACCTGTTGGGCCGCAAGGTAACTCAACGTGGCGGTGCCAGTCTGGCGGCGGTGGGCGAGGCGATCGCGGGGACGATCGCGACGGCCGGCGCCGCGGGCGCTGAGGCGGCTGAGCTGGGCGCGCGGCTCGATGCGTCGTGGCAGCGCCTGGTCGGCGTCACCACCGCGATGTTCGGCTCGGGCGACCTGGACGCCGCGCTGGCCAACAGCGTCGTCTACCTGGAAGCCTTCGGACACATCGTCGTCGCCTGGATGTGGCTGGAGCAGCTGCTCGCGGCCAATGGACGCACCGGGGACTTCTACGACGGCAAGCGGCAGGCCGCGCGGTATTTCTTCCGCTACGAGCTGCCGAAAACGGCGTCGCAACTGGATCTGCTGGAAAGCCTCGATCGCACCACCCTGGAGATGCGCGATAGCTGGTTCTGATGGCGTTACGTGTTTGAAGCCCCCTGCGGAGTGGGAAGCCGTCCGCGGGTATGCCTACAACACTTCACGATCTCAGCCAGTGGCTCCTGACCAAGGGCCTGCACGTCGTCCTCGTGGTGCTCTTCGCCGTCATCGCGACGCGGCTGATCAGATGGATCGCCGGGCGAATCAGCCAACGACTGACCAGGCGCGACGACCACGATGCGACGGTGCGATCGGAGGCCGTCAAGCACGGCCAGGCGGTCGCCTCTGTCATCTCATCGGTGGCGATCGCTCTGCTCTATGTCGTCGTCTCCGTCGATGTCGCCAATCAGCTTGGCCTGCCGGTCGGTTCGCTTGTGGCGCCCGCCGCGGTGCTGGGCGCGGCGCTGGGTTTCGGCGCGCAGCGCATCGTCCAGGATCTGCTCAGCGGCTTCTTCATCATCACCGAGAAGCAGTACGGCTTCGGTGACGTCGTCGAGCTGACGGTCAATTCCGGCGGCACCGCCGTCGGCACCGTCGAAGACGTCACACTGCGCGTCACCAAACTGCGCACCGGCGACGGCGAGATGTACACCGTCCCCAACGGTCAGATCGTCAAGGCGCTGAACATGTCGAAGGATTGGGCGCGCGCGGTGGTTGATGTGCCGGTGCCCACCTCGGCCGACCTCAACCGGGTGAACGACGTCCTGGACGGCGTCGCAAGGGCTGCCATGCAGGATGACGGCCTGCCGGAGCTGTTGCTCGACGAGCCGTCACTGATGGGTGTGGAGAGCATCGAGGTCGACACCGTGAATCTGCGCATGGTGGCGCGCACGCTGCCCGGTAAGCAGTTCGAGGTCGGCCGTCGGCTGCGCGCGCTCGTCGCCTCGGAGTTGCGTCGCGCCGACATCGCGACGTCGGGCGCGGTGTCTAGTCGAAGCTGATCAGCTGCCGGACCGCGTGCCCGTCGGCGAGTTGGTCCATGCCCGCGTTGATCTCGTCGAGCGTGATCGTCGACGACACCAGCTTTTCGACAGGCAGCCGGCCGGCCCGCCACAGCCCGACGAAGTGCGGGATGTCGTGCGACGGCACCGCGGAGCCGAGGTAGCTGCCGATCAGCGACCGACCTTCGGCGACAAAACCCAACGGCGACAAGGTGATTCGTGCATCGGGTGGCGGCAGCCCCACGGTGACCGTGCGACCGCCCGGCGCGGTCAGGTCGATCGCGGTCTGCAGGGCCAGCGGGTGACCCGCCGCCTCGATCACGGCCGCGCCCTTGATGCCACGGTCACGCGCCTCGTCGGGTGTGTACGCCTCGTGTGCGCCCATGGACCTGGCCAGCGCGAGTTTGTCGGCGAGTTGGTCGACGCCGATCACCGTGACGTCGTCGTGGGCGAGCGCGGTGAGCACCGCGGCCATGCCGACACCGCCGAGGCCGACGACGACGACGGTCTGGCCGGGCTGCGGCCGCCCGGCGTTGATGACAGCCCCGCCGCCGGTCAGCACGGCGCAGCCGAGCAGCGAGGCGACCGTGGGGGGCACATCGGCAGGAACCGGCACGACGGAGCGACGGTCGACGACGGCGTAGGTGGCGAAGCCGGACACCCCGAGATGGTGGTGCACCGGTTGGCCGTCGCGCGACAGCCGGCGCTCACCGGCCATCAGGGTGCCGACGGCGTTGGCGGCGCTGCCCGGTTCGCACGGCGTCAGCCCGTTGGTGGCGCACGCGGGGCACTGGCCACACCGGGGCAGGAACGTCATCACGATGCGCTGACCGACGGCGACGTCGGTGACTGCGGACCCGATCTGTTCGACGATGCCCGCCGCTTCGTGCCCGAGCAGCATCGGTACCGGTCGCACCCGGTTGCCGTCGACCACCGACAGATCGGAATGGCACAGGCCCGCGGTTTCGATGCGGACCAGCAGCTCGGAGTCGCCGGGCGGCGCGAGCTCGAGCTCGCCGACGGACAGCGGCCGCGATTCTGTGTACGGCCGCGGCCTGGAAATTTCTTCGAGCACGGCGCCGCGGATCCTCATGGTGACCAGCCTGCCGTGACTGAAAGACTGCTGCCATGACAAGCGAGCAATCGCTCACCAGCCGGGATTTCCCGGTGCACTGGCCGGTGCTGACGAGGTGGACGGACAACGACATGTTCGGCCACCTCAACAACGCGGTGTACTACGAGTTGTTCGACACCGCGATCAACGGGTGGATCAATACGACGTGCGGGCTCGATCCGTTGACGGTGCCGTGGCTCGGGGTGGTCGCGGAGTCGGGGTGTAAATACTTCTCGGAGTTGAAGTTCCCCGATCCACTCGTGGTCGGACTTGCCGTGGCTCGGCTCGGAAACAGCAGCGTGACGTATCGATTGGCGCTCTTCCAGGCCGATCGTCCGCTGGCGGCAGTGGGGCACTGGGTGCATGTGTACGTCGACAGGGACAGCAGGCGGCCGGTTCCGATCCCGGGGGCGATTCGGTCGCTGCTCGAATCGATATGCTCGCCGGATGCCGCTCGTAAGCAAGACAGTTGAAGTCGCCGCGCCCGCAGAATCGATCATGGCGATCGTCGCCGATTTCGAGTCGTACCCGGAGTGGAACGAGGAGATAAAGGGCTGCTGGGTGCTGGCCCGGTACGAGGACGGCAGGCCGAGCCAGCTTCGTCTCGACGTGGTGGTGCAGGGCCAGTCGGGCACGTTCATCACCGCCGTGTACTACCCCGCGGAGAGCCAGATTTATACCGTGCTGCAGCAGGGCGAGTTCTTCGAGAAGCAGGAGCAGCGGTTCTCGGTGGTGTCGATGGGGCCGACCTCTCTATTGACCGTCGACTTCGACGTCGAGACCAAACTGCCGATCCCGGCGATGATGGTGAAGAAGGCGATCGGCGACACCCTCGACTACCTGTCGGAGAATCTCAAGACGCGCGCCGAGCAGCTGTCCGCAAGCTCCTAGCCCTCGACGTGCGTTAGCTCCACAGTCGGATCTCGTCGAGCCGGGCAACCAGTCGCTGCGCGGCGTCGCTGAACTCCCCGCTGGTCAAGCGGACGACGGTGTCGACGTCGTGGCGGCGCAACGCCGCGATCAGCTCACGATGACCCGCGACTGCCGCTGCGCCCCATTCGGCGTCGCTGGCGTAGATCTGCCCTGGCAGATACCGCGCGACGTGCAACAGGAACCACGCCAGCTTGATCCGGCCCGTCGACCGGTTGAACGCCCGGTGGAACGCGAACTCCGCCGCGACCACCTCCTCGGCGACGCCCCGCTCGACGGTGGCGGCCAACGCGTCGTTGAGCCGTTCCAGCTCCTCGATCTCCGCGTCGGTGATCCGTTCGGCCGCCGTCGCAGCCAGTTCCTTGGCGATGGTGGCCTGCAGCCAGAAGATGTCCTCGATGTCGCCGCGGGTCAGCGGTACCACCACATGCCCTCGATGTGGCTCCAACTGCACCATGCCCTCGCCCCGCAGGGTGCGCAGCGCCTCCCGCACCGGCGTGATGCTGACCCCTAGCGCAGCGGCCGTCTCATCGAGCCTGATGAACGTCCCCGGCCGCAGCGTGCCGGTCATGATGTCGGTGCGCAAACGGGCCGCGACCTCGTCGGACAGTTGCTCGCGCCGGACCGCCCTGCGCCGCGGCGCGCGGGGCCTGACCGGTGCGTTCATGGCTGTCTCCAGTTGTCGGGCGTGGGGTTGTCCCCGCGCCGCCGAGGCCATAGTGTGACCACCGCAACACAATGTTTGATCAAATATCAACACCGCGCAACCCACCGCCCGAGGGAGCACCAGCTGTTGACCGCCGAGCCGTCACTGACCGAGCAGCCGTATCTGGCGCGCCGGCAGAACTGGGTCAACCAGCTGACACGGCACGCGCTGATGCAGCCCGACGCGACGGCGCTGCGATTCCTCGGCCACACCACCACGTGGGGTGAGCTCGACGGTCGGGTGACCGCGCTGGCCGGCGCGCTGAGCAGGCGCGGCGTCGGCTTCGGTGATCGGGTGCTGATCCTGATGCTCAACCGCACCGAGTTCGTCGAGTCGTTCCTGGCCGCCAACAAGCTCGGCGCCATCGCGGTGCCCGTCAACTTCCGGATGACCCCGCCCGAGATCGCCTTCCTGGTCAGCGACTGCCAGGCCAGGGTGGTGATCACCGAGGCCGTGCTGGCCAACGTGGCGACCGCCGTGCGGGCACTCGATTCGACCCTGCAGACCGTGATCGTCGCAGGTGGGGGCACCGAGTCCGGCGATTCTCCAGTGATCGGCTACGACGACCTGATCGCGGAGCCCGGTGATGAGCCGGAGCCGGTCGACATTCCCAACGACTCGCCCGCGCTGATCATGTACACCTCGGGCACCACGGGCAGGCCCAAGGGCGCAGTGCTCACCCACACGAACATCTCCGGTCAGGCGATGACCAACCTGTTCACCATCGCGGCCGACGTCAACAACGACGTCGGCTTCATCGGGGTGCCCCTTTTCCATATCGCAGGGATCGGCAACACGATCACCCCGCTGCAGCTCGGGCTGACCACCGTCATCTATCCGCTGGGCGCATTCAACCCGGCCCACCTGCTCGACGTGCTCGAGGCCGAACAGGTCACGACCATGTTCCTGGTGCCCGCGCAATGGCAGGCGGTGGTCGCCGAGCAGCGCACCAACCCGCGCAAGCTGGCACTGCGGGTGCTGTCGTGGGGCGCCGCACCGGCGTCTGACACACTGCTGCGTGAAATGGCCGACACCTTCCCCGGCACGCAGATCTACGCGGCGTTCGGGCAGACCGAGATGTCACCAGTGACTTGTATGTTGTTGGCGCAGGACGCAATTCGCAAGCTCGGCTCGGTCGGCAAGGTGATCCCCACGGTGGCCGCGCGCGTTGTCGACGAAAACATGAACGATGTGGCCGTCGGCGACGTAGGAGAGATTGTGTACCGCGCTCCCACGCTGATGGCCGGCTATTGGAACAACCCGAAGGCCACCGCCGAGGCATTCGCGGGTGGTTGGTTCCACTCCGGTGACCTGGTCCGGCAGGACGAGGAAGGCTACGTCTGGGTCGTCGACCGCAAGAAGGACATGATCATCTCCGGCGGCGAGAACATCTACTGCGCCGAGGTCGAGAACGCCCTGGCCGCCCATCCCGCCATCG
Source organism: Mycobacterium sp. (assembly GCA_035492865.1). Lineage (GTDB taxonomy): Bacteria > Actinomycetota > Actinomycetes > Mycobacteriales > Mycobacteriaceae > Mycobacterium. Next base: position 16,118 of record DATJIX010000266.1, on the reverse strand, counting down.
TCGAGGTGGCAGTGATCGGCAGGCCCGACGAGAAGTGGGGCGAGGTGCCTGTAGCGGTCGCTGCCATACACACCGATCTTGACCTCGCCGATCTCGATCAATTCCTCACCGAACGGCTGGCGCGGTACAAACATCCGAAGGCGCTCGAGATCGTCGACGCACTGCCGCGCAACCCGGCTGGCAAAGTCCTGAAAACGGAACTGCGAGCGCGTTTCGGCGTGAGCAATTTGATTGACGCTGGCGAAAGTTCTACTCCGCCAACGGTTTCTGCTGCGGCACAAGACAATTAAAGGACGGGGGAGGATTTGCTAACGGTTAAGGGCACAATCCTGCCGATGCGGTGCACTCGCGGTACAGCATCGGGTACAGTCCTGTGGTCTGTCTTACTACTCGCGAGTAGGGAGACGCCGGTCACTCACACGGGGTTGGGGCAAGGAGGGGGCGTGCGACAGGTCCTGCCGCTGCGCCACGGCAGTCGCGGTTTCGTCGTGGGTGGCCACCGATGACGGCTTCGCCCGGCGTGGTTGATTACGTCCGCGATCAAGTCAGGCCGGGCCTCACCGCTGTCGGCGGCTTCGTGCGCATGTGCGTGCTCACCGGCAAGGCATTGTTCAGGCCGCCTTTTCAGTGGCGCGAGTTCATCCTTCAGAGCTGGTTCCTCATGCGGGTGGCGTTCCTGCCCACCCTTGCGGTGTCCATCCCGCTGACCGTGCTCCTCATCTTCACGTTGAACATCCTGCTCACGGAGTTCGGCGCTGCCGACATCTCCGGCGCCGGTGCCGCGATCGGCGCTGTCACCCAGCTGGGCCCGTTGGTCACCGTGCTGGTGGTGGCAGGCGCGGGGTCGACGGCCATCTGTGCCGACCTCGGCGCCCGCACCATCCGCGAGGAGATCGACGCGCTCGAGGTGCTCGGCATCGACCCGATCCACCGCCTCGTCGTCCCTCGCGTGGTCGCATCGACGTTCGTCGCCGTGTTGCTCAACGGCGCGGTGATCACCGTCGGTCTGGTCGGCGGCTTCATCTTTGGCGTGTATCTACAGAACGTCTCGGCAGGCGCTTACGTCTCGACGCTGACCCTCATCACCGGGCTGCCCGAGGTGTTGATCTCCATCATCAAGGCAGGCACCTTCGGTCTGATCGCCGGTCTGGTCGGCTGCTACCGCGGCCTGACGGTGGCGGGCGGCGCCAAGGGCGTCGGCACCGCGGTCAACGAGACGCTGGTGTTGTGCGTCATCGCGCTCTTCGCAGTCAACGTGGTGCTGACCACGATTGGTGTCCGGTTCGGAACGGGGCGCTGACATGTCGACATCCCAAGTCCTGCGTTCTCGATTCCCGCAGGGATTCGCTCGTGTCGAGGGAGTGGTCGGCGCACCGACACGGTTCCTCGACAGCGTCGGCCACGTCGCGTGGTTCGTCGTCACGGCCGTCGGCTCGATCGGCCATGCGATGCGGTACTACCGCAAGGAGATGCTGCGGCTGATCGCCGAGATCGGCATGGGCACCGGCGCCATGGCCGTCATCGGCGGCACGGTCGCCATCGTCGGCTTCGTGACACTGTCCGGCTCCTCACTGGTCGCGATCCAGGGCTTCGCCTCGCTGGGCAACATCGGCGTCGAGGCGTTCACCGGATTCTTCGCCGCGCTGATCAACGTGCGCATCGCCGCGCCCGTCGTTGCCGGCCAGGCGCTCGCGGCCACCGTCGGCGCAGGCGCCACCGCCGAGTTGGGTGCCATGCGAATCAGCGAGGAGATCGACGCGCTCGAGGTGATGGGCATCAAGTCCATCTCCTACCTGGTGTCGACGCGCATCGTCGCAGGCTTCATCGTGATCATCCCGCTGTACGCGATGGCGATCATCATGAGCTTCCTGTCCGCACAGGTGACCACGACCTTCTTCTACGGCCAGTCGATCGGCACCTACGAGCATTACTTCCGCACGTTCCTGCGGGCCGACGACGTGTTCTGGTCGTTCGTGCAGGCGGTCATCATCTCGGTCATCGTGATGCTCAACCACTGCTACTACGGCTACTTCGCCAGTGGCGGACCGGTGGGCGTCGGCGAAGCCGTCGGCCGGTCGATGCGCGCCTCGTTGGTCGCGATCGTCTGTGTGGTCCTGTTCGCTTCGTTGGCGCTCTACGGCGTCGACCCGAACTTCAACCTGACGGTGTAGCCAATGACCGCACCGTTGAACACGAAACGCGAACCACCGTACAAGCTGGCCGGGTTGATCCTGGCGCTGCTGATGATCGGTGTGATCGTCGGTGTTTACGCGCTGTTCCGTGGCTATCAATTGGATCGCCAAGACCTGACGATGATCTCGGCGCGCGCGGGCCTTTCGATGGATCCCGGTGCGAAGGTCACCTACAACGGCGTCGAGATCGGCCGTGTCGGCAGTGTCCAGGAGGTCACCGTCGGTGACGAGCCACGCGCGAAGATCACCCTGAAGGTGGATCCCAAGTACTTCAAGTACATCCCGAAGAACGTGAACGCCGACATCAGTGCCACCACGGTGTTCGGCAACAAGTACATCTCGTTCTCGTCGCCGAAGAACCCTGACGCGCAACGCATCACGCCCAAGGACGTCATCGACGTGACGTCGGTGACCACCGAGTTCAACACCCTGTTCGAGACGGTCGTCGATGTGTCGCAGCAGGTCGACCCGATCAAGCTGAACCAGACCTTGTCGGCGACCGCGGAAGCCCTCAACGGGCTCGGTGACCGGTTCGGCCAGTCGATAGTCAACGGCAACGAGATTCTGGCTGAGGTCAATCCGCTGATGCCCCAGATCCGGCGGGACAACAAGTTGTTGGCCGATCTGGGCGACACGTACGCCAACGCAGCGCCGGATCTGTTCGACGGGCTGAACAACGCGGTCACCACCGCGCGCACGCTCAACGAGCAGCAGGGCAACATCGACCAGGCGTTGATGGCCGCAGTCGGTTTCGGCAACACCGGCGGCGACATCTTCGAACGCGGCGGACCGTATCTGGTGCGTGGCACCGAGGACCTGGTGCCCACCTCACAGTTGCTCGATACCTACAGCCCCGCGCTGTTCTGCACGATCCGCAACTTCCACGACGTCGAGCCCAAGGTCGCGGCTTCCCTTGGCGGCAACGGGTATTCACTGCGGACGCTGTCCGAACCCATGGGCGCCGGTAACCCGTACGTCTACCCCGATAACCTCCCGCGGGTGAACGCAAGGGGTGGCCCGGAGGGTAGGCCCGGCTGCTGGCAGCCGATTACGCGTGACCTGTGGCCGGCACCGTATCTGGTGATGGACACCGGTGCCTCCATCGCGCCGTACAACCACTTCGAACTCGGCCAGCCGATCCTGATCGAGTACGTGTGGGGTCGCCAGATCGGGGAGAACACGATCAACCCATGAGTATCCGTGGCACAGCTATAAAGCTCGGCATCTTCGCACTGGTGCTGCTGATGTTCACCGCGATCATCATCGTGGTGTTCGGTCAGATGCGGTTCGACCGCACCACCGGCTATACGGCGATCTTCTCCAACGCCAGCGGGTTGCGGGCCGGCCAGTTCGTCCGTGCCTCCGGCGTCGAGGTCGGCAAGGTCAACGAGGTCGAACTCGTCGACGGTGGATCGCAGGTGAAGATCCACTTCAGTGTCGATCGCTCGCTGCAGCTTTTCGACGGGACCACCGCTTCGATCCGGTACCTGAACCTGATCGGCGACCGGTACATGGAACTCAAGCGCGGCGACAGCGACAAGCGGCTGCCCTCAGGCGGCACCATCCCGATCGAGCACACCCAACCCGCGCTGGATCTCGATGCTTTGATCGGCGGATTCCGGCCGGTGTTCCGCGCACTCGACCCAGACAAGGTCAACAACATCGCCCAGTCGATCATCACGGTCTTCCAGGGCCAGGGCGGCACGATCAACGACATCCTCGACCAGACCGCGTCATTGACGTCGGCACTGGCGGACAAGGACCAGGCGATCGGCGAGGTGATCAAGAACCTGAACACCGTGCTCGACACCACGGTCAAGCATCAGCAGCAGTTCGACCAGACCCTCGTCGATTTCGAGAAGCTCATCACCGGACTGAAAGACCGCGAGGACCCGATCGCGAGCTCGGTCGCCAACATCAGTGATGCAGCGGGCACGATCGGCGATCTGCTGGCCGACAACCGGCCGCTGCTGCAGAGCACAGTCGGTTATCTCGAAGGGGTACAGCAGCCGCTCGTGGATCAGAAGGATCAGCTCAACGACATCCTTGTCAGGCTGCCAACGGCGTTCAACATCATCGGCCGTGCCGGTGGCATCTATGGCGACTTCTTCAACTTCTACGCCTGCGATATCTCGTTGAAACTCAACGGTTTGCAGCCGGGCGGCCCGGTCCGAACGGTCAAGCTCACCACGCAGCCCTCGGGTAGGTGCACGCCGCAATGAGGACACTCGAGGGTTCGAACCGCGTTCGAAACGGGTTGATGGGCATCATCATCCTGGTCATCGTCATCGGCGTTGGGCAGAGCTTCGCCAGTGTGCCGATGCTGTTCGCGACGCCGACCTACTACGCCCAGTTCTCCGACACCGGCGGCCTCAACAAGGGCGACAAGGTCCGCATCGCAGGCGTCGACGTCGGAGATGTGCGCTCCATGGCCATCGACGGCGACAAGGTCGTCATCGGCTACTCGCTCGGCGGGACCCAGATAGGCAAGGAGACCCGCGCGTCCATCCGCACCGACACCATCCTGGGCCGGCGCAACATCGAACTCGAGCCGCGCGGGAAGGATCCGTTGCGGCCCAATGGGGTTCTCCCGCTGGGACAGACCACCACGCCGTATCAGATCTACGACGCGTTCTTCGACGTGACGAAGGCGGCGTCCGGCTGGGACACCCAGACCGTGAAGCGGTCGCTGAACGTGTTGTCCGAGACCATCGACCAGACCTACCCGCATTTGAGCGCCGCGCTCGACGGGGTGGCCCGGTTCTCCGACACCATCGGCAAGCGCGACGACCAGATCAAGCAACTGCTGGCCAATGCCAACAAGATCGCGGGCATTCTGGGCACCCGCAGCGAGCAGGTGAACAAGCTTCTGGTCAACGCACAGTCACTGCTTGCCGCGATCAACGAGCGTCAGTACGCCGTCAGCATGCTGCTGGAGCGGGTGTCGTCCTTCTCCGACCAGGTGAAGGGCTTCATCGACGACAACCCGAACCTCAACCACGTACTCGAGCAGTTGCGCACCATCAGCGACGTGCTGAAGGACCGCAGGGGCGACCTGATGCAGACGCTGACGACAGTCGCGAAATTCGTTGCGTCGCTTGGTGAAGCGGTGGCCTCGGGCCCGTACTTCAAGGTCATGCTGGTCAACCTGTTGCCGTACCAGATCCTGCAGCCGTTCGTCGACGCGGCGTTCAAGAAGCGCGGCATCGACCCCGAGAAGTTCTGGGGTGACGCGGGTCTGCCGTCGTACCAATTCCCGGATCCGAACGGGCAGCGCTTCCCGAACGGTGCGCCTGCGCCTGCACCGACCCCCATCGAGGGCACGCCGGATCATCCCGGACCCGCGGTGCTCAAGGGCTCGCCGTGCTCGTACACGCCGCCACCGGATCTGCTGCCTCGGCCCGGTGATCCGCTGCCGTGCTCGCACCTGACGACCGGTCCGTTCGGCGGTCCCGAATACGGTCCGCCGGATGTCGCCACGTCGAACCCGAACCCGAACGGCCCCGGCTTCACGCCCGGTGTGCCCGCCGCGGCCATCCCGGGTCAGATGCCACCGGACATGCCGGGTGTGGCTGTTCCGCTGCCGCCTGCGCCGCCCAACGCGCGCACGGTGCCGGTGGGTCCGCTGCCTCCCGAAGGACCCGACTTCACGCCGGGCATCGCGCCGCTGCCGCCTGCCCTGACAGGTCCGCCGCCACCACCGGGGCCTGGCCCCGACGCCGGCCCGGCAGGCACCCCGCCGTTGCCAGGAAATCCGCCGTACCTCCCACCAGGCTCACAGGAATAGGGGGTGTAACTGATGTCGACAATTTTCAACGTCCGAAACCTGAAGATGCCGAGGGTGTCTCGCGCTGGGGTGATCATCGGTGCGCTCGTTCTGATCCTGGCGCTGGTGGCCGCCATCGTCGGTTACAACATCTACAAGAGGCTGACCAACAACACCGTCGTCGCCTACTTCCCAGACACCCTTGCGCTGTATTCCGGCGACAAGGTGCAGATCATGGGCGTCAAGGTCGGCTCCATCGACACGATCGAGCCTGCCGGCGACAAGATGAAGGTGACGTTCCACTACGACAACAGCTTCAAGGTTCCTGCCAACGCCACCGCGTCGATCCTGAACCCAAGCCTGGTGGCGTCGCGCAACATTCAGCTGTCCCCGCCGTACACCGGCGGACCGGTGATGGAGAACAACGCGGTCATTCCGATCGACCGCACCCAGGTGCCTGTCGAATACGACGAGCTGCGTGACTCCATCAACCGAATCCTCACCGATCTCGGCCCCACACCGGATCAGCCCAAGGGCCCGTTCGGCGACATCATCGAATCGGCGGCCAACGGTTTCGCCGGCAAGGGTGAACAGCTGAACAAGACCCTGAACGGGCTGTCCGAGGCGCTCTACACCCTGAACGAGGGCCGCGGCGACTTCTTCGGAGTCATCAAGAGTTTGGCGCTGTTCGTCAACGCGCTGTATCAGAACGACCGGCAGTTCGTGCAGCTGAACAGCGATCTCGCGACGTTCACCAACTCGTTCACCAACACCAACCGCGAGGTGGCCGACGCGCTGCAGGACCTCAACCAGTTGTTGACGACCACCCGCCAGTTCATCAGCAAGAACGGCGAGGTGCTCACCCACGACATCAACAACCTGGCCGATGTCACGAACGCGATCCTGCAACCGGATTCGTTGAACGGCTTGGAGACTGCGCTGCACGTGTTCCCGACTCTGGGCGCGAACCTGATGAACATCGTGTCGCCGAACACCGGCGGCGTGATGGGCTTGCTGACCATCAACAACTTCGCCAACCCGATGCAGCTGATCTGCAGCGGCATCCAGGCAGGCAGCAGGCTGGGCTATCAGGAGTCCGCGGAGCTGTGCGCGCAATACCTGGCGCCGATCCTGGATGCGATCAAATTCAACTTCCCGCCGTTCGGCGTCAACCAGTTCGCCAGCGCGATGACGCTGCCGAAGCAGATCGCCTACTCCGAGCCGCGGCTGCAGCCTGCGCCGGGCTACAAGGACACCACCGTGCCGGGCATCTGGTCGCGCGACACCTTGTTCTCGCACGGCAACCACGAGCAGGGCTGGGTCACCGCGCCCGGTATGCAGGGCGTCGATGTGCAGCCGTTCACCGCGAACATGCTGACGCCCGAGTCGCTTTCCGAGCTGATGGGCGGACCGGACGCACCGATCCCGACCGCACCGCCGGCCTTCGGCACCACCCGCGACGGAAACCTGCCAGGGCCGCCGAATGCGTTCGACCAGAACAACCCGCTGCCGCCGCCGTGGTATCCGCAGCCGGGCCCGCCGCCTGCACCCGCTCCCGGCGTGATCCCGGGCGATCCCGGTGGTGCGCCATCACCGATGTCCGGGCCTGGCCCCGGTCCAGGACCTGCCGCCCCGGCTGGACCCGCTCCTGCAGGGCCGCCGCTACCCGCTGAGGCAGGACAATGAGCATGCCCAAGTTGTCTAAGTTGCGCCGAATCGCCAGCCGCGCACTGGCGCTCGTCATGGTCGCATTGGTGCTGAGCTCGTGCGGATCGTGGAAGGGCATCGCGAACGTGCCGCTGCCTGGCGGCCCCGGCACCGGTTCGAACAAGACGACGATCTACGTCCAGATGCCAGATACGTTGGCGCTCAACGTGAACAGCCGGGTCCGGGTGGCCGACGTCTATGTCGGCCGGGTCCGCTCCATCGAGCTGAAGAACTGGATCGCGACGCTGACCCTGGATCTGCAGCCCGACGTCAAGCTGCCGGTCAACACGCTCGCCAAGATCGGCCAGACCAGCCTGCTGGGCAGCCAGCACGTTCAGCTGGACGCGCCGCCGGATCCGTCGCCGCAGCTGTTGAAGAACGGCGACACGATTCCGCTGAAGAACAGCTCGGCGTTCCCGACCACCGAGCGGGTGCTGGCGAGCATCGCCACCATCCTGCGCGGTGGCGGCATCCAGAACCTGGAGACCATCCAGACGGAGATCAACAACCTGCTGACCGGCCGGGCCGATCAGATCAGGGAGTTCCTGAACCGGTTGGACACCTTCACCGGTGAGCTGAACGCGCAGCGCGAGGACCTCACCCGTGCCATCGATTCCACGAACCGGCTGCTGAACATCGTCGGTCAACGCAACGACACGCTGGACCGGGTGTTGACCGAATTCCCGCCGCTGATCAAGCATTTCGCCGACACTCGGGATCTGTTCGCCGATGCGGTGACGGCGCTGGGCCGGATCAGCGTGGCCGCCGACAACGCGCTGGCGCCGTCGAGTGCGAACCTGCACACCAACCTGCAGAACCTGCAGCGGCCGCTCAAGCAGCTGGGTCGGGCGTCGCCGTACCTGGTCGGGGCGCTGAAGCTGATGCTCACCGCGCCGTTCTCGATCGAGAACGTGCCGAAGGTGGTTCGCGGCGACTACATGAACGTGTCGCTGATGATCGACGCCACCTTCTCCGCGCTGGACAACGGCGTGCTGTCGGGCACCGGTGTCTCGGGCATGCTGCGCGCACTCGAGCAGGCTTGGGGTCGCGATCCGGAGACGATGATCCCGGATGTGCGGTTCACCCCGAACCCGCACGACGCGCCTGGCGGTCCGTTGGTCGAAAGGGGTGAGTGAGCAGTGCTGACCCGGTTCATCAAGTTCCAGCTGGTGCTGTTCACCATCCTGACGATCCTCGCGCTGGTTGTACTGGGTTGGTACTACCTGCGGATACCGTCGCTGCAGCCGTTCGGTATCGGCCAGTACAAGCTCTACGCGGATCTGCCCCGCTCCGGCGGTCTGTACGCGACGTCGAACGTGACGTATCGCGGCACCCAGATCGGCAAGGTGATCTCGGTCGACCCGACCGAGAACGGCGCAAGGGCCGAGATGAGCATCGACAGCCGCTACAAGATCCCGGCCGACGCCACCGCCAACGTGCACTCGGTTTCGGCGATCGGTGAGCAGTACCTCGACCTGGTGTCGACGGGCAACCCTGGCCAGTACCTGAGCGAGGGACAGAACGTCGGCGACCGGTCGACGAACAAGGTGCCCAGTGAGGTCGGGCCCGCGCTGGACGCGGCCAACCAAGGGCTTGCCGTGTTGCCCAAGGAGAAGATCGACGCGCTGCTGACCGAAACCTCAAACGCCGTAGGCGGATTGGGCCCGGCGCTGCAACGGTTGGTCGATTCGACGACCAACATCGCGCAGGGTTTCAAGGACAACCTGCCGCAAACGACGGACATCATCGAACACTCGACGCCGGTCCTTCAGAGCCAGGTCGACTCCGGCGACAACATCGAGCAGTGGGCGCGCAACCTGAACATCATCGCGGCGCAGTCCGCCGAACAGGACGCGGCGCTGCGCAGCGGATTGCAGGATGCGGCGCCGACGCTGGATCAAACGGCCGAGCTGTTCAACGGGGTGCGCGACTCGCTGCCGCAGACATTGGCGAACCTCGCGGTTGTCATCGACATGCTCAAGCGCTATCACAAGGGACTCGAGCAGACCCTGGTGATCCTGCCGCAGGGCGCCGCGGTTGCCCAGGCGGGCACGCTGTTCGACAACGTGGGCCAGCTGCCGCTGGCGCTGTCGATCAACCAGCCGCCGCCGTGTCTGACCGGCTTCCTGCCCGCCTCGGAGTGGCGAGCACCCGCCGACACCAGCCTCACGCCGCTGCCATCGGGTACCTACTGCAAGATTCCAAAGGACTACCAGGGCAACGTCGTTCGCGGCGCCCGCAACTACCCGTGTGTGGACGTGCCAGGCAAGCGTGCGGCGACACCGATGGAGTGCCGCAGCAACCAGCCGTACGTTCCGCTGGGCACCAACCCGTGGTACGGCGACCCGAACCAGGTGCTGTCCTGCCCGGCCCCGGCGGCGCGATGCGACCAGGGCGTCAACCCCGGCCGTAGCGTGGTGCCGGCGCCGTCGGTGAACAACGGGATGAATCCGCTGCCTGCGGATCAGCTGCCGCCGCCGGCGCGCGCGTCGGCGCCGACGAGCGACCCGCTGAGCCCTCCCGGCCAGGGCTCCGTGGCGTGCAGTGGACAACAACCCAACCCGTGTACGTACACTCCGGCACCAGGGCCACCCGGCGCGACGGCGATCTACAGCCCGACAAGCGGGCAGGTGGTCGGACCTGACGGCGTCAAGTACAACGTCAGCAACTCGAATAACCCAGGAGACGACGGATGGAAGGAGATGCTGGCACCCGCCAGCTGAACTCCACCGATGCTGATGCTTCACCTGATGATGCGTACGCAAAGCCGGACGAGTCGTTAGCAGTATCTACGGAAGACCAAACCGAACAAGGCACCGAACCCCAGACACCCGAACCAGCCGATGAGGCCGTTGAGTCTGGACGGCGGCCGTCGCGCCTCGGCGTCGGCACGGTTTCGGGCATCTGCGCCGCGCTGCTGATCCTGGCGGCGGGGGCCGGTGTCGGCGGCTATTTCGCGTTGCGGTCTCACCACGACAGCGAGGCCATCGCCCGTGCCGAGACGGCCGCGGTGGCGGCGGCGAAAGACTGCATCGCGGCGACCCAGGCGCCGGATACAGCGGCCATGATCGCCAGCCAGTCGAAGATCATCGAGTGCGCGACGGGTGACTGGGGTGTCCAGGCGCCGTTGTACAGCAGCATCCTGGCGGACGCGTATCAGGCAGGCGGCGTCACGGTGTCGGTGTCGGACATGCGCGCGGCGGTGGAGCGGCACAACCCCGACGGTTCCATCGACGTGCTGGTGGCCGTGCGCGTCAAGGTGACCAACAGTGATGCGAAAGACCAGGAGCAGGGCTACCGGCTGCGGGTGCTGATGGCGCAGGACGCAGGCAAGTACAAGATTGCCCGGCTGGATCAGGTCGGTTCGTGACGGCGGTGCTCGATGTGACGCCAGAAACGGTTGCCGACGAGTCGGTGCCCGAGGTGCCGACCGCGTCCTGGTTGGCGAGGGCCGGCGCGTTCGCACTCGACGTGCTGTTGGGCCTCGCGGTGATCGCGACGATGGCGGTGCTGACGCTGCCCGCGCCGCAGCGGGGCTGGCTGTGGTGGGTGTTCACCGGCGCGGCCGTACTGGTTTTCATGCTGATGGCGATCAACAGGCTGTTGTTGCCGACGATGATCGGATGGTCGCTGGGGCGGGCGGTCTTCGGTATCGCGGTGCGCACGCGCGACGGCACGCCCGTCGGCCTTGGCCGACTCGCGCTGCGTGACCTTGCACATCTGCTGGACACCGCCGCGTTGTTCATCGGATGGCTGTGGCCCCTGTGGGATCGCCGCCGCCGGACATTCGCCGATCTGCTGCTGGGCACCGAGGTGCACAAGGTCGTCGCGCCGCAGCGCGACACCCGCCGGTTGGCGGCGGTGGTGCTGATCGCGGCGACGGTGTTGTGCGCCGCGGGTGTCGGATTGGGCTATCTCGCGGTGTACCGGCCGGCAAGGGCTGTCGACGCGGCCCGCGGGCAGATCGCGGCGCAAGGCCCTCGGATCGTCGAGCAGATGCTGAGCTACGACGTCGACACGTTGCAACAGGACTTCTCCCACGCGCAGTCGCTGACGACCGATGCGTACAAGCCGCAGTTGATCGCCCAGCAGCAGGCGGTCCAGAAGGCGGGCGCGACCAAGAACACCTACTACGCGGTGAGCAGCGCGGTGCTGTCGGCGACGCAGGACCGGGCGTCGATGCTGGTGGCGCTGCAGGGCCAGCGCGGCTCCGATGTGAACACGCTGAAGTTCATCACCGCGACGGTGCGGGCGGACTTCGAGAAGTCGCGCGACGGGCAGTGGCGCGTCTCCAACCTCAGCGTGCTGAAGAAGCCGCAACTCGGTCAGGCAGGCCCGTGAGCCCGCGGCGCAAGCTCGAGGGCGACGAGCGGGACTACTTCTGGGCTCCTGGGGGCGGGGCCCCGGGCCAGCCGCGGCGCTGGGGACTGCCGGTCATCGCCATGTTGGCGACGGTGCTGATCGCGGCGGCGATCGCCGGTGGCACACTGATGCTGATCGCGCACGAGAAGGATCACAGGCAGTCCGTCAAGGAAGCCGCGGCGCTGGGTTACGTGCGGGAATTCATGACCACGTACACCACGTTGGATCCGTTCCACGCCAACGAGTACGCCGATCGGATCATGGCTCAAGGCACCGGCGACTTCGCAAAGATGTTCAAGGAAAAGGAGAACGAGATCCTCGTCCAGGTCGCCCGCGCGGAGCCCACCACGGGCACCGTCGTCGCTGCAGGCCTGCAGCGGTGGAACGACAACGGCAGTGTCGACGTCCTGGTCGCGACGAAGGTTTCGTCGAAGGCGCCGGATGGAAAATCGACCATCGAGAGCGGAAACCGTTGGGTGGCAACGGCTATCAAGGAAGGACAGCAGTGGAAGATCAGCAACCTGATCCAGGTGATCTGACCACCGCCAAGACGCCGAGCGGTAAGGCTGCCCGTCGGCGCCACCGGATGCCGCTGCGCCAGGAGCTTGTGGCAAGCCGGGACGAGGCCTCGACCGACGAGGCGCCTGGGGCCGAGGCCGCAGAGGTGGCCGAAGCCGACAACGCGACGAAACCCCGGCGTCGGGGCCTGTTCCGTCGTCGAGCGAACACTGTTGAGCCCGAGCCCGTTTCACAATCGGACGACGCAGCGGAATCCGAGGACGCGCCGGCCGAAGATGTGGTCCTCGTGCCGTACCGGCCTGCGGGCAAGCGGTTGACCGTCGCCGCCGTCGCCGCAGGTGTGGTGTTCGTCGGTGCCGCGGCGTTCGCAGGGGCGGCGGTGCAGCCGTATCTGGCCGACCGTGCGCTGGTGGGCACCAAGCTCAAGATCGCACGGACTGCCGCAGACGCCATCACCACGCTGTGGAGCTACACACCGGACAACATGGACAACCTGCCGGACCGATCCGCAGGGTTCCTTGGCGGCGACTTCGCCAATGAATACCGCAAGTACATCGACGCGATCGTCGCCACAAACAAGCAGGCACAAGTCACCAACACGACCCAGGTGATGGGAACGGCGGTGGAATCGGTGTCGCCGACGGAGGCCACCGCGCTGGTGTACACCAATTCGGTTGCCACCAGCCCGGTTTCGAAGAACATCCCGTCGCTTCGCTATCTGTCGTATCGGCTGACGCTGCAACGCCATGATGCGAAGTGGTTGATCACCCGGATGTCGACGGTGACGGCTTTCGATCTGACCCCACAGCTGTAGCCACGAGCCCGGCATGCCCGTCGTCTCTCCGGTCTCTGAACGGACGACGGTGCTGTGCCTTTTGCTGCTGACGTTTTCGACCGGAATCGTCGACGCGATCAGCGTGCTGGTGTTGGGCCACGTCTTCGTCGCCAACATGACAGGGAACATCATCTTTCTCGGCTTCTGGTTCGCGCCGGGCACAGTCGTCGACATGACCGCCGCGCTGGTCGCGTTCGTCAGCTTTGTCACCGGCGCGGTACTCGGCGGCCGGTTGTCGCGACACCTGGACGGTGACGTCCGCCGGTGGCTCACCGTCGCGCTCGGCATCGAGGTGGTCATGCTTGTCACGCTGTCGATCCTCAGCGGGGCGGGTGTGCTCGACTACCACGACAACACCAAGCTGATACTGATCGCCGGCCTGGCTGTGACGTTCGGTGTCCAGGCCGCGACCGCGCGCCAGTTCGGCATCCAGGAGCTGTCCACTACGGTGCTGACCACGACGATCGTGGGTATCGGGTTCGACAGTCGCGTTGCCGGCGGTACCGGCCGGCGCGAAAAGCTCCGCTATGGCGTCGTGCTGACGATGTGCGCGGGCGCGTTGGTCGGGGCGACGCTGACCCGGTGGTTCGTGGCGCCGGTGATCGCCATTTCCGCGGTCGTGGTGGCCGTTGCGGCGGTGGTCTTCCGGTTCGGGCCGCGCAGGCAGGACGTGGCCTCCGACTAGGCTCGATTCATGCCATCAGTTCTCGTTACCGGCGCGGCCCGGGGTATCGGCAGATCGATCGTCGAGCACCTTTCCGGCCGTGGCTGGGATGTGATTGCCGGGGTTCGCAGCGAAGCCGACGCCGCCGGGATCGTCGCATTGAACCCCCAGCGCATCTCCTCGGTCATCCTGGACGTCACCGACGCCGGACACATTGCCGCGCTTGACGAGTCCCTGCCCGAACGACTGGACGCGGTCGTCAACAACGCGGGTGTGGTGGTCAGCGGCCCAATGGAGACCGTGTCGCCCGATGAGTGGCGAAAGCAGTTGGAGATCAACGTGATCGGCCAGCTCGCCGTCACCCAGGCGGTACTGCCCCGGCTGCGCGAGTCCCGGGGCCGCGTGGTGTTCATCTCCAGCGTCAACGGCCGCTTGTCGTTCTCGTTGGTTGGTGCCTACTGCGCCAGCAAGTTCGCATTGGAGGCGGCCGCCGACGCACTGCGAATGGAGTTGCGGCCGTGGCATATTGCCGTCGCGATCGTCGAGCCCGCCCAGACCGACACCGACCTCTGGCGCAAGGCCGACGACATGGTGGACCAGGCGGAGGCGGCATTGACCGCCGCGCAACGTGAGCTCTACGGGCGCCACATCGCCGGCTTCAAGAGGACGATTCCGCTCTCGCAGAAGATGGCAGTGCCATCGGTCAAGGTTTCGGCGGTCGTGGAGGAGGCGCTGACCGCGCGCAAGCCGCGGCCCCGTTACGTCGTCGGCGTTGGGCCCAAGCTGCAGGTTGCCTTGTTGACCAACCTACCTGCCCGGGCCCGCGACTTCGTGCTGCGACGAGTAGCCAACCAGCCGTAGTGTTCGTCAAGCGCAGCGCCGGAGCGCCGCGCGGCTTCTTTGCTTGTGAAGCCGCTGGGCTGCAATGGCTTTCGGCCGCTGACGGCGGTGTACCGTGCGCGAAGGTGATCGGCTATGACGACACCAGTTTGACGTTGCAGCGGTTGGACTCCGCGGCGCCGACGCGGGCCGCCGCGCAGGAGTTCGGTCGTCGGCTGGCGCGTACGCACGACGCGGGGGCCAGCGCGTTCGGCGCACCGCCGCAGGGTTGGACCGGCCCCGGCTTCTTTGGTCCGCTGCAGCAACCGCTGCCCATGTCCTACGACACCGGCGATCGGTGGGGCCCCTTCTACGCACATGCTCGGCTGGCGCCGATGACCGACCGTGCGGCGGCGCGCCTGGACGCGCCGACGCGCGCCGCCGTCGACGCGGTGATCGCGATGTGCGCCGCGGGCGAGTTCGATGACGATGACCGGCCCGCCCGGCTGCACGGAGATCTGTGGAGCGGCAACGTGATGTGGACGCCCGGCGGCGCGATGCTGATCGACCCCGCGGCGCACGGCGGCCACCGCGAGACGGACCTCGCGATGCTGGCTCTGTTCGGCTGCCCGCACTTCGAGACGGTGGTCGAGGGTTATCAGTCTCAGAGGCCGCTGCGAGAGGGTTGGCGGGACCGCGTCGGGCTGCATCAGCTCTACCCACTGCTGGCCCACGTCGCGTTGTTCGGCGGTAGCTATCCGAAGCAGGCGAGGGCCGCCGCGGAGAGCGCATTGCGCGCTGGCAAACAACGATATGCGTAGTTCGAGAGTCTCGCAGTGATGATAACCATGTCCCGAATCTGGGACTTTTGGCCCATTTCCGCAGGTAGAGCGGGATACGAATTTCGCAGGCGCGAGCGGCGTCGCGAGCCGTGAGCAACGGATCTCCAGCAACTACCCCTTTGCTCCAGCAATCTTTTCCTTTGTTAACGATCTGCGTTGCCGGAACCCGACCGGTCAGTAACTTAGCGCGCCACTGGCCAGCGGAGATAGTGAAAACTCATATTAACACTGACGTCAGTTAAAATTTGCGGTCGCGTTTCGCGTGACGCTTGCGAAGATTCTCCAGCAATTTAGCCTCACGAGCCATCTGGGGTGTTACGGTGCCTTGGAGAAACCTGAATCGGGGGCGGGAAGGGCAGGTCGTAGATGCCGGGCAAGCATCGCAAGTCCGAGAGCCGCACCAAGAAGGTAG
>DATJIX010000265.1:0-7551 GCA_035492865.1 Mycobacterium sp. | reverse complement strand
CGAGTACATATCCGGGCTCGCGTCGAGGAAGCGGTCCGGGTCGAACCGCTCAGCGTCGGGATACGCATTCTGATGCGTCAGCGGGATGTCGACCTGAACGGTGTAGCCGTGCGGAATCACCCACGGCCCCAACGGCATTGTCGGAGCGATGACTTGCCGCGCCGCACCGTCGATGACGGGCCGATTGCGCTGGACCTCATGGATGGTCGCCTGAAGCAGATCCGAGCCACCAGCGTCGACCTCATCGACCAACCGCGACAACGCATTCGGATGCCTGCGCAGCCGTTCGACGGCCCATGCCAACTGGGTGGCCGTGGTCTCATGGCCTGCCGCGAGCAATGTGAACAGTTCGTCGGCGACATCGCTGCGCGACATCGCCGTGCCGTCGTCGTACCGGGACAGCAGCATCAGCGACAGCACGTCGTCACGCTGCTCGATGTTCGGGTCGGCCGCCACGCGGTCGATCAGCGAACCGACGATCGTGTCGAATTCGCTTCGCAGTCCGAGGAATCGGCCCCACGGACTCCATCTGCCAAGATCACGGTGCAGGAACGGCATGAAGACAAGCTGTGACCCCAGCGCGACGAGCGGTGGCATCACCCTGCGCAGGGCATCGAACTCGGCGCCCTCGGCGCCAAACACCGCTCGCAGGATGACGTTCAGGGTGATCCGGTTTGTCGATGGCAGCACCGCGAACTCCTGACCCTCGGACCAGGTGGCGATCTCCTTGAGCGTCTCCTCCTCGACGAGGTGCTCGTAGGCGCGCATCCGCTTGCCGTGGAACGGCGGAACCAGCAACTTTCGGCGGCGCCGATGCTCCTCGTCCTGCAGACCGAAGGTCGAACCCGGCCCCAGCACCAGATCGAGGTTGGGCTCCACGTTGCGCACGACATCGGTTCGGGTCTGGAAGAACTGCTTCACCAACGCGGGATCGCTGATGACCACAGTCGGCCCGAAGAACGGCAGCCGAACGGTGAATGCGGTGCCATAGCGCTTGCCGAGGACCTGCATCATGCGACGGCGCGAGGCCATGTAGGCCAGTCCCTGGACGGGCACCGGCAACCGTGGTCCCGGCGGCAGCTTGACCGCGTTGGTCACGGCACCGCCACCTCGGGCGCGGTGTTGGCCTGGCTGCGCCGCCGCAGCACAGACTCGAGCCGCCCGAGAATGTCGTAGTAGCGAGTCGGCGCGAGGCGGCCGAGCGTGTCGAACAAGTACGCGTCCGGCCCGACGAGGATGCGCGCCTTACCGGCCTCGACCCCGCGGTGGATGATCTCGGCGGCCTTGTCCGGCTGGGTCAGTGTGATGGCGGCGAACTCCTTGACCATCTGGTCGTGGCTGCGACCGCGACCCTCGGGATCCTTGTGCCACCGAGCATTTCGCACGATGTTGGTGTTGATCCCGCCGGGGTGGACGTTGATCGCGGTGACGCCAGTCCCGCGCAGTTCCTGGCGAAGCGAGTCGGTGAAGCCGCGAACCGCGAACTTGGCCGAGCAGTAGGCGCTCTGGTTGGGCATCCCGACAAGGCCGAACACGCTTGACGTGTTGACGATCGCGCCCTCGTTCTGCTCGACGAGGATCGGCAGGAAAGCGCGGGTCCCGTTGACCACGCCGTGGAAGTTGATGTTCCACAGCCAGTCGTCGTCCTCGGGAATGGTGTCGAGGACGCTGGAAGAGGTGGCGACGCCGGCGTTGTTGAACACCGCGCCGATGGGCCGCGGCGCCCAGTCGGCCACCTCGCCTGCGAAGTCGCGCTGCGCCTTGGCATCGGCCACGTCGAGGACCCGCAGCAGTGCCGGTCCGGTCAGTGAGGCCTCGGTCTCCTTGAGCCCCTTCTCGTCGATGTCGGTGATCGCAACGGGGCAGCTGTGGGCCGAAAGCCGTTGCGCCAGCGCCCGGCCGATGCCGGACGCCGCTCCGCTGATCACGACGGTACGGCCGCTGATGGTCCTTTTGCTCATGCCTCGACTCCTCCTCGCTCCGGTCCTCGCTCGTTCCTCGCTGCGATCCTCACTCGTTGTCGTCTTCGGTTGCTCATGCGCGCTCCTCGAGTTCGGGATGGGTGACTGCTGCGAAAGTGGCGTGGTCGGTGATGAGGTCGATGATTCGGCCCCACGCCCCGACGGGCAGATCGTGACCGAGGCCGACAATGGTCTCCAGTCGCGCGCCAGGGATCGCCTGTGCGGTCGCGGCCCCACCGGTGGGGTGGACCATCCGGTCGCGGTCGCCGTGGATGACCAGGGTCGGCACGTCGATGTGACGCAGTTCGGCGGTGCGGTCGCCTGAGGCGAAGATGCCCGCCAGCTGGCGAGCGATGCCCGCCGGGCTGGGGTCCCGGTCCCACGCGATTCCGGCGTACTCGCGCACCGCGTTCTCGTCGAACGGGTAACCGTGAGAACCGATGTGGGCGAACATGTTCGCGGCACGGTCCATCGCCTCCGCCCGCGTGCGCGGCGGCCGTGACGTCAGCATCCGCCGCCAGGTCGACAACGCGGGCCTGCCCAACCGGCGCGCTCCGGTGGTGGACATGATCGACGTCAACGTGCGAACCCGGCCAGGATGGTGTGCGGCGACGGTCTGGGCGATCATCCCGCCCATGGAGATGCCGACCAGATGGGCGTCGGAATAGCCGAGTACGTCCAGCAGTCCGACGGTGTCACGGGCCATGTCACCGAGGTGATACCGATTGCGGCCCCGCAAGGTCGCCACCGGGTTCGGCGGCCGATAGGTCATGTGAGTCGACCGGCCGGCGTCACGGTTGTCGAACCTCGTCACCCGATAGCCGCGCCCGGCCAGGGCGGTGACGAAATCGTTCGGCCACGAATGCAACTGCTGCCCCAGCCCGGCGATCAGCAGGATCGGGGGGTCGGCGGGATCGCCGGTCTGGTCGTAGCACAGTTCGATACCGCGGCCGACGTCGACGACTGCCTCCTGGCGCGCGGTCATGCCGAAACCTGCTGTGTCTGAACGGCAGGCGCGGTCGCCTTCAGGTTTCGCCGATACACCACAGCGCGACCACCGTGTGCGGGCGCGGTCGCGACGCCGCGCGAGTGCAGGCGTTCACCGCGGGCGTAGGTCGTGCCGAAATCGAACTCGCGCAGCAGGGTCCGCAATGTCACGTTCATCTCCATGTTCGCGAATGCCGCACCGATGCAGCGCCGGACTCCGCCGCCGTACGGTATCCACGCGTAGTTGTCCGGCGGGTTACCGACGAATCGGTCGGGGTTGAATGCCTTTGCGTCGGCGAAGGTGCTCTCGGCGGCGTGCGCGAGCGAGATGCTGGCCAACACGGCGTGGCGCTCCGGAATGACCCACTCCCCCAGCCGGATACGCGTCTTTGCCATCCGGGCGGTGCCGTTGATCACGGGGCGGGTGCGCTGCACCTCCCAGATGGTGGCCTGCACAAGGTCGGTGCCGCCTGCTTCGACCTCGGCAGCCAGCCGCGCCAGCAGCCGCGGGTGGCGACGCAGCCGTTCGACGGTCCACGCCAGCGTCGTCGCGGTGGTTTCGTGGCCGGCGGCGAGCAGCGTCAGCAGCTCATCGGCGATGTGATCGTCGGTGATCGGCGAGCCGTCCTCGTAGCGCGCCTGCAGCATCAGGGTGAGGACGTCGTTGCGTTCGTCGAACTTCGGATCGTTGCGGATGTCCGCGATGAGTCGCCGAATGATGCCGTCATAGCGCTCGCGGTTCGCCGTCATCTTGCCGCCGGGGCTCCATGGCCCCAAGTCCCGGCGCACGAAAGGCGGCAACACCGCGAGGCGCGAAGCGTGCAGCACCATGTCGGGCAGCAACTCGCGCAATTCGTCGAATGCGGCGCCCTCTGCGCCGAACACCGTCCGCAGGATCGCGTTGAGGGTGATGCGCATCATCGACGGCATGGTCTCGAATTCCCTGCCCTCGGGCCACGATGCGGTTTCGCGCAGCACCTCCTCTTCGATGATCCCTTCATAGGAGGCCATCCGCTTGCCGTGAAACGGCGGAACAAGAAGCTTGCGGCGCTCTCGGTGCTCGGTGCCGTCGAGGCTGAAAGTCGAACCGGGGCCGAATATCTCGCCGAGGACGCCGGCCCTGCCGACGAGATCGGTGTTGGTGGTGAACAGGTCCTTGATCAAGGCCGGATCGCTGATCACGATGGTGTCCCCAAAGATCGGCAGGCGCAGCGTGAACGCCTGCCCGTAGCGCTTGGCCAGTGCGGCGACCGACTTCTCCCTGGCGGCGACGAAGCCAACGCCCTGCAGGAGTTTCGGGATCCGCGGTGCGGGCGGCAGTCGCACCGGGTCCGTGGTCGCCACAGCCATGTGATCACCTTTCGTGGTGGTACTCCAAGGTACCGGTGACGGTACGCCTTAGTACCGATCTGCACAAGCCCCCTTTCCACACACGTCTAATAGTGGTACCGTCTGGTACCGAGGCTGGTACAGAGCCGTACCGGTAGGCCGGGCGAAAGGCAGCGCAATGTCGCAACCAGTGCAAACCACAGACGTCCTGATCGTCGGAGCGGGGCTGTCCGGCGTCGGCGCAGCGTGCCAGTTGCGGCGGGAGTGTCCGGACAAATCCGTGATGGTGCTCGAGGCCCGCGACAGCATCGGCGGCACCTGGGATCTGTTCCGCTACCCGGGCATCCGGTCGGACTCGGACATGTTCACGCTCGGCTATCAATTTTCGCCATGGACCGACCCCAAGGCGATCGCCGACGGGCCCAGCATCCTGCGCTATATCCACGACACCGCCAAGACCTTCGGCGTCGACAAGCTCATCCGGCTCAATCACCGCGTGGTGAACGCCAATTGGGACAGCGCTGAAGCGCGCTGGACCGTCGAGGTGCACCGCACCGATACCGATGAGCTGTTCACGGTCAGCTGCTCCTTTCTCTACGTGTGCACCGGCTACTACCGCTACGACGAGGGCTTCAGTCCGCGGTTCCCTGGCGTCGAACGCTTCCGGGGCCCGGTGATTCACCCGCAGCATTGGCCCGAAGACCTCGACTACCGCGGCAAGCGGGTAGTGGTGATCGGCAGCGGCGCCACCGCGGTGACGCTGGTGCCCTCGCTGGCCGAATCGGCCGCACACGTGACGATGCTGCAGCGGTCACCGACCTATGTCGCGTCCCGGCCCGCCAGTGACGCGATCGCCGACCGGCTGCGGGCGTGGCTGCCCACGAAGCTCGCATACGCAATTGTGCGGTGGAAGAACGCATTACAGGCGATCGCGATCTTCAATCTCAGCCGCCGCAGGCCCGAGATGATGAAGTCGATGCTGCGCAAGGCCGCGATCAAGCAACTGCCCGAGGGCTACGCCGTCGACACGCACTTCAAGCCGTCGTACAACCCGTGGGACCAGCGGATGTGCCTGATTCCGGACGGCGACCTGTTCACCGCCGTCCGCGACGGCCGGGCTTCGGTGGTGACCGATCAGATCGACACCTTCACCGAAACCGGCATCCGGTTGAAGTCGGGCGAGGAGTTGGAGGCCGACATCGTCGTGAGCGCCACGGGGTTGAACCTGCTCGCCATCGGCGGCATGCGGCTGGAGGTCGACGGGAGCGCGGTGGACCTGTCAAAGACGGTGTCCTACAAGGGCATGATGCTGTCGGGCGTGCCGAACTTCGCATGGACGATCGGCTACACGAACGCGTCATGGACGCTGAAGGCCGACCTGGTCGCCGAGTACGTCTGCCGGCTGCTCAAACACATGGACGCCAAGGGCTACGCGGCGGTGACGCCCGACGCGGCGGGCACGACCGCGGCCAACCCGTTCCTGGATCTCGCGTCGGGATACGTCACGCGCAGCCTCGCGGAGCTGCCCAAGCAGGGTGACCGGGCGCCGTGGCGACTGCATCAGAACTACGTCAAGGATGTCCGGCTGCTGCGGCGTGGCCCGATCGACGACGACGTCGTGTTCACTCCCGCGGTCGCCGCTGACCGGGCGAGAAGCATCGCCTGATGCGGGTCGCATGGGATGAAAGCCGTTGCGCCCTATCGGCTTTGTGCACTGGATTGGCGCCCGACGTGTTCCGCGTCGACGGTGATGCCCGCCTGACGTTCAGCACGGAGCTGGACGAGACACACCGCCCGGCTGTTCAGGATGCCGCCGACTCGTGCCCGACGCAGGCGATCACCGTCAGCGACTAATCATGTCCAGCGCCAAGCAACGCGATCGACGCGTCGACCGCCTCTTCGGTGATGTCGCTCATCCGACCGCCCTCCTCGACCGTGATCGCGGCCAACTCCTGCAGGCCACCGAGCAGCATGATGATGCGTTGCCGGGAGAAAGGACCGACGCCCGCGGTGCGGAACTCCGCGTTGTCGCCCAACGCCTGAACCATCTCGATGAAGTTCTCCATGGCATCGCGCTGCAGTCCGCGCGCAGCAGCGCCCAGCGACGGCACGTCGCGTATCCAACTCAGCATCAACGGCGACCGGGATTCGCCTGACGAGATCCACGCCTCGACCGCTTGCCGCACCTGCTTCCGCCATGGTGTGTGCGGATCGACACCGGCCGATATCTGCCTGACCTGGGCGGCGTTCGTGTCAGAGAGAAGTGCGACGAAGCAGGCTTCCCTGCTCTCGAAGTGCTCGTAGAACGTCCGCCGCGACGTCCGCGCCCGCCGAACGATGTCGGCGACCGTCGTCCGCGGGTAGCCGTCCTCGGCGATCGAGGCTTCCAGGGCATCAAGCAGGCGCTGGCGGAAGTTGCTTTTGTCCTCGTCGGCGCTCCGCTGCCCGGCCTCGGCTGCCGTCACTGAAATGCCTCTCATCTCGCAGCCAATCGTACTGCGAAGACCCCTACCGCCAGAGCAGGCGAGTCCGCAGCGGCGGGAACTCGTTGTGCAGGTCCGGGTGGCAGAGCTGAGCCACCCGCTCGGGACGAGACAGGTCACGGAGCCGATGGCAGCCCATGTTGGCCAACCACGTACCGTCGGGCAGCGATTCGCTGACGAGATCACTTGTCGCGCCGGACAATAGGGTTTGTCCGCCGTGCGCGAGCTCACGCAATCGGGCAGCGCGGTTGATCGTCGGTCCCATGTAGTTGCCACCGTCGCGCAACATCACGTCACCGGTGTGCACGCCGATTCGGAGCCGAATTGGTGCCAGGCCGGCCTGTTGGATCGCCAACGCGCAGGCGACCGCGTCGTCGGCGCGGGTGAACGCGACGACGAAACTATCGCCTTCACCCTGCGCAACGGGGCGCACTCCGTTGGTGAGGTACACCAGTTCGGCCAGCACGCGATCCATGGTGGCCAGTGCGGCGGCCATCCGGTCGGGCTGGGTCTCCCAGAGTCGAGTGGAGCCTTCGATGTCGGCCAACAGAAGAGTCACGGTGCCAGTCGGTAGAAGTTGTTGCGCGTCCTCTGCCAACGTGTGTGAAGTGATCGTCATTTCTGCCCCCGCAAGTTCGAAGGTCGACTCGTGTTTCCGCGGCGGTTTGCGAAACATGTTGTCAACCTGTCGGTTTCGACGATGAGACTTATCCTGCTGCTCAGAGGCACGATTTGCTACCGTGCGCACAACACGATTGGTGGTGGTGTGTACACCCCCAAGGCGAACGGGC
>DATJIX010000264.1:0-2202 GCA_035492865.1 Mycobacterium sp. | reverse complement strand
AACGATGACAGGGTTACCCATTCCGTCAGGCTAGAACACGTTTCATTACTCTGACAAGCGAGGATGGTGACCTGCCTTTTATCTGCGCAGAAGGCATGTTTTACTGGCACTAGAACACGTTGCAATTGAGGAGAGCTTTCCCATGCCCTGCCCCATCTCAGCCGACTTCGACTTCCTCGACGCGAGCCTGAATCTCGAGCGTCTGCCCGTTGCCGAACTCGCGGAGCTGCGCAAGTCCGAGCCGATCCACTGGGTCGACGTTCCCGAAGGTACCGGCGGGTTCGGCGACAAAGGCTATTGGCTGATCACCAAGCACGCGGACGTCAAAGAGGTGTCGAAGCGCAACGAGATCTTCGGCAGCTCGCCTGACGGCGCGATCCCCGTGTGGCCCCAGGAGATGACCCGCGACGCCATCGATCTGCAGAAGGCCGTGTTGCTCAACATGGACGCGCCTCACCACACGCGTCTGCGCAAGATCATCTCCCGTGGCTTCACCCCACGCGTTGTCGGGCGGCTCGAGGACGAGCTGCGCGTGCGCGCGCAGAAGATCGCCGAGACGGCCGCGGCGGAAGGGACCGGCGACTTCGTCGAGCAGGTGTCCTGCGAGCTGCCGCTGCAGGCCATCGCGGGCCTGCTCGGTGTGCCGCAGGAGGACCGCGACAAGCTCTTCCGGTGGTCCAACGAGATGACCGCCGGGGAGGACCCGGAGTATGCGCACATCGACCCCGCCCTCTCCTCGGTCGAGCTCATCACCTACGCGATGCAGATGGCGGCGCAGCGGGCCGAGAACCCCTCCGACGACATCGTCACCCAGTTGATCGAGGCCGACATCGAGGGCGAGAAGCTTTCCGACGACGAGTTCGGCTTCTTCGTGGTGATGCTCGCCGTGGCAGGCAACGAGACCACGCGTAACTCGATCACCCACGGCATGATCGCGTTCTCGCAGAACCCCGATCAGTGGGAGCTGTACAAGAAGGACCGACCGGAGACCGCCGCCGACGAGATCGTCCGCTGGGCCACCCCGGTTTCGGCGTTCCAGCGCACCGCCCTCGAGGATGTCGAGCTGGGCGGGGTGCAGATCAAAAAGGGGCAACGGGTGGTGATGTCCTACCGCTCGGCCAACTTCGACGATGACGTGTTCACCGATCCGTACACGTTCGACATCCTGCGCAACCCCAACCCGCACGTCGGCTTCGGCGGCACGGGTGCGCACTACTGCATCGGCGCTAATCTCGCCAAGATGACGATCAACCTGATCTTCAACGCGATCGCGGATCACATGCCGGATCTCAAACCGATCGGTGACCCCGAACGGCTGAAATCAGGATGGCTGAACGGCATCAAGCACTGGCAGGTGGACTACACAGGTAAGTGCCCCGTCGCTCATTAACCAGCGTCGGCTCAAGACTCAAGGAGGAGTCGGGTGGATTTCACACCGGACCCGGAACAGCAGGCTGTCGCCGATGTGGTGACGTCGGTGCTGGACCGGGACAACAGCTGGGACGCGTTGGTCGCGGGAGGCGTGGCGGCGCTGGCAGTGCCCGAACGCCTTGGTGGCGACGGCGTCGGACTTGCCGAGGTAGCGACGGCGCTCACCGAAATCGGTAGGCACGGCACCATCAGCCCCGCCCTGGCCACCCTCGGCTTCGGCTTGGTCCCGCTGGTGGACCTGGCATCCGACGCACAACAGGATCGCTACCTCGCAGGCGTCGCCAAGGGTTCAGTGCTGACGGCGGCGCTCAATGAGCCCGGTGCGCCGCTGCCGGATCGGCCTGCGACCACCTATGCCGGCGGCAAGCTCAACGGCACCAAGGTCGCAGTTGGCTATGCGGACCGAGCGGACTGGATCATCGTGACCGCGGACAACGCCGTGGTGGTGGTGTCGCCGACGGCCGCGGGTGTGCAGGTGACCAAGACTCCGTCGTCGACCAAGGGCGACGAGTGCACCGTGACGTTCTCCGACGCCGAGGTCGACGGGGTGCTCGAGGGCGCGCAGGTGCATCGGGTAAATCAGTTGGCGCTGGCCGCGATTGGCGCGTTCGCGTCCGGCCTTGTCGCGGGTGCGCTGCGGCTGACCGCTGACTATGTGGCCAACCGCCATCAGTTCGGCAAGCCGCTTTCCACGTTCCAGACAGTGGCGGCGCAGCTTGCCGAGGTCTACATCGCTTCGCGCACGCTGACATTGGCGGCGACGTCGGTGGT
>DATJIX010000263.1:0-2577 GCA_035492865.1 Mycobacterium sp. | reverse complement strand
CTGTTGCGCCAGCTGGCGGCCGACGTTGTCACGGACCAACGGGCGGTGGCGGCCGCATTCCTGTCGGTGCTGGATCGGCTCACCGAGCACGGCCCGGTGCTGCTCGCGATCGACGACCTGCAATGGCTCGACCCCTCGACCGTGCGCGTGATCGCCTACGTCGCGCGTCGGCTGTCGGGTCCCGTGGGCTTGCTGGCCACCATCCGCACGGAGCCCGACAGCACCGGCTCCACGTCATGGCTGCACCTGCCCCGGCCGGACGCCATCCAGCGAATCACGTTGCATCCCTTGTCTTCTCACGCGCTGGAAACCGTGGTGAGGGCCGAGCTGGGCCGGCCGATACCACGCGCGGTGATGGCACGAATCCACCAGATGTCTGCCGGAAACCCCTTCTATGCCGTCGAATTGGCACGCGCCTTCGTCGAGAGCGTCGGTGAGACGCTGCCGAGCACGCTGGCTGAGTTGGTCCAGGCCAGGATCGGCGGGCTGGACCCCGCGGCACACGAGGTGTTGCTTGCCGCGGCGTGCCTGGCCACTTCGACGGTCGACCTGGTCGGCGCAGCCGTCGCCGTCGACCACGACCGGCTGATCGAACTTCTCGAAACCTCGGAGCGCCACGGCATCATCGCCATCGAGGGAAACCGGATCAGGTTCTCCCATCCGTTGCTGGCCAGCGGCGTGTACGCCGACGCGTCGCCTGCGCAGCGGCGCGAGATGCATCGACGCCTCGCGCGCATCGTCGACGAATCGGAACTGCGGGCACGACACCTCGCGATGGGATCCACCACCGGCGACGCCGAGACCCTCGAAGCGCTCGATGAGGCCGCGAACTCCGCGCACGCCCGCGGCGCACCAGCCGCCGCGGCCGAGCTGCTCGAGCTGGCCATCGGGCTCGGTGGCGACACTCCAGAACGACGAATCCGGTTGGCCGGGCACAGTTTCGACGCCGGCGAGCCAGGGCGGGCACGGACGCTTCTTGAGCGTGCGATCGCGGGATTGCAGCCAGGACCCGTCCGTGCGCAAGCCCTGTACGCATTGGCCGTCGTGCGATTCATCGATGACGGCTACCTCGAAGCGTCCCAGTTGCTGCAGCGCGCGCTTGACGAGGACTCGCCGGACGCTCCACTCCAGGTTCGGATGGCGACCACCCTGGCGTACGCCCTGTATATGTCCGGCGAGCCGGATCCCGCATGGCGACATGCCGAAGAGGCCGTGTCGCTGGCCGAACGGCTCGGTGCCCCAGGCCCGCTCAGCGAGGCCCTCGGAGCACGGGCGATCATGCAGTTCTTCGTCGGCGGCGGCATCGACGAGCACAGCATGCGCCGAGCGCTCGAGCTGGAGGACCACGAGGCCTTCACGCCCATCATGCTTCGGCCCAGCGTCGAACAAGCACTGATGCTGGCCTGTACCGGTGACCTCGACACGTCGTATGACCAGTTCCGCAAGATCCAGCAAGGCTGCGCAGACAAGGGCGAGGAAGGCGAACTGGTCTTCGTCGACTTCTACGTTGTGGTGAACCGGATCTGGCGGGGAGATCTCGTCGCAGCGAAGCGGTTGACCGATGGGTTGACGGAACTGGCACAGCAGATCGGCTCCGAATTTCCGACCATGCTGAGTCTCGTGCTGCAGGCATGGCTCGCCGTCTACGACGGTGCAGAAGACGACGCGCGGCTGGCGGTGGCGGACGCGATCGACGCCTGCAAGCGCAGTGGCACCGCATGGCACGAGGATTGGGCGCTCACGGCGCTGGGGCTGCTGGAAGTGTCACTCGGCAACTACGCCGCCGCCGTGGACGAGCTACAGCCGTTGTTGTCCCGGTACGCGCCGGAGTCCACCGAGATATCCGCCGCGTCGCATCTGCCCGACGTGGTGGAGGCGCTGACCGCGTTGGGGCGTGTCGACGAGGCCGAACCGCTCGCCGACGCGCTACAGCGCAATGGACGCCGCCTCGATCGGCCGTGGATGCTGGCCGTCGGCGCCCGCTGCCGCGCCCTGGTGCTGGCCGCCCGTGGTGACGTGGAAGCGGCGGTGCAGAGCGCCCGGGATGCGCTCACCGAGCATGACCGGTTGCCGATGCCGTTCGACCGCGCGCGGACACAGTTGCTGCTCGGCCAACTGCTTAGTCGGCATCGGTCAGAGGCGACCGCCGTGCTGCGTGACGCGCTGGCTGTCTTCGAGAAACTCGGCACCACGCTGTGGGCCGATCGCGCACGCGCCGAACTCGAAGGCAAGAAGCCGCGGACACGCTCACAAGAGGGGCTTACCCCCGCCGAGCAGCGGGTGGCCGAACTCGCCGCGTCGGGTATAACCAACCGCGATGTGGCGGCCCAGCTGTTCATCAGCTCCAAGACGGTCGAGGCCACTCTTGCGCGGGTCTACCGCAAGCTGGGCATCCGATCGCGCGCTGAGCTGGGTCGGCACGTGAATATGATCCGGTAGTAGCGGGTAACCATACTTTCGCGAGCGTTGCCAATTTCGCCAATTTGACCTAGTTGATCCAAAAAGTGGACCGATGCGCCGTTAGCTGGAAGTCTTTACCTGTGCAGGGAGTGGACGTGGGGAGCCGTCCGACGGAGA
>DATJIX010000262.1:0-17495 GCA_035492865.1 Mycobacterium sp. | reverse complement strand
CCGATGTAGACCGCAGGCGGGAACGGTGATCCGAACGCCGAGCCGATGATCGCCCCTGCGCCGTCGGCGAGCAGCACGCTGCGCAGGTTGAAGTTGTCGCCAGCGGCGGCGGCGCTTTCCACGTTGCTCATCGCCTCGGTGAAGTTGTACACACCCAGCGGGATCGCGGTACCCAGCAGTGGTGCGAGGTTCGCCAATCCGTGGAACAGCAGGTCGAGGCGCAGGTCTGGAATGCCGATCGCGATATCGGAGATCGCTTGTCCAACATCGGGTGCGGACATGAAGCCGCCGATCCAGCCGATCGCCGTGCCGACGAGCAGCGCCGCGAGGCCGACGGGGATGCCGAACGGCAGCTTCACGTTGGTGAAGAAGCCGATCAGGATGATGGCCATCACCGGAAGGCCGATCCAGGCCGCCTCCCACATCTGTGCGGCGGGACGCATTGAGATGAACGTGATCGAAATGCCCGCCAGCGTGCCGAGCATCGCTGCGCGCGGGGTCAGCTTGCGAATGTAGGGACCGACGAAGGCGCCGATCATCACGATCACGCCGATCATGAACGCCCATGCCAGCCCGGCCGACCACGCTTGAATCGGGTCCTTGGTGTTGAGGTACACCGGCAGCATCACGACGAACACGACGATGAACATGTGCGGCACGCTGGGCCCGTACGGCAGCGCCGTGACATCGTCGCGGTTCTCGCGGCGGGCGAGCCTGCGGGCCAGGAACGTGTAGTACAGGTTGCCGAGGATCAACGCCACCCCGAGTGCGGGCAACACGGTGCCGAGCACGTCACCTGCGGGCACCGCCACGACGCCGATCATCAGGCCGGTCAGGGTCAGGACGTTGACCAGAATGTTGAATCCGAGGCCGAAGAACGCGTTGGTGTCGCCACGGGTCCACAACGGCAGCGCCGTCTTTGGCGGGTCCACTGGCGGGTCGACGGGTGGCTTCGTGATGTCGGTCGTCATGGCGGGGTCCTCTCAGGCGGCAGTGGTGGTCAGCGCGTGCAGCGCGGGTATCACGGCGGCGGTGTCGGCGACCCATCCGAAGATGCCGCCCTGCGCCTTGATCATCTCGAGCCCGATGCGCTGGAACTCGGGGAAATATGAACCGACACAATCGGATACGACCAGGCACTCGTAGCCGCGGTCGTTGGCCTCGCGCGTGGTGGTGTGCACACACACCTCCGTGGTGACTCCGGTGACCAGCAGCTGGGTGATTCCCTCCGCGGTGAGGATGTCCTGCAGTTCGGTGGCGTAGAACGCGCCCTTGCCCGGTTTGTCGATGACGACCTCGCCGTCGATCGGCGCGAGCTCGTCGATGATGTCGTGGCCGTATTCGCCGCGAATGAGGATGCGGCCGTACTTACCTTCGTCGCCAATGCGTTTCGACGGGGCACCGCGGCTGAGCTTGGCAGGCGGGCAGTCCGAGAGGTCGGGCTGATGCCCCTCACGCGTGTGGATCACCAGGATCCCCGCCGAGCGGGCCGCGGCGATCAAGTCGGCCAGCGGGGGCACGACCTTGAGCAACTGGTCGACGTCATTGCCGAGGCTTTCGCCGAAGCCACCCGGCAGCAGGAAGTCTCGCTGCATGTCGATCACCACCAACGCGGTCTTGCCCGCCACAAGCCGGAACGGCGACGGTTCTGCCTGGATGTCGATGGGGCTCATACCTTCTCCTGGGTCACGGTCGATGCGGCCGACGGCCACAGCTGGCGCGGTTCGTCGAGGATCTGCGCGGCGAGGTGCAACACGGTGTCATCGGTCAGTGCCGCGCCAAGAAGCATTGCGCTGTAAGGCCGCCCGTCGCGGGTGACGCCGAGGGGGACCGCCGTACCCGTCAGGTCCAGCAGGTTCCCGAAATGCGTGTAGTGGCCGAGCATCGTGTTGCAGTCGATCGGTGCCGCAAGCACTTGCTCGACGGTGAAGGTGGTCCCGATCGTCGGCACCACGAGCACATCCATCTGCTGCCATAGCCGCGCCACCAGCGACTTGAGTTCGGCAAGGCGCTGCAGCGCCGCGAACGCGTCGACTGCGGTGTACTTGTGGCCACCCTGCAGGATCGACCTGACCACCGGATGGATCGAGTCCGGCTGGGCGGCGAGGAAATCCGCGAACTCCACCAGACGCTCGGCCACCCATGGACCCTGGTAGAGCAGCGAGCCTGCGGCCAGGAACGGCTCGAGCGAGACGTCGACGATCGTGTTGGTGTGGGCCAGGTGTTCGCGAAATCCCAAGTGAGCGCGCCGCATCTCGTCGTCGCCGAAGAATTCGAGTTCGTCGGCGGGCGGCAGGCCGACCCGGATGGGTGAGCCGTGGTAGCGCGGCCCGCGGTCGCGCGACCAGGGGTCGTTGTCGTCGCGCGCGGTCACCACGTCGAAGACGCGGTCGACGTCGTCGATTGAGCCCGCCATCACGCTGATGCAGTCCAGCGACCGGCATGCAGGGACCAGCCCGACGGTGCTGATCAATCCGCGTGAGGGTTTGAACCCGACCACCCCGTTCAGCGCCGCGGGCACCCGGCCGGATCCGGCGGTGTCGGTGGCCACCGCGAACGGCACCTGGCCCAGCGCCACCGCCAACGCCGAACCCGAACTCGAGCCGCCGGAGATCATCTCGCCGCCGTACACGCTGCGCGGAATGGTGTAGGGCGTGCGAGTGCCGTTGAGACCGGTGGCGAACTGGTCCAGGTTGGTCTTGCCGACATACAACGCGCCCGCGTTGAGCAGGCGGCGCACCACCGGGGCCGTCGTCGACGCGACGTAGGCGTAGTCGGGGCATGACAGCGTGGTCGGCACACCCTCGACGTCGATGCTGTCCTTGACGGCGAACGGCACGCCGTAGAGCGGCAAAGTCCTTGCGCCGGGGCGGTTTTCGATTTCCTGCGCGGCGGCCAACAGCTGATCGCGGGGTACTGTCGACAACCAGGTGCCGTCGTCGCCACGCGCGGCGATGGCGTCGGCGACCCTGCAGGCTGTCTTGGTCGGTGACCCGGTGGCGCCCGCGTGTGATGCCAGGATCTCGGCCACGGAGGGCCCGATCGACGGTCCACGCGCGTCATCAGCCATCCTGTCGATTCTCAACAGCTTGATGGCGATCGCGGGTCGAGCGTGTGTCGATTGTGTTAGCTGTGCAGTTCGGGAACTCCCGGCCGACCGCACTTCGTTGAGCACTCCATGCCCAGCCTCAGCCACTGCGAGCAGTTACTCGTCGTACACCCCGATCTCGCGCCCGCCTCGACGCTGGCACCGCAGCTGCAGCGCAGCGGCAAGGCGGGTTTCGTGGTGGCGGACATGACCGATGTCGACGAATTCGCGCCAATCTCTTCGGTGACGCTGCCGGACGCGCAGCGCTATCTGCTGCGCGACATCGACCGCGGCGATGCAATGGCGAACTGGAGCCCCGACGAGGCGTTGCGGGCCATCGAAGACGCCGGGCGTACTCCGCTCACCTTGACCGAGGGACTGCACTGGTTGCTGCAACATCCCGACGTACTCGAACGCAACCACTGCTTCATGACGATCGGCTCGCGTCGCCGCAAACCCGATGGCTCGCTGGACGCCAGAACGCCTGCGGTGTGGATCAGCAACGGCACCGGGCGGGACGGGACCGCCAACCGCAATGCGCCGAAGGTCGGCTGGTGCTGGGCGGGCAATCGGCATACCTGGCTCGGATTCGCTTCGGCCAGTGGCCGATTCACCGCCGACTGATCAGCGCGGCGTCGACGAACGGCAGCACTTTTTCCAGCCATGCGTCCGGTTCCGACGAGAACACCACGTGGCCGGTCGGCAGGGCCTCGAGCGTCGAGCCGGGGATGGCGGCTTGAACAGCCTTACCCCAACGCAGCGGTGCGGTGAAATCCTTGGCACCCCAGGTGATCAGCACGGGCGCGGTGATCTGAGCGCCGCGTGCGCGCAGGTCGTGTCCTGGATCGGTGAAGCTCTTCCATAGCGCGGCGGCCGTGCGTGCGCCCGCGTCGGTCTTGGCCCGCGCCACCACGCGGTCGACGACGGCCTTGTCCGTCGGGTTCTTGGCTCGCATGTAGCCCCGTACGAATGCCGGGAAGACCGCCTTGACCACCGAGGGCCGTCCCATCACCGCGCAGAAGACGCGAGTGGCGGCGCTGTGAGGCGTGAAGCCGCCGGTATTGATCAGCACGACGCCTGCGACGCGGTCGGGTCTCTCCAGCGCAAGGCGACAGGCGGCGTAGCCACCCACCGAGTTGCCGATGATCACCGCGCCGCGCAGGTCCAGCCGGTCGGCGAATTCGATCAGCAGATCGCCGAATTCGACGGCCCGCAGCGGGGTGGCGGGCAGGGGAGACTCGCCGTGGCCGGGCCAGTCGAGCGCCAGCACCCGGCGACCCGTTCCCAGCACCGCGGCCACGGGTGCGAAATCGGTCCGGTCGTGCAGCGCCGCATGCAGCAGCACGATCGGCGGGCCGGAGCCCT
Organism: Mycobacterium sp.; assembly: GCA_035492865.1. GTDB lineage: Bacteria > Actinomycetota > Actinomycetes > Mycobacteriales > Mycobacteriaceae > Mycobacterium. The sequence goes on along the minus strand of DATJIX010000262.1, from coordinate 13,042 downwards.
CGTCGGTGTACGAAACAGTGCCGAGTGGGGTTTGCATCATGGTCATCGGTGCGCCTCTCATTGACCGGTCGGTCGGTCAGTTACACTATCGCACGTGGAAGTGGCGAACAAGAGAGTTGCGGCCGCGCAGCAGACGCGGGCGAACCTGATCGAGACGGGGCTGGTACTGGCCGAGGAACTCGGGCTGGAGGGCTTGTCCGTGAACGCGGTGGTGGCAAGCGCCGGCGTATCGAAAGGCACGTTCTTCCATCATTTCCCGGACCGGGTGTCGTATCTGGTGGCGTTGCATCGCCGCTTCCACGACGTGCTGTTCGACGAGATGATGTCGGTCATCGGCGAGATGGCACCGGGCAAGGACCGGCTTGCCGCGGCCGCCGCCACGTACCTGGACGGCTGCCTGCGCGACCGCGGCGTGAAGGCGTTACTGCTCGAAGCGCGCGGACATCTGCCGATCGCCGACGAGGTGACCCGTCGCAACCGGATGAGCGTCGACGTGGTGGCGGCGGACTTCGTCGCACTGGGCGCAAAGCACCCCAGGGAATCCGCGCGGCTGTGGATTGCCGCTACCGCGGAGTGCGCATTGATGGAGCTCGAACTCGGCGGTCGTGATCCGGCGGCCCGGTCAGCGCTCAGCGCGGTGGTGCCGTGAGCCACCGACCCAGCCACCGGGACAGCACTGTGCCGTCGTCGGGCCCACCTGCGGCCGCAAGGTAGCCGTCGGGCCGGACGAGCAGCCAGCCCTGCGGCAGCGAATCCACCGAAACATGGTGCAGCGCAATGATTTCACGCCACGGAAGATAGGCCTCTGGGACGGCCGAGCCGGTGACGAACAAGGTGAGTGTCGACAGGTCGAGCAGGTCGTAGAGCCGGCCGTCACCGATCCGCACGTCGGGCACCCGGTCGCCTGCGCGCAGTGACCCGATCCGCCCGCCGCCCTTGGCGATCGGGCAATCCCGGTAACTCGCCGCGAGCTGGCCGAGTCGTGGCGCGGCCTTGTCCTGCACCCGGGACCGGGCAAGCACGATCGGGGCGAGGCGGGTGATGGCCGCGTGCACCAGCGGATTGGTCGAGTTGAACGCCCTGGTGGCCCGTTCCGTCATCTGGACCAGCTGGCGGATCACCGGCAACCGGTCTGACTGGTAGGTGTCGAGCAGCTCTTCGCGGGCCTGGCCATTGAGCACCATCGCGAGCTTCCATGACAGGTTGACCATGTCCTGAATGCCTGCGTTCATGCCCTGCCCGCCTGCGGGGCTGTGCACATGTGCGGCGTCGCCGCCGAAGAACACGCGGCCGTCTCGCAGCGTGGTCATGTGCCTGCTGTTGATCCGGAAGCGCGAGCTCCAGTTCATGTTGTACAGCTGGGCGGGCAGGTGCGCGGTGCGGTCGTAGAGCCGCTGAACGTCTTCGAGCGTCGGGTCGCCCGCCTGGCCCGTGATGCCGTCCGGATCGGTGGCCATGAAGCGGAACCGGCCGCCGCCCATCGGGAAGACGGCGAGAAAGCCGTTGCGGGCCAGGAAGATCGACAGCTGGTCCGCCGGCACATCCCCGGCAAGGTGCAGATCACCGAGGACGTAGTTGTGAGTCAGCGACTTGCCGACGAACTGCAGGCCGAGCGCCTTGCGGATCACGCTGTGCGAGCCGTCGGCGGCGATCAGATACGAGGCGTCAACCGTCTCCTCGGCGCCGTCGCCGCTGCGCAGCACCGCGGAGACGCCGTCGCGGCGCTGGGTCAGCGCGGTCAACTCGACGCCACGCTCGATCTTGACGCCCTGCCGGTTGAGTTGTTCGGTGAGCAATCGCTCCGTGTCGGACTGAGCGAGCAGCAGCAGGTAGTTGAATTCGGCAGGCATCCGGTGCAATTCGATGGCCGCGAGACGAGCACCGTCCGAGTAGAGGGTGGTCGCCCTCGCGCGGTTGCCCAGCCGCACCAGCTCGTCGCCGACACCGCGGACGCGCAACAACTCGACGGTGCGGGCCTGGATGCCAAGCGCTCGCGACGTGAGCGAGCGTTCGGGCGCGCGGTCGACGATGCGTACGTCGACGCCGAGCCGGGACAGTTCCATCGCGGCGGTCAGGCCGGTCGGGCCTGCGCCTGCGACCAGCACAGGCATGACGGGCGAGGGGTTCACGGTCGACTCCTTCCGGATAAGTCAACAATCGATGACTTAGACCGTAGGCCCCTGCACTGGTGATGTCAACGGCTGGTGACTTACTCTTGTCCGATGGCATCGCCGCGCAGTCGCAACGCCGCCCAGACCCGTGCCGACATCCTGACCGCCGCGCGCTTGCGGTTCGGTTCCGACGGTTATGAACGGACCACGCTGCGGGCGGTGGCCGCCGATGTCGGCATCGACGCCGCGTTGGTCATCCGCTACTTCGGCAGCAAGCAGGACCTGTTCGCCGAGGCGGCGGAGTTCACGCTCGATCTGCCGGATCTGTCCGATGTGCGGCCCGAAGACGTCGCAGATGCATTGCTGCCCAGCTTTTTTGCGGTCTGGGAAGACGATCCGACATTTGTCGCGTTGCTTCGCGCGGCGATGACCAGCCCGACGGCAGCCGACACCATGCGCAGGATCTTCGCCACCCAGGTCGCGCCGAAGCTGGCCGCCGTCACGCCCGATCATCCGGCCGAACGGGCAGGCCTGATGGGCGCGTTCGTCGTCGGGCTGGCCACCACCCGCTACGTGCTCGTCAACCCCGCCGTCGCCGACCTCAGCCACGATCAGCTGATCGCGTGGGCCCGTCCGGTGATCCGCCAGCTGCTGGTCGGACCCGCGCCGGGCTGACTCGACAACCCGCATTAGAACGTGTTCTAGTGCAGGTGTGCTGGACTGGACCCTGGAGAATCTCAGCGCCGAGGACGTCGCCCGGCTCCGCTCGATATACGAGCCGCTCACCGAGTCGGTGCGGGCGCTGATCGATGCGACCATCCGCTCCGAGGTCGGCGCCGAGGCGGTTGCCGACGCCAAGGCCCAGATCGACGCGGCCACGGCGCGACTGAGCAGCGAACAGGTCGACGGCTCGTACGGCATCCGATTCACCGCCGACGGGGACCAGATGCCATGGGGCAATGTGGTGATCGGCGTGCGCAATCCGGTGGCGCCGCCCCTGCTGATCGAAGAGGGCGATGACGGCGGCGTGTACACCGACTTCCACCTGGGCGCGGCCTACGAAGGACCGCCGGGACACGTGCACGGGGGAGTTGCGGCCCTGGTGCTCGACCACGTCCTCGGCGCCGCCGCGAGCAGTCAGGAGAAGCCACGCCTGACGGGCACCATCACGTTGCGCTATCTGCGCATGACCCGGCTCGGAAACCTGCGCGCGGAGGCCCGAATTGCACGGACCGATGGCGTGAAGACCTATGCCGTAGGTCATCTCGCCGACGACGAAGGCGTCACGGTCGAAGCCGAAGGTGTGTTCATCCGACCGCGCTGGGCCCGCGACTAGTCGATCAGGACGTCGTGAGCTCGCGACTGGGGGCAATCCCGGCCAGGCTCCTGGTGATCGCCGCGACCTCGGCGACCAGAATCCGTGCGGCAGCGTTGTCCGCGGCCAGTCCCGCCCCCTGTTCGCGGACCTGTTGACTCGCCGTGGTCAGCTCGTCGATATCGACCGTCCACGGCGTGGCCGGGCTGGGCGGCGCGCCTCGCAGCGCGTCGACGTAGTCATCCACGGCGGCAACGAATTCCGGAGTAAGTGCGGTCGACGGCTCATTGGCCAGACTGCCCTCGAGCGACGTGCACGCGCTGGTGACCGCGTTCAGCGCCGCGCGATACGACCGCAGCCAGCGTCGCAGCTCGGGTGAATCCGCCCGCATCGCACCGGATGCCGCCTCGAACGCCGCGCGCGCCCGAAACGCCCGCTGCCATGCCGACGCCAACGCTTCGGCCGGGTGGTCGAGCTCGTGCACGAACGCCTTGACAACCGCTGCTGCGTAGTCGATTTCGGACTTCAGTAGTTCACCGGCACGCTGGCGCAGCCGAATCAGCCCGTGATCAGGCAGCACGACGTGCGCGACCACCGCCAGACCACCGCCGATGACGACCGCGAACAACACATCTTTGGTGGCCGCGCCCGCTGCGGCGGGATTGATGTCGAGCAGGAAGCTGACGGTCGCGGCCAGGGCGGCACTGACCGCGAGATACCCGAACCGGGCGACCCCGTACGTCATGGCGAGGAAAACCGCTGCCACCACGGCGGCCGACGAACCGGTCGGCTGCCACATCAGCGTCAGCACCGACGCGACGGTGACGCCGAGCGCGATGCCCGCCACCCGGCCGACGCAACGTGTGTAGGTGTGCGCGGTCTCGGGGCGCAGCACCATCAACACGGTCAGCGCGATCCAGTAGCCGTGCGTGACGCCGCCGTATCGAGCCGCGGCCACCCCCAGCGCGGCGGCCGCCGACAGCCGGATGGCGTGCCGGAGCACCGGCGACGTCCACGTCAGGTGGGCACGGATCACGCCGACGGCCGCGATCAGCGAGCCGATCAGGTCGGGGCGGCGGAATTCGCCGAATCGCGAGGCGAATACCTCATGTAGCTGTTGCGAAAATCGTTGGGCGACAGCTGTTTGCGGTCCGGTTACCGCCGCCGCCGCGGCGTCCACCCTGGCAAGCGCGTATTCGGCGTCACGGCGCGCGGTGTAATTGTGGTTCGCGATGGCGTCGAGTAACTCGGCGGCGGGAGACAGCAACAGCCCGATCGCCTCGTCCCCGCCGCGCAATGTGGCCAGAGTCGAGGTGATGCGCTCGGGCAGCCGATAGCCGCCGTGGTAGGCCAGCGGGCGCTGGATCGCCTCACTGTCGACGAACGCTTCCCGCAACGACGTGAGTGGGGCGGTGTCCACTGACGCGTCGCGGTCGGCGGCGACGTTGCGGGCGTCGGCGGCGAGTGCGCGGTAGGTGCGAGTCAGCGCGTCGCGCTGCGCCCGCCAGCGTTGCGGCGGCCACACCGCGATCAGCGCCGCCTGAATGCAGCCTGCGGCCACGGTCAGAAGCGTCGAGAACACGACCGCGGTCAACGTGGGCGCGACGGGCGGCGAAATCACCAGCAGGGCGGTGCCCGCCGCGGCGACCAGGGCCGGTCTACTACCCAGCGCCCACTGCATGCCTGCCGCGAAGGACCAGATCGCGACGACCACGAGAAATGCCGCGGTGTAGGCCGCGCTCACCGCGCCGAGGAACACGACCGCGCCGAGTTGCAGCGACACCACGATCACCAGCGGCACCCGTCCGGCCGGGCTGTCCTGCATCGCGATCGCGCCTGCGATCGCCGCCGCGCTCGAGGCCCAGACCGCTGCCGATGGGGATGCCGACGCCATCGCGACGGCCGCCATCGCGAGCACGCCCAGCATGCTGCGCGCCACCGCGCCGACGTCCGGCGTCGTCAGACGCAGCGCTCGGGCCCATACCCGGCCCGCTGGGGCGATCAGCCCACCGCCCGTGGTCATCCGACCATTTTGACCCCACCGAGGTCACCAGATGGTGAGCACACGCGGCAAACTTTGGAATTGAAATGTCGGTGCCGTCAAATGCTTTGCGGCACAGCGCGTGTCCGAATTGGCCCCACGAAATGAGCTGTTGGAGGTACGGTCGGCTAACCAGACCATTTGAGCGCTCTGGAGGTGCCGGTGACCCGCAATGGTGTCGTCGCAGACAACGTTGCTGGATTTCATCGGCTGCACCGCGTTCCATCGCATTCGCGCCGCCTGTCCGAAAAACGAAGGGAGCTCGTATGAGTACGGCCGCCGAGCGTGCCGCCCAGCTGGACCTCGTGGCAAGGCTCAAGTCCGCATATCCGGAGCTTCCAGACGCGCCGACGCCGGACATGTTGGACCACGATCGCATCACCGCCTACCTGAAGCCGGTCCACGACGTGGGCGGCGAGCCGGACGCTCCGATGAAGTACGAGAACAAGCAGTACGAGGAGTGGGAGCACATGACGTACGTCATCTGCGAGGTCCTCGGCTGGCGGGGCATCTGGCTGTCGGAGGAGCGGCGCCGGATCGGCAACGTCGACGTCGGGCGCGCGGAATACCTCGGGTTGCCGTATTACGGCCGCTGGCTGATCGCCGTCGCGCGCGTGCTTGTGGAGAAACACCACATCGGATTGACCGAGTTGAGCGAACGGATGGCCGAGGTCAAGGAGCGCTACGCGGGCGGCCTCGAGGGCAAGACGCTTGAGGCCACGCCGAAGTCCGAAGGCGACGGATCACACGTCAAACGCAATAAACATGCCGAGGAAGCGGACGGCAAGGGCGACCCGCAGTGCTATGCCGGGCAGGCAGGCAAGGCGAAGTTCAAGGTCGGCGATCCGGTGGTGGTGCGCGAACTTCCTGTCATCTTCTACACCCGCACCCCGGAGTACGTGCGCGGCGCCAAGGGGGAGATCGAGGCGGTCGCCTACGAGAGTCCTGCCGCCGAGGACGAGACCTGGGACCGGCCTGCGACGCCCGAATGGTTCTACGTCGTGAAGTTCAACATGGCCGACCTGTTCTACGGCTACACCGGTACGGCTGACGATGTCATCTCGACCGAAATTCCCGAACACTGGCTCCAGTCCGCGAAATAGGCAGGCCCGGAAGGGATCCGAAAGGAAACAGCATGGCTGAGCACGACCACGATCACGACCACGAGCGCACCGTCGCCCCGATGGTCGACGAGATCACCGACTTCGAAGTTCTGGAGATCGCGCTGCGCGAACTGTGCATCGAGAAAGGCATCTTCACCGCCGAAGAACACCGCCTGATGACCGAGTTCGCCGAACAGATCGGCCCGACGCCAGCCGCCCATCTGGTGGCCAAGGCGTGGCTGGATCCGGAGTTCAAGAAGCTGGCGCTCGCCGAGCCGATGACGGCGAGCAAGGAGGTTGGTGTCGACTGGCTGCACCCCACCGGTTGGGGCACCCCGAGCGACTTCACCGCGTTCCAGATCCTGGCAGACACCCCGACGGTGCACAACGTCATCGTCTGCGCGTTGTGCTCGTGCTATCCGCGACCGATCCTCGGTAACTCACCCGAGTGGTACCGCACGCCCAACTACCGCAGGCGCCTGGTGCGCTGGCCCCGCCAGGTGCTCGCCGAGTTCGGGCTCTATCTGCCCGACGAAATCACGGTCCACGTACAGGATTCCAACCAGAAACACCGTTTCATGGTGATGCCGTTGCGGCCGGAGGGCACGGACGGCTGGACAGAGGACCAGCTGGTGGAGATCATCACGCGCGACTGCCTGATCGGTGTCGCGCTGCCGAAGGCCGGCGTCACCACGAACGTCATCACGGCCACCCGTCCTGCGATCCACCCGGGCAACGCCGGATGAGCGAGCGCATCGAGGTGCTGCAGGAAATCGTGGCGCGCAATCAAGTCTGGCCGGTGATGGCCGCCAAGTGGGGCGTGGAAAATCCTGTGCCGCCGTGGAAGACGAGCCTCGACGGGCTGTGCGACGCGCTGGACCGCGCCGCATGCGACGAGAACATCCCCGACTTCAAGGCGCGTCGTGACGAGGAAGACGAACTGTCGGCAACCGTGTATTCGAGCCTGCCGTACCCGGAGAACCAACTCGTCGCGCTGGCACATTCGTTGGTGGCCCGCGGCGTCATCGACGAGGCAGAACTGCAACAGCGGCTCGCCAGCATCCGCGAAAGGCTAGAGGCGTAGCTTCATCTCGTGGAAAAAGTCATCATCACCCTCCGCGGCGCCGACGCGGATGAAGCGTGGTGCAGTCGGCTGCGCGACGACGTCGCCGCCGAGTTGCTCGACACAGAGGTGCCCGGCCTCACCGTCAACGTGCGCGACGACGCGGTGCGGGCGTCGCTGATGACCCTGACGACACTGGAGCCACCGGTCGTCGGGTTCGTCACGATGTGGACGCAGCAGTCGTATGGCGATCAGGTGCGCTCGGCGATCGCCCGACTGGAGAAGGAGTGCGACGACGTGGCGGCCTATCTGGTCACCGAGTCGGTGCCGCTGCCGCCACCGGACACCGCCGCAGGCGAGCGCACGCCGGGCCTGGCCAACATCGCGCTGCTACGCCGACCCGCCGACCTCGACGAGGCGACCTGGCGGCAACGCTGGCACATCGACCACACACCGGTGGCCATCGCGACGCAGTCGACGTTCGGGTACACCCAGAACCAAGTGGTGCGCCCGCTGACTCCCGGCGCGCCGGTCATCGACGCGATCGTCGAGGAACTCTTTCCGATCGAGGCGACCGCCGATCTGCACGCCTTCTTCGGCGCCGCCGACGACAACGAGCTGCGCGACCGGATGGAGCGCATGGTCGCCAGCACGTCGGCCTTCGGCGCCAATCGCGATGTCGACACGGTGCCGACCAGTCGGTATGTGCTCAGGACACCGTTCGCCGCAAAGGAGATCCGATGACAACGCTCGACGACGCGGTCGCGCTGGCGGCCGACGAAAGCGGGCTCGCGATCATCTCGACGCTGCGCGCCGACGGCACCATCCAGGCCTCGCTCGTCAATGTCGGGAAGCTGCCGCATCCGGCCACCGGCGAAGAAGTGCTCGCGTTCGTCACCTACGGCAAAGTGAAGCTGGCGAACCTGCGGGCACGCCCCCAACTGACCATCACCTACCGCAAGGGCTGGATGTGGGCGACGGTCGAGGGCCGCGCCGAGCTCGCGGGCCCCGACGATCCGGCGCCCTGGCTCACCGACTCCGAGCAGCTCCGACTGCTGCTGCGCGAGGTGTTCGCCGCCGCGGGCGGCACGCACGACGACTGGGATGAATACGACCGGGTGATGGCCGAACAGCGGCGCACCGTGGTGCTGATCGCACCCACCCGGGTGTACAGCAACGGGTAGCGCATACGCTGCTGGCGTGGTCCTGCAGATCTCCGACGAGAACCGGGTGCGCACGCTCACCCTGAATCGGCCAGAAGTCCTCAACGCGTTCAACGAGGAGCTCTACCACGCGACAGCGATGGCGCTGCGTGACGCGGCCGCCGATCCCGAGGTGGCGGTCGTGCTGCTGACCGGTGAGGGCCGGGCGTTTTCGGCGGGCAACGACCTGAACGAGATGCAGAAGCGCATCACCGATCCCGCGTTCAACTCGCAGGGCAGTCACTTCACCGCGATGATCGACGCGCTCGCCGAGATGCCCAAACCGCTGATCTGCGCGGTCAATGGTGTCGGAGTCGGCATCGGCGCAACGATTCTCGGCTACGCGGACCTGGTGTTCATCTCGTCGACCGCACGGCTGAAAACGCCGTTCACCAGCCTGGGCGTCGCACCCGAAGCGGCGTCGTCCTATCTGTTGCCGCAGTTGATGGGGCGGCAGAATGCGGCTTGGCTGTTGATGTCGTCGGAGTGGGTCGACGCGACCGAGGCCCAGCGGATGGGCCTGGCCTGGAAGGTGTGCGAGCCGGACGATCTGCTGCCGGAAGCCCGTCGCCACGCTGAAATCCTTGCCTCCCGGCCGATTTCGAGCCTGGTAGCGGTCAAGCAGACGATCGTCGAACCCACCCGCGCGGAAATCGCCGCGGCGACCGCTCGCGAGATCGCGCATTTCGCCGAACTGCTCGGCGCGACGGCCAACGCCGACGCGCTTGCCGAATTCACCCAGAAGCGAACGACCTAACCGATATGGCCTCCCGTCCGGCGGCGGACGAGATCGCTGCGCTACTGCAGCCGATCGCACGCCGTCGCATTCCGGGAGCCACCGACACGCGAATCGCCAACTGGCGCGCCGCCGAACGCGGCCTTTCCACCGAGACATACCTGTTCGACCTCCAGCAGGACGGGGGAGACGGACCAACCATCTTGAAGCAGTTGGTGTTTCGCCGGCCGCCGGACATCAGTCTGTACCCGGACTACGACCTGACACGCCAGGTGATGGTGATGAACCGGCTGCGGGACACCCCGATAACCGTGCCCACCGTGTGCTGGCTTGACCGCGACGGCGAGGACCTCGGCACGCCGTATTACGTGATGGAGCAGCTGCCGACGATCGGCACCGCGAGCGACTTCCCGTCGTATCACTCCCAGGGCCTGTACTTCGACGCGACGCCCGAGCGCCGCGCGACCATGTGGTGGGGGTGCGTGCAGGCGATCGCCGACGTGCACGCGCTGGACTGGCGCAGCCTGCGGCTGGAGAAGCTGCTGATGCCGCATCGAGGTGCGCAGCCGCTGGAGCAGGTCATCGAATACTGCGGCGAGCTGCTGACGTGGGGCGCACCGGGAAGCCGGCGCCAGGAGCTCGTCGACGCGGTGGCGTGGTTGCGCGAGAACATCTATGAGCCTGAACATCTCGTGTTGTGTTGGGGCGACAGCCGGCTGTCCAACATCCTCTACGGGCCGGATTATGAGGTGACCGCGGTGCTCGACTGGGAGATCGCCTACATCGGTGATCACGAAGCCGACCTGGCGTGGCTGCTGTTCGTCGACTGGGCCTGCTCCGAGTACGAGGGGGTGCCGCGGCTGGCCGGCACGCCGGGTCGCGAGGAAACCGTCACCCGCTACGAGCAGATGTCGGGCCGCGCGGTGCGAAACCTGCGCTACAACGAGGTGCTCGCGGCGGTCGAGCTCGGCATCCCGGTCTCGCGGTTGGAGACCAGGCTGCGCAACCAGGGGCTACTCACCGGCGAATTCGATCTGGCCGGATTCTGCGTCGAGCGAATCCGGCAACTCCTGGATTAGCGGCTGACCGTTTCCGATGCGCGCCCGTTGACCGCGTAGTACGCCTCGATCATCGCCCGCAGCGTGCGCCTGCAGCGTCCGCAGTCGCCACCTGCACCGCACACGTCGGCGATCTGCTTCGACGTTTTCGCGCCGTTGGCCACCACCTCGTTGACGACATGGCTGGTGGTTCCGGTGCACAGGCAGACGAACATGGCGGTCAGACCTTCTCGCCGATGGTCATCAGGTGCGCGAACCTGCCGGCGAACTGCGTGGGGTAGGCGCCGTCGGCCTGCCGAATGCCGATTGTCACCAGCACCCGGTCCGGTTCCCAAATGGAGGTATACGGCACCACGTGATGGGCACCGATGGAGGCCAACGGTTCACGGTGCTTATCGAGCCATTTCCACATTTGGTCGACATCATCCACTCGGAAATCACAGGCGAGAATGAGTGAGTGCAGGTCATACTCACTCATTCGATTTCCTGTCCGTTCGGAGTGGCCGCAGTGTTAGCGCAGTCTAACCTTACTTAGCGTGGCCGGTCCAGGCTGGCACCCTGATCTGCGCGGCCCGTGGCGACGATCGGTGTCACCAGCCGCGAAAACACCCCTGCCTCAACCGCAAAGATGCGCTCCGGCCCCCCACCTGCACTAGATTGGTGAGGCACTACGGACAGCGAAGCTCGACCCAGCCCTCACGTTGCTTAGGAGCGACCATGCAAGGCGATCCGGACGTTTTGAAACTGCTCAACGAGCAGTTGACAAGCGAGCTCACGGCCATCAACCAATATTTCCTGCATTCCAAGATGCAGGCGAATTGGGGATTCACCGAAATCGCCGAGCACACTCGTAAGGAATCGTTTGAAGAAATGCAGCATGCGGAGGCAATCACCGACCGCATTCTCATTCTGGACGGGTTGCCGAATTATCAGCGCCTTTTCTCACTGCGGGTCGGTCAAACCTTGCGGGAGCAGTTCGAGGCCGATCTGGCCATCGAATACGAGGTGATGGCGCGGCTGAAGCCGGGGATCGTGATGTGCCGCGAGAAGGAAGACGCCACCAGCGCGAACCTGTTCGAGAAGATCCTCGCCGATGAAGAGGAGCACATCGACTACCTCGAGACCCAGCTGCAGCTGATGGACAAGCTCGGCGAGCAGCTCTACCTCGCCCAATGCGTGTCGCGGCCGCCGTCGGCGCTGTAGGCGTAACTTCCATAGCTTGTCTAACGATAAGACAGGCATGACAACACCGGCAGCGACGGCCACTGCCGCGGACCCGGACTCCGGCAGTGCCCTGCTAAGCCCGCATCGCCGCAACTTGATCTTTGTTGCGGTGCTGCTGGGCATGCTCCTCGCCGCGCTGGACCAGACGATCGTGGCCACCGCGCTACCCACGGTGGTGGCGGACCTCGGCGGCGCAGGCCACCAGTCCTGGGTGGTGACCAGCTACCTGCTGGCGTCGACGATCGCCACCGCGATCGTCGGCAAGCTCGGCGACCTGTTCGGTCGCAAGGTCGTGTTCATGACGGCGATCGTTTTCTTCCTTGCCGGGTCCGTGCTGTGTGGGCTTGCCGGGTCGATGACGATGCTGGTGGCGTCGCGCGCACTGCAGGGCATCGGCGGCGGCGCCATCATGGTGACCGCCACCGCACTGATAGGTGAGGTCATCCCGCTCCGCGACCGCGGCAGGTATCAGGGCGCCCTCGGCGCGGTGTTCGGAGTGACGACAGTGGTCGGGCCGCTGCTCGGCGGCTTCTTCACCGACCATCTCAGTTGGCGCTGGGCGTTCTGGATCAACGTGCCCGTGGCCGTGGTGGTGTTCTTCGTGGCGGTCGCCGCGATACCGGCGCTGGGCCGCACAACCCGGCCGGTCATCGACTACACGGGCATCGTGTTCGTCGGCCTCGGCGCCTCCGGACTCACGCTGGCGACCAGCTGGGGCGGCGGAGAGTACGCGTGGGGTTCGCCGGTGATCATCGGGCTGTTCGTCGCGTCGGTCATGGCGCTGGCCGCCTTCGTATGGGTGGAAAGCCGTGCGGCAGAACCGATCCTGCCGATCCGGTTGTTCCGCGACCCGGTGTTCGCGGTGTGTTGTGTGCTGTCCTTCATCGTCGGGTTCGCGATGCTGGGCGCGTTGACCTTCCTGCCCACCTTCATGCAGTTCGTCGACGGCGTGTCGGCGACGGTGTCGGGGCTGCGGACGCTGCCGATGGTCGCCGGTCTGCTGCTGACCTCGATGGGCAGCGGCGTGCTCGTCAGCCGCACCGGCCGGTACAAGATCTTCCCGGTCGTCGGCACGGCGGTGATGTTCGTCGGCTTCGTGCTGCTGTCGCGGATGGACGCCGCAACGCCGCTGCCGTTGCAGTCGCTGTACCTGTTCATCCTCGGCACCGGCATCGGCATGTGCATGCAG
>DATJIX010000261.1:0-2240 GCA_035492865.1 Mycobacterium sp. | reverse complement strand
AGCTCGGCAAGGCGCTGATCCCGATGCGCGAGGTCGGGAAGGCGGGTTTCCTGCACGCGATCGACGGCGCGCGGTGCGCGGCGCGCAGCTACGGCGACGTGCTTGTCGCCGCGGGGCTGCTGGACGCACGGGACGACGTCTTCTTCCTGACCTACGACGAACTGATCGCCGGGGTCTCCACGCCGCAGCAGGCGGTCGTGGCCGAGCGCAAGGCGAACCACGCGGAGTACCAGACCCTCGACGTCCCGCAGGCGTGGACCGGCAACCCGTCGGCCGCGGTCGCGACGCCGAAGGCCGCGGACCAGCCCGTCGCCGGCGTGGAGCGCATCACGGGCATCGGCGTCTTCGGCGACGCGGAGGTCTCGGGGCGCGCGCGGGTGGCGCTGGATCCGGCCACGGTCGATCTCGAGCCCGGCGACGTCCTGGTCTGCAGGACGACCGACCCGTCGTGGACTCCCCTGTTCCTCGTCGCGGAGGCGCTCGTCATCGACACCGGCGGCCAGATGAGCCACGGTGCCATCGTCGCGCGTGAGCTCGGAGTGCCCTGCGTCATCAACACCCTGACGGGCACTCGGGACATTCCGGACGGCGCGCACGTGACCGTCAACGGGACGACCGGTGTCGTGACGATCCGCGCGACGACACCCGCTTAGGCTTCGCGCATGACGACCGACCTGGCAGTTCGGCTGGAGATCCGTGCCAGCGCTTTCTTCGCCTCCTGGGGCACGACGTTCGACGACCTGATCGACGGCTTCCAGGCCGAGCTCGCGCCGGAGTGCGACTGGGACCAGCGCCCCCTGATGCGGACCCGCACCCGGGACCGTGCGATCACCTTCCTCAAGGTGTGTCACCACGCGCTCGCGCTGGAGTACATCGACGTGGAGATGCGCTCGATCGCGGTCGTCGGGGACACCGTCCACACGCAGCGGATCGACCACCTCCACCGGTCGGACGGCTCGCTGATCACCTCCGCGCCCGTCGCCGGCGTCCTCACCTACAACGGGGACCAGGTGGTGGCATGGAAGGAGTACTTCGACCCGGTCACCTTCGCGGCGAAGGCCGGCATCTCCTCCGTGCTGTGGGGCGCGGGCAAACTCCTCCGCCGCTGACCACCGGACGTGTCACGAGCACAGCGCCACGCGCCGACGCTGTGCCGACCACCCTGGACGCCCCGGGCCCGGGTAGGCGAGGCTGCGTACCGTACCCGCGAGTAATTTGTTGCGAGCACGAACGTCCCGAGTTCTGAGGAGCGCGATGAAGACCAAGGCAGCGGTGCTGTGGGGCCTCGGCGAGAAGTGGCAGGTCGAGGAGATCGACCTCGATCCACCGAACGCCCACGAGGTCCAGGTCAAGATGGTGGCAAGCGGCCTGTGCCACTCCGACGAGCACCTGGTCACCGGCGACATCCCCGTCCCGTTGCCGATCCTCGGCGGCCACGAAGGTGCCGGGATGGTGACCGCGATCGGTGAAGGTGTCACCGACGTCGAGGTCGGCGACCACGTCGTCATGAGCTTCCTGCCGTCCTGCGGCAAGTGCTCCTACTGCGCCCGCGGCATGACCAACCTCTGCGACAGCGGCGCCGCCCTGATCCTGGGCCCGCAGCTCGACGGGACATGGCGCTTCCACGCCCGCGGTGAGGACATCGGCCAGATGTGCCTGCTCGGCACGTTCTCCGAGTACACCGTGGTCCCGGACCAGTCGGTGGTGAAGATCGACGAGGACATTCCGCTGGAGAAGGCCGCACTGGTCGGGTGCGGCGTGCCGACCGGCTTCGGCAGCGTCGTACGCACCGGGCAGGTCAAGCCGGGCGACACCGTCGTCGTCATGGGTGTCGGCGGTATCGGCATCAACGCGGTGCAGGGTGCGCGGATCGGCGGCGCGCAGAACATCATCGCCATCGACCCGGTCGAGTTCAAACGCGAGAAGGCGATGGAGCTCGGCGCCACGCACGCGGTCAAGGACGCCGACGAGGCGTGGACGATCGTCGCGGAGCTGACGCGCGGCAAGCTCGCGGACATCTGCGTCATCACCACCGACGTCGCCGAGGGCGACTACATCGCGCCGGCGCTGTCGCTGATCGGCAAGCGGGGCAAGGTCGTCATCACCGCCATCGGCCACCCGGAGCAGATGGAGATCAAGACCAACCTGTTCGAGCTGACCCTGTACGAGAAGCAGATCCTCGGCTCCCTGTTCGGGTCCTCCAACCCGCGCCACGACATCCCGCGCATGCTCGAGATGTA
>DATJIX010000260.1:0-3094 GCA_035492865.1 Mycobacterium sp. | reverse complement strand
ATGCCTCACCGGACACCCGCCCTACCCCGGCGACACCCTCGAACAAGTCGCCGTCGGACACATGGTCACCCCACCACCACGACCCTCCGAAGAACACACCACCATCCCCACCGCACTCGACCACGTCATCGCCACCGGCCTCGCCAAACAACCCACCGACCGCTACCCCACCACCATCGACATGGCCACCGCCGCCCAACGCGCCCTCACCGATCCGACCGGTCAGCCCGACGTCACCCAACCCACGCGGCAGCCACCGCTGATCACACCGGCCTGGGGAAGTTCGGAGCACACCCAGGAGTGGCCGACCGATGGCGGTGTACCACCAACGGTGGCCGCACAATTCGGCGGACCGCCGGTGCCGCCCGTTGCGAAACCGAAAAGCCGACGCGGCGTGTTGATCGGCGCGATCGCGGCCGTCGTAGTCCTGATCGCAGGCGGAATCGTCGCAGCTGTGAACATGTCCGGAGACGACAAACCCACTGCCGCCCCACCGTCGAGCACCGCGCCGACCCCGACCGGTCCCCCGCCCAACACCGGCCCGTTCACGGGCATCTACCGCGTCGACTTCGGCCGCGCCACCCGACTGGACGGCGTCGGAGATCCGAATGCGACGCCATCGACAGGCACCTACGGTCTGCGCTCGGTGTGCCGGCCTGCCGGGTGCGTTGCCACCGCTTCGAAGTTCAACGGCGACGTCGCGTTTGCACCGACAATGGTTTTCGACCAAGTCGGCCCCAGCTGGATGGCCGTGGCAATAGCTCCAAGCCCCTGTAAGGACACGACGGTTGACACCTGGCAGGTGTTCACCCTGCGGCCGCAACCCGACGGCTCTCTTGCGGGCGAGTTCATCCGGCTCACCCCCAACCAGTGCCAGGAGAAGCGACCCGTAACCTTCACCCGCACAGGCGATGTCGACGTCGAGGCCGACTTCAAAGGCCTCCCAGACCCGGCGAAGCTTCCGCCACGGGTGGTGTCACCGGCCGAGGCATTGCGCGGCCGCTATCGCATCGCGCGAACGTATTCGGGCATGGGCACACAGCAGCTGGGCGAGTCCAGTGTCACGACTTACTGCCTGCGCGAAGGCGATCGGTGCATGAGCTACTTCTCGGTCGCGTCGGGTGACCTGCCGTTGGTGTTCAGCGGCGGGAATTGGGAGGACAAGAACGAGACCGACGGTCCCTGTCCGAACGGCGAAATGTCGCATCTGACTTCCAGCATGCGGTATCCCCTGCCTGAGCCGCCGCAGAACCCGATTCAAGAGCTCACCGGCCACGGCACCTGGGTACAGACGGGGTCGTGCGCGGTCAACCTGACCATCGACGAAAAATTCACGCGCACAGGCGATTAACGCTCTTTACGGCGGAAAGACCTTCTTGATGCTCCCGTCGGGATTGACCTGCATGAAACCGGTACCCGGGGCGGCGGAATGGATCGCCAGCTCTACGCCGCCGCCCTCTGCACCCTCGACGATCAGGTACATCTGGGAACCGTCAGGCGCACCGAGGGCTTGGGGCGCACCGGCCATCGTGGCGGCGACCGCGTCCGCGTTGAATGCGCTGAGATCGGCGAGCACGTCGAGAGACGAAGTCGTCGTGTCGGACCCCCAGCTGTTCCACTGGCCACCGCGGTACATGAAGTCCTGTTCGACGTGGCTGTTCGTCGGCGAGACGCGCTCGAGCACCGCGTAATCGGGGTACGCGACCAACTGGAAGCCCATCGTGTCCCCGAATTTATTGCGGATCGTGTCCAGCAGGCCGCTCAGTCCTTGCGCCGTGTGCAGCTCCGCCGGTCCCGCCGACTGAGTAGCGGTCGGTGCGGACGTACTGACGCTCGGACCGGCGGACGTGGTACCCGGCGAGGACGGCTTCGTGCCCGGCACCGACGGCAGCTGCTGTTGGGTTGGCTGGGCCCTCGTAGTCGGACGATCGCTCGAACTCCCGTCGGGCCAGACGATCACGGCGACGACAGCGACGACGATGACGACGGCCACCGCGAGCACCGCCAGAATCCAGACAGCAGGGTTGTGCCACCACGGCGACGCCGCCTGCGCCTGTTGGGCATTCGGCGCCGGAGGCGGAGACCACGTTGGGGGCGCGGCGGCTGCCGCGTATTGAGAGGCGGTGCTGTACTGCGTGGGTGCGCCCGCCGCGACCGCGCCCGGCCCAGTGTCCGGGTACGGGACCGGCGTGGACCATCTCGGCGCAGGGGGTGGCGGCGGCGCAACGGGGGCGGGCGGACCTTGTGCGATGGGAGCGGTCAGTGCGGCGCGCGCAGCGACCGCGAGGTCTTTGGTGGTGGCGTAGCGCTGGTCGGGACTCTTCGCCATGCCCGTGGCGATCACCTGGTCCATCTGTGGTGAAATCCCGGGCTGCATCGTCGACGGCCGCGGCGGTGGCATGGTGAGGTGATTGGTGATCTGGCGTTCCAAACTGTCGCCAGGAAACGGCTGGGAGCCGGTCAGGCATTCGTGCAGCACGCACGTCAGGGCGTAGATGTCGGCGCGCGCGTCGTCACGGTCGGTGGTGAACCGCTCGGGCGCCATGTAGGCCAAGGTGCCGATCGTGGCGCCGGTGCTGGTGAGTTTGGTCGCCTCGGCCGCGCGGGCAATGCCGAAATCGATGAGATACGCGAAGTCATCGTCGGTCACCAAGATGTTCGACGGTTTGACGTCGCGGTGCACCAGGCCGATGCGGTGAGCTGCGCCGAGGGCGGCAGCAATCTGCTCGACGATCGAGACGGAGCGTTGGGGCGACAATGGCCCATCGGCAACCAGCTCATTGATGGTTTTGCCATCGATCAGCCGCATCGTCACGTACAGCCGCCCGTCGATCTCGCCGAAATCGTGGATCGGCACGATGTGTGGCTCGTCCAGGCTGGCCGCTGCCTGGGCCTCACGGCGGAACCGGGCCTGATATTGCGCGTCGTCGGCGAGATTGCCGGGGAGCACTTTCAGGGCCACCACCCGGTTCATGGCGGTGTCGTACGCCTTCCACACCTCGCCCATGCCGCCGCGGCCGAGCATCTCCACCAGCCGATACCGCCCGAACGGTGTCCCTTCCACCGGCTAACCATAAGAGTCAGTCGCTTTGCC
>DATJIX010000259.1:0-6432 GCA_035492865.1 Mycobacterium sp. | reverse complement strand
AGCAGTTGACGGCGCTCTTCTTGGGACAGCTCATAGAACGTCCACACTCCCCACGCCGCGGGCCGGACGTAGATCGTCACGTTCTGCAGTGACTGGTTGGCCTGCTGCAACACCGCGGGAATGGGCACAACTCGGTCCAGGGTCGCGGAACTGACCAGCTCCTGTGCGATCTTGTCGACATCAGCGGATTCCTGGAGTTCGTAGACAGACGGCTGATGCGTCATGTGCGCTGTGCCCTGGAGGGCGAGATACCACGTCATGCGAGTCCTTCGGTCGTTGCGCAATCACCGCCAGCGTAAGGCACGGCCCCGAGGGCAAGTCGGCACCGCAGGCACTTTCGCCTGCGGTGCCGAGTGGCCGGGCCCGCTGATCAGAAGGGCTGGTTGGGCTCGCCCTCGGTGGGGTTGTCGAAGTCGTCTGTGCCGGACGCGGTGTGGGCGATGTCGTGACCCTCGCCCACCCGCACGCAGCCGGCGGTGCAGTCCTGCATCACGATGGTTTCGGGTCCGCCGTGCACCACGCGCCACTTCCAAGCGGTTTGGGTGATGCTGCGGTCGGCGAGCACCTCGTCGCGCTGACCAACGGTGCAGTACATCGCCCGCCCGGCGGTGTCGGTGGTCTCGTGGAGCAGCTCGTCGTCAGACAGCGCCAGCGGATTGCGAATCAACCGAACACCGAAACGCTCGATCTTGTCGTGACCGCGCAGTCGCTCGGCGATGCCCGCCAACACCTCGGCGTCCTCGTCGCTCAGCGGCTCCGTGTCGCCGAAGTCGTCCGGCTCGGCGAACTCCATGCCGACGACGCCGACGCCGCTACCGATCGAGTCGTCGAATCGGATCGCGGTGGTGCTCAGTCCCTGGTCCGAGAATGCGGACCGCATGACGGGACCGGTCTCGGTGCCTCGCGGATCACGGGTCGTGCGTTCCACGAAGACCTCACCGGGCTCGGGCTCGAAGTGCTTGTGCAACAGCCAGATACCAAAGCGATGCCACGCGTCGGTCGCGACCAGGTACTGACCAAGTTCGTCGAGGCAGGCCCGGTCGTCGTCGCGGAGGTCACCGACATCGGTTGCGTCCATGTCCCGCAACACTTCGTAATCCTCAACGCCGTGATCGCGCATCGTGAGCATCGCCCAACTCCTTAACTGTGAACTTGTTGAAGAGGTCCCCGACCACCGGTCGTTGGTCCGGATGCTAACAAGCCTGATCACGGCGAATGCAAATTTTCAGAAGTAAGCAACCCTGCTGCGCCCCAAGGACATCAACCGTTCACCAGGAGTTGGGATGAACGATCTTGACAGCTGCGGTGACATCACGCCCGTTGGTCGAACTGCAGATGGTGTAGCTCGGCGTAGACGCCGTCGAGTTCAAGCAGTTCCTCGTGAGTGCCGTCTTCGACCACGAGGCCGTCCTTGATGACGATGATCTTGTGCGCGTCGCGCAGGGTGCTCAGTCGGTGGGCGATCGTGATGACCGTGCGACCGGCCATCAGTCGTTCCAGCGCCTCGATGACCAGATGCTCGGATTCGGCATCCAGCGCCGCAGTTGGCTCGTCGAGAATGAGGATCGGGTTGTCACGAATCAGCGCACGGGCGATGCCAATCCGTTGGCGCTGACCGCCTGACAAGGTCGCACCGCGGTCGCCGACCAGGCTGGAATAGCCTTCCGGCATCCGGCTGATGAATTCGTCGGCGTTGGCGAGTTTGGCCGCCGCGACGATCTCCTCTTCGGTCGCATCCGGGCGGCCGAAGGCGATGTTGTCGCGGATGGTCCCGCGCAGGAGCACCGTGTTCTGCAGCACGAAGCCGATTTGTGTGCGAAGGCCGTGAAGCGAGTAGTCGGCGATGTCGACACCGTCGATGGTGATCCTGCCGCCGTGCACGTCGCGGAATCGTGGAATGAGGCTGACGAGTGTGGATTTACCGCTGCCGGTGGGACCGACGATGCCCACCATCTGTCCCGGAGCGATCGTGAACGAGACGTCCCGCAGGACCTGCACCTCCGAGTCATAGCCGAAGGAGACGTTCTCGAAGGTGATCTCGCCGTTGAACGGCGGCGGTTCGGTTGGCGCGGGACGTTCGGGGATGACGACGTCGGCGTCACACACCGCGGTGACGCGCTGAAATCCCACCGATACTTGAGCGAGAGTGTTGGTCATTTGGGAGAGCGAGCGCACCGGCTGAAAGAACCGGGCGAGGTAAGCGAGGAAGACAGTCAGCGCTCCCGCGGTCATGGTGCTCGCGAGGATGAGAAGGGCGCCGCGCCAAAGGACTAACCCGGTGCACACCGCGATCACCAAACTGACCACCGGCGAAAGCATCGCCGAAAGGCGGCGGGTCTTGAGCCAGGCCGTCACGGTGTCCATGCTGACTTTTTGAACGCGGCTGTCTTCGTAGTCCTCGCGGGAGTAGGCCTGCACCACCTCGATCGATTGAAGGCCCTCCTGCAGCGTCGAGAGCAGGTCGGACTGGCGCGTGCGCACCTCCGTCACGGCCGTCTTGATGGACTTGTTGACGCGGATCAGGAAGATGATCAGCACCGGTGTCACTGCGAGTGCGATCAGCGCGAAATCCCAACGGAGCAAGAACATCACCACGATCATCGCGACGAGGGTCAGGGCGTCGGTGACGATGTTGAGGGTGGAGGTCGATGCGAAGCTCTGAATCGTCTGGACGTCTGTTGTGAGTGTGCTGAGGATGGTGCCGACCCGGTTCTGGTCGTAGTACGCGAGCGAGAGTTCCTGCAAGTGGTGGTAAATGCGGACGCGCAGATCGTTGCCGATGCTTTGCCCGAGCTTCTCGGTCGAATAGCTGGCGACGTAGAAGGCGGCGCCGGTAACGACGGCGATCGCCACGGTGGCGATACCGGCCGCGGCGGCGATGTGGGTCTTCGTGGTGCCGCCCACCATGGGAAACAGAAAGACGATCCACGACGGCGGACGATGGTTTCCAACGACGTTGTCCAGAATCACTTTGAGCGGCCACGGCGCGGCCAAGGTCATCGCCATTGACACCAGCGTTGCCGCGATGATGACTGCGATGTTTCGCCGATACGGGCGGAGCAGATCACGAAGCAGTGGCGGCACGGCAGGCGTCTCCTGGTTCGCAGACAATTCTCAGCCGAACCGTAACAGCGGGCGCCATCGGCGTCGTGCTCGTTTCGACGTTGTTCAGATCGCAGGTCGATACTGCGCGAATTCTTTTTGTAGCGCCAACCAGGTGCCACCGCACGGGAGGGGTCGTCCGTTGGAGAGGTTCAAGCCCTCAATCGACTGGGGCAACCAGTTGGTCGTCTCAGCCTGGTGGGTTCTCGAAGCCTGGGTGATCAGCGCTGCCTGCGTGTTGGTGATCGGCGTGCTGTTGGTCCGCTACACCACGTGGGCCAAGCGATTCTGGCGCGTCACGGGTGACTACTTCACCGGCGCAGCGAGTGTGCCCGTGTGGACCACGCTCGCGGTGCTGTTGTTCTCGGTGATCCTCGAGGTGCGCATCGCCGTACTGCTCAGCTATTACAACAACGATCTGTATTCGGCGCTTCAAGTCGCGTTCCAGGGCGCGGGCGCGCACAACGCGGCGCAGCGCGCCTCGGGAGTTCACGGCTTCTGGGTCGCGATCGGCATCTTCTGCATCCTGGCCGTGGTCCACATCGCACGGATTCTGTTCGACACCTACCTGACTCAGCGCTTCATCGTGCGCTGGCGGATCTGGCTGACCGACCGGCTCACCGCCGACTGGCTGTCGGGCCGTGCGTATTACCGCGGCCGGTTCATCACGCCCGCGATCGACAACCCCGATCAGCGCATCCAGCAGGACATCGACGTCTTCACCACAGGCATAGGTACCGGTCCCAACGTTCCGTCGTACTACTCGCAGAGCATGTTGCTGTTCGGAGCGGTGAATGCGGTGGCTTCCGTCGCGTCGTTTGGCGTCATCCTGTGGCGGCTGTCGGGAACGCTGACCCTGTTCGGAGTCGATATCCCGAAGGCGCTGTTCTGGGTCGTCATCGGCTACGTGCTGATCGCGTCGCTGATCGCGTTTCGAATCGGTCATCCCTTGATCCGCTTGAGTTTTCGCAACGAGATGACGAATGCGGCCTTCCGCTACGCGCTGGTGCGGTTGCGTGACGCGGCGGAGGCCGTCGGCTTCTACCGCGGGGAGCAAGCCGAGCGCGCCCAACTCGATTCGAGGTTCCGCGCCGTCATCGCGAACTATCGGCGCTACGTGCGACGGACGCTCGGCTTGATCGGGTGGAACTACTCGGTGACCGAGACCATCCTCCCGTTGCCGTTCGTGCTGCAGGCGCCACGGTTGTTCGCCGGCACGATCAAGCTGGGCGACGTCACCCAATCGGCAGGCGCGTTCGGCAAGATCGAGTCCGGATTGTCGTTCTTCCGCAATGCATACAGCCAGTTCGCGAGTTACAACGCGGCGATCATCCGGCTGGATGGTCTCATGGAGGCCAACGAACGCGCCCGTGAACTGCCTGTGCTGACAACCGATCCCAGCGTCGACGGGTCTGTCGAACTGGACGGCGTCGAGGTGCTCACCCCCGATGGTGGTGTGCTGATCGATCCCGTCGATCTGCGCCTGGCGCGCGGAGAGTCAATGGTCATCACCGGAGCGTCGGGTAGCGGCAAGACCACCCTCTTGCGCAGTCTCGCCGGGTTATGGCCTGCCGCGACCGGTGTTTGGCGCGCACCCGCCGAGCACCACGCGACGATGTTCCTATCGCAACTGCCGTACCTTCCGCTGGGCGATCTGCGCACCGTAGTGTCGTACCCCTCCGGTTCCGGCGACATCGCCGACGAGCAATTACACGATGTCCTCACCCGGGTTTCCTTGGCGCACATGCGTCATCGGTTGGACGAGGAACAGGATTGGGCGAAAGTCCTCTCGCCGGGCGAACAGCAGCGGATCGCGTTCGCCCGGGTCTTGCTGACCCGACCCGCCGCGGTGTTTCTCGATGAAGCGACCTCGGCGCTCGATGAAGGCCTCGCGTTCGGGCTGTACGAACTGCTGCGCGCCGAACTGCCGGACACGGTGGTCGTGAGCGTCAGCCACCATCGGTCGCTGGACGGGCACCACCAACATCACCTGGCGTTGCTCGGCGACGGTTCCTGGCGGTTTGACCGAGTCGCGGCCACTACATAACGAACCGTCAAACGAATTGCTGTCCGCCGTCGATGTCGTACGTCGCTCCGGTGAGTGCCGTATTGACCATGAGATGTATTGCGAGCCCGGCGACATCGTCCGCTGTGACGAAACGCCCGATCGGCAGCGTCGACGTCAATTCCCTGCGGCGGGCGTCGAGCTCGTCGCCGAGTAACGACGCAGAAAGCGGTGTGTCGACGAAGCCCGCGGCGATCAGATTGACGCGGATGGGCGCGAGCTCGAGGGCGAGCGCCGCGGTGAACGGCGGCAGCGCCGCGGTAGAGGCCGGAACGATTCCGAGGCGGTGGTCGATGCGGCGACCGCCGGTGCCGCCCATCAACACAAGCGATCCGCCCGGCCTCATCTTGGGTTTGGCGATGCGTGCGACTTGAAGGCCGAGGACGATGTGTCCACTGAGGGCCTCGCGCACATCGGCGATATCCATGTCGAGTAGCGGACCGTATTTCGGACCGCCCGCGGTGACCAGGATGTGATCGATCGGTGCCGGTGTTTGTTCGAAAAACTGTTGCAGGGCTTGCGAATCGGTGGCGTCGAAGGCCGCGGTACGCTGCGCGTCGACATCCGTTGCAGCGGCCTCAAGCCGATCGGGATTGCGGCCGGTCAAAATGACGTCAGCACCTTCGAGGCGTGCGCGTCGGGCGGTTTCGAGTCCGATACCGGCGCTTCCCCCGATGAGGACGACCGTCTGTCCGACGAGCTGCTGTGCGGGCATGTACTACATGTACTACGCGCGCTCGGCGGTCATGTTCATTTCCACGGTGCCCTGGCACGCGCCGCTCGCGATCTCGGTGCGCATGGTGCCGGAAAGTGAGCCGTCGGGTTGGGGCGTGTATCGCACGTCGGCGTGCGCCGGACTCCACTGGATCGTCTCGTCAGGCATCATGCAGTCCCATTGAAAGTCGCTGACTTGCGTCCACGACGAACCATCCCAGGTGAATTGGACCGGCTGGGGGACCGTCGGGTTCCTCGGTGGCGGCCCGCCGATGATCGTGGCCGTGCACTTTCCGTCACTGCACCTCGACTCGAATGTGTAGGTATCGGTGTACTGCCCCTCGGGCTGGCCGGCCGCGATGCTCGTCCCAGCTTTCGGGCCGACGATGAACGTGATCGCGTACTCGCCGTTCCAGGACGCGGCGTCAGCGGACGCGGCCGGGGATAGCGAAAGAGCGAGCACGACCGGGGCGGTGCTCAGCCCGACGAGACTGCGGACACGGTCTCGGTTCACCTAGTGAGCATCGCAGAACCGGCACGCCTGGACGGGC
>DATJIX010000258.1:0-14386 GCA_035492865.1 Mycobacterium sp. | reverse complement strand
AACGTACGTCTCGCGGTTCAGGCGTCCCGTGCTCACGGTTTAACGCACCGAATCTGCGGGCACGCTTCCCATATGTCAGTGACAGCATTTCAGGATCTGCCGCTCGCTGATCGGGACCGTGAGTGGGACGGCGACGCGGCGGACAAACGAGTGCGCAAGTGGGCCGGCGCAGAAGACGAGCCCAACCAGAAGTACCGCGACGCCCACGTGTGGTTCGACGGCGACAACAAGGGCAACTTCACCGCCTACAAGCTGCTCATCGCCGACGTCGTCGGCGGCAAGCTCGAGGCCGTACCTCGCGCAGTGATGGCGGCGGGCAACATCATGGAGGGCGCGCGCGGCGGCATCGACGTGCCCAAGGGCGACGTCGACCGCATCAAGAGCCACCTTGGCAAGTACTACAAGAAGATGGGCGATACAGCGCCCTGGGAGCGCTAGCGTTCCGCGTACAGGTGGACGAGCCCGGAGGCCACCGCGAACCGCGGCCCGTGCACCCCATCGATGTTGGCCCGGCCGACCGCGACCGGAATCGTGCGCAGGGACTCTCCGACAGTTCGCAGTAACTCGTCGTCGAGTGCGCCGCCGCCCGCCAGTACGAGCGCGGTCGGTGGCTGCTCGAAGGCGCGCATGCAGCGGGCGATGTTCGCCGCGACGGTTTCCTGCTTGATGGCCAGCCGCAGGCTGCGCCATTCTTCTGCGGCCAGCCTTGCCGAAAACGGTACGAGGCCGGCACTTCCGCGGGTACACAGCCACCCGATCGCATCGGAGGTGGCCGGGTGGTCGAGGAACACCCGGCGTCCGTCCTCTTCATGGGCCACGTGCGGGTTTTCGACGCGCAGCGCCGGAGTCCGTTTGACGCGCTCCGCGAGGGCACGCGGGATGCCGAGCACTCGTGACACCGCGATGGTGATGGTTTCGCCAGCGCCGGCCGCGACCACCGTGCGTTGGGCGCCCACGACGTCGATGGTGCCGCCGCCGATATCACAGACGATCGAGCCGGACGGCAGTCCGGGCGTCGTCAGGGCGCCGCGCGCCGACGCGTCGGGTTCCGTTGCGATCGTGTGCGCCGGACGCCCTGTCAGCTCCTCCAACGTCGCTGCCGCATCCGAGACATGCTCGGCGGCAAGGAGAGCGACGACGGTGCCACGCGTGTCGGCGACGCCCCGGCGTAACCACGCACCGTTGTCGATCGACGAAAGATCGGTGAAGAACGCGTCGTCCACCGTCATCTCATGCTCGGTGGTCGGTATCGCAGCGATGCGCACCGACACGACGTTGCCAGGAGGTGCGAGCCGCAGCACACTGTGCGCCTGAGCTGGCGAGTATCGCGTCACCGCACCGTCGACCCGGCAGTCGACGTAGTCGTCGTCATGTGCGGGTGGTTGCGGTGCCCCGGTGCGGGGAGTCACCGCGATGGCGGGGGAATCGGCGAGTTCGCGGGTGAATTCGGCCACGTCGTGAATCTGGCTCTGGCCCAACCGCAACGCGGCGGTGAGCGCAATCGGATCGGCCAGTGCGCGGTACGCGCGGCCTTCAGCGACCACCTCCACGGCGACCAGCGCACCGGACTCGAGTCCGTTGAGGTCTACCTCGTCGACCACCGGCACGTCGATCGGAATGCGGTTGCGGATCAGCACCGCATCGTCCTGCGCCGCGATCACGCCTGCGATGTGCCACCCCCGGCCCACACTATCGGAGATCGCACGTGCCGCTACCTCGAAGTCGGTTGACGAGTCGACGGAAACGATTGCGGGACCGTCCATTACCTCGCCCACGAGATCCGCCAGCGGTACATGTCTGCCGACCGCGGAGCCGGTGCCTGCCGGAGTTCTGGCATCCGGCTTCCGTAGGCTCCGTACCGGCGAGTGTGGCGAGGACGCGGGCGGCAGGGGCACCGTCGAGGTATCCACCGGCCGCAGGGTGGCCAACAGGACCTGATCGGCGGCAACACTGGCCTCGACCTCCAGCCTGTGCAGCAGTGCGGCCGCGCCCTCCAGCGATTGGCGCGAGCCCTTCCTGTCGCGTGTTGGCGCTTGCCCGTGGGCAATTGGTTCGACCGCACCGTTTCGGATGCCGGCCAGGACGATCTCGGTCGTGTGGTTGCCGACGTCCACCCCGGCGACGATCAACGCAGAAGACCCCGACGGGCGTACACGACCGCTGCCTGCCGCACCAGCTCCGCGCACCGCGACGCGCCGCGCGCTTCCAGCGACGCCTGCAGGGCCTCCAGTTCCGCCGCGGTGGACCGGTGTGGGCGCAGTGCTTCGTAGAGGCTCATCACCTCTTCACCGTCAAGAGTGGCCAATTCCGCTGCGCGCAGGAAGTTCTCGGCCAACTGCGGATTGCCGCCCTCTTCCGCGAGAACGGCCTGATGGGCCAGCGTCGCCGGGTCCATCCGAAGGTCCGACAGCGCCAGCTTGCCGTCGACGGCGGCTTGCACGGTGAACTTGTCGTCGGTCATTTCCGCGTCGCCCTTACCGTCACCGGCGGCTGGCCCGGTTCGCAGAGCGCACGCTCCAAGGCGACAAGGGCGACGGTGCGCGCCTGATAGCGGGCCGAGATCGACTCGTCGGTGCCGCCGCTCAGAATCGGCACCGGCGTCATCCCCTTGGCATGCCTGCCTGCATTCTTCCCCAGTTCGCGGTACATCTTGGCCGTCAGCAGCGGCGCTACGCTGAACAGTTCGAGGTTGGCCAACGGCGTCAGGTCGCGTCGGTGAATCAGCGCGGTTCCCTTGCCCTGCAATCCGATTCCGATCCCCGAGCCTGACAGTCGCGCCGCGGTGAGTCCGATCAGTCCGACATCAATGGTCGACCTGACCCGGATCAGCCGAGGCACACATCCTTCCTCTTCGAGCCCGGCCTCGATCTGACGCAGCACCTCGCCGATCGTCAAGCCACACAGCGTGAGCCAGACGGTGCGGGCGAACGCCGGTGACAGGCCGATGCACACCTCACGGGGATCGCTGCCCTGCTGAGCCGGTTCGACGTCGGTGATCGTGAGGTGACCCCGGTGCTCGTCCTGATCGGCCGTCAGCTCCGCGGCCGTGCGCGCCTGCCGGATGGAGTCGATCTCGGCACGACGCTGTTCGGTGAGCGCGTATCCGGTACCGGGACCGGTGTAGTCGTTCGGATCGGTGAGCTTGGACAGCACCCTGAAGTTCTCGTCGAAGATCGCCGACGTCTGCAGTTGATCACCGCGCAGTCGCTCCCGGGTCAGCCGCATGATCGCGTCGGCCTCCTCGTCGTAACCGGTCCGCTTCAAGGACGCGATCACGTCGAACACCGTCAGCTGTTTCGCCTCGATCGCGGCGGCCGCCTCCCCTACCATCTTGGGATACCCGGCCGAAAGATCACGGGAATCGTTGGCCACCACCACTTCGTCGATTCGCGCGTCGTCATAGTCGGCGAGGCCCAGGTCGCGGTAGACGGCCTGCACCGCGGTCGCCGCGCGCCTGCGCACCGCGGCCAGGTGCTCGGCCGATACGGTGCGCAGTCCACCGTCCGCCGCCCAGTCACGTTGCAGCACAAGGAAGTCGTCCATATCGTCCGCATTGAAGTTGGACAGTGCGAAGGCATTGTCGTAGCGGGGGATCGACCCGAAGCCGGAGAAGATGAAGTCCGCGCCTGCCAACAGCACCGGCAGCGTGTGTGCACTGCGGCGGATGTCGGACTCGGAAATGAGATTGTCGTTGCCAGCGCAGGATTCGAGGTCACGCAGCATCACCATCAGGTTCTCGGCGAGCAGCTCCTTCATTCCCTCGGGGACTGACGACACCACGCCGACGCCGTCGATACCGCCGTTCTGCACACCCTGCGACCCCAACGCGCGGGCGAGCGAAACGCATCGCGATTCCAGATAGAGGATCGAGCATCTCTCCGCAGCACCCATCAGTACCTCGGCACCGCCGCCGCTGGTGACCCTCATCTTCAGTCCCCGCGAGGCATAGGCAGACGTCAGGATCGCCTTGGAGAACGGCGTGTCGTCGCCGTCGACGAACACCTGCTCGGTGCCGTAGATCGAGATCGTCTCGGCGTAGCTGGTCAGCCCGCGCAGGCCGAGGCGCAACTCCAGGGCCTCTTCGATGGAGCACTGTGCCATCGCCCCGGGGATCCCCACCTGGCTGCCGATCAACAGCGCGACCGCGTTGGACGGCGCATCGGCCAACACCGGCACTGTCGTCTCGACCTCACGGAAACCGTAGGCGACGGCGCTGGCCGCATCCGCAGCGATGAGCAGTGGGTCGTCGAGTTGATTGGTCACGTGAGCCTGGTTGCTCGGCGTCCTCCTGGCGCGCATCTTGCTCATCGCCATCTGCATCTCGACCGGCGTCAGCAGCGCGACGACGCGGGCCAGCTTGGCGGGCGTGGTGCCGCCGATCAAGCGCACCACTTCCGCCCTGGACACGTTGACGTCGACCGTCATGCGGGCCAGGGCCGCATCGTCGAGCGCCATCGCCTCCTCGGCGACCCCGAGATCGAGCCCGTAGCGTGCGATGAACTCGTCGATGACGTCGAAGTCGTCGACCGCTTTGCCGTCGAGTTCGAGCACCACCCCGTCACGCACCACGAGCGACGGCTCGGGGTCATGCGGGCTGCGCATCGCGACCAGGCCGAGTTCCGGGTCGGCGACGGAAAAGCCGTCGAGGTTAACCGGTTTCGCGTTGAGAACGCGCATCCGCCCTAAGTCGTGATCCACCGGCCGCCGGCTCCCCTATTCCCGAACTTCGGTCTCGTCGTAGACGACCCGTCCGATCAGCTCGTAGCGCGCAGGATCACGGTACTTGAAGTAGATCGCCATCGCTGCGCCGAAGACGAACAGCCCCACCACGATCCATGGCGTCAGCTTGAAGAGCAGGGTGCCTGATGCGGCGCCTGCAGCCGCCTCCTTGTGCTGCCACAGCAGAACGACGACGTAGAGCATTCCGATGCCGCCGAGCAGTGGCGCGAGGAAGGTTCGGAACCAGTGTTTGCTCGTCGGATGGTTCTTGCGTAAGTGGAAGTAGCTGATCACCGCGAACGCGCACAGTGCCTGCACGATCAGGATCGCCATGGTGCCGAGAATCGCGAGCAGCGTGTACATGTGCACATACGGATCCATGCCCGCCGCGAGGAACGCCAGGATGAGCACCAATGTCACGCCGGTCTGCACGAACGACGCGATGTGCGGCGAGCCGTGCTTGGGATGCGTCGCGCCGATGGTCCTCTGCAGCCTCGTCGAAAGGCCCTCGCGGCCAAGCGCATAGAGATAGCGCGATGCGCAGTTGTGGAATGCCATGCCGCAGGCGAACGACCCGGTGCACAGCAGGATGTTGAACATCGTCACCGCCCACTCGCCGTAGTACTGGCGCACCGGTCCGAAGAAGATGTCACCGGCGGTGCCGGCGTCCTGGGCGAGGTCGATGGCATGCTGCGGTCCGGTTCCGGCGACGGCCATCCACGACACGAACACGTAGAACAGGCCGATGCCGACCACACTCGCGATGGTCGCGATCGGGATGATCTTCTTCGGGTTGCGCGATTCTTCGCCGTACATCGCCGTCGACTCGAAGCCCACCCATGACCAGAACGCAAAGAACAAGCCGAGGCCCGCGCTGGCTCCGACGACACCCGAAGCTCCCTGGAACGCGCCGATCGGGTTGAGCGTCTCACCGACCGCGAAGCCGTCGGGCCCGCCGCCGTGGACCAGCACACCGAGCGCACCCAACGACAGCATGATGATCTCGGTGATCAGGAAGACACCCAAGACCTTGGCCGCGATGTTGATGTCGTAGAAGGCCAGCACCGAGTTCAGCACCAGCATGAGCAGCGCAGGGACGATCCAGTGCACGTGGATGCCGAGCTGAGACTGGAACAGATTCTGGAAGAAGAACGCGAAGATGCCGACCAGCGAGCCCTCGAAGACGACGTAGGCCATGGTGATCAGTAGGCCGCTGGCCATGCCGACGATCCGGCCCAGCCCGTGGGCGATGTAGCCGTAGAAGGCACCCGTGGCGGTGAGGTGCTTGGCCATCGTCGCGTAGCCGATCGCAAACAGCGAGAGCACCACCGTCGCGACGATGTAGCCCGCCGGTGCATGTGAACCATTTCCGAAGCCGACGGCGATGGGCACGTTGCCGACCATTGCGGTGATCGGGGCAGCGGTTGCCACCGCCATGAACATCACGCCGACGATGCCGACGGCGTTCGGTTTCAGTCGCTGAACCTTGTCTGTCTTTTCGTTTTCGTCGCGGGAAATGACTTGGTCGGACATTATGAGCAGCCTTCCGAGCGGTCGACGGGCATCGGTGTGGCGTGCGCCACAGCACGAACCCTAGGAGTTTGGCACTACCAATTACCGATCGCAAGACCTCTGACGGACCATTGACAGAAATGGTCCAGCCTTTTTATGGTGGTGGCTGCCTCAACTCCGCGGAGGAACCGCATGCACGATTACGGCACATTCTCATTCGAATCGAAGGCAGAGGTGCTGGACCGGGCCAAGAAGTTCTGGAACCCGGGCAAGACGCAGTTCTGGATCGACGAAGGCGTCGATCTCGTCATCGACCGCCGAGACGGCTACTTCCTCTGGGACATGGACGGTCGACGCCTGATCGACATGCACCTCAACGGCGGCACCTACAACCTTGGCCACCGCAATCCCGAGGTGATGCAGGCAGTCATCGACGGCATGCAGTACTTCGACATCGGCAACCACCACTTCCCCTCCGTCGCTCGAACTGCGCTGGCGCAACGGCTGGTCGATTCGGCGCCGGCGTCGATCACCAAGGTGGCCTTCGGATCCGGCGGCGGCGAGGCGATCGACATCGCTCTCAAGAGCGCTCGCCACGCCACCAAACGGCGCAAGATCGTCTCGATCGTCAAGGCCTATCACGGCCACACCGGCCTGGCCGTCGCCAGCGGCGACGATCGGTTCTCCAAGCTTTTTCTGTCGGACCGTCCCGACGAGTTCGTGCAGGTGCCGTTCGGCGACATCGATGCGATGGAGCGGGCGTTGGCGGCCGGGGATGTCGCCGCAGTCATGATGGAAACCATTCCAGCAACGTACGGATTCCCGCTTCCCCCAACGGGTTACCTCGAAGCGGTCAAGGAGCTCACCGTCCGCTACAACGCGCTCTACATCGCTGACGAGGTGCAGACGGGGCTCATGCGGACCGGCGTGATGTGGGCGATCACCAAGCACGGCATCGAACCGGACATCATGGTCGCGGGCAAGGGATTGTCCGGCGGCGTGTACCCGATCACCGCCGCGATGCTCAGCGACCGGGCCGCGCAATGGCTCGATGAAGACGGCTTCGCTCACATGTCGACGTTCGGTGGTGCCGAACTCGGTTGTGTCGCTGCCATCAAGACGTTGGAGATCACCAGCCGACCCGAAGTGAAGTCTTCGGTGCACGCCATCACCGGCGTCTTCGCCGACGGGCTCGCCCGTATCCAGGCCGACTACCCGGACTGGTTCGTCGGCATCCGGCAGAATGGCGTCGTGATCGGTCTCGAGTTCGACCACCCCGAAGGCGCCAAATTCGTGATGCGCGAACTCTACGAGAACGGCGTGTGGGCGATCTTCTCGACGCTGGATCCTCGTGTTCTGCAGTTCAAACCGGGCCTTCTGCTCAGCCGCGACCTCTGTGACGAGGTGCTGGACCGCTTGGACGTGGCGGTGGGCAAGGCCGCCGCGGTCGCAACCGCTCGGCAACGGAGCTGATTCGGTGGGCGACTCCGAGGGCACGTTCGTCGCGGACGACATCGACGTCGCCGAGCGCGCCCTCGTGGAATACGGCCTTGCAGGGGATTCGGCTCTGCGCCTGCTGAATCTGTCGGAGAACGCCACTTACTCAGTGGAAGACGGCACCACTGGCGCACTGTCGATCCTGCGCGTGCATCGTCAGAACTATCACCTGCGGCACCAGATCGAATCCGAACTGGACTGGCTCGACGCGTTGCGGGACGACGGCGACATCACGGTGCCGACCGTCCTGCCCGCTGCGGACGGTCGCCGTGTGGTGACGGTCAACGTCAATGGAACAGACAGGCACGTAGTGCATTTCGCCATGGTCGCGGGCGCGGAGCCCGACGAGCAGACCGTGACCGTCGATGATTTCCACACACTGGGGCAGATCACGGCGGCGCTGCACGCGCATTCGCATGCCTGGACCCGTCCAGCCGGGTTCAGCCGGTTCGCATGGGACTGGCCGCACAGCCTGGGTTACGACGCACGGTGGGGCCGCTGGCAGGACGCCGACGGCGTCGGCACCGGCGAGCATCGGCTGCTGGTACGCGCGGAGCAGTTGTTGCGCAACCGACTGGAAAGCTACGGATCAGGGCCCGACCGGTTTGGCCTGATTCACGCCGACCTGCGGCTGGCCAATCTGCTTGTCGACGGGCCTGTGATCACGGTCATCGACTTCGACGACTGCGGATTCGGTTGGTTTTTCTACGATTTCGGCACCGCGGTGTCGTTCATCGAAGATGATCCCGCGCTTCCCGAGTGGCAGGATTCATGGCTCACGGGATACCGCACTCGCAGGCCGATCGCGGCCGCCGACGAAGACATGCTGCCGTCGTTCGTGCTGCTGCGCAGGTTGATGTTGCTCGCCTGGATGGGAACGCACAGCCATTCCAAGGAATCCCGCACCAAGGCAATCACATACGCGCAGGGCAGCTGCGCGCTCGCCGAGCGCTACCTCAGTTCCGCCGGCCACAGTCTGACCTGACCGAAAGGCGTATGAATGTTCACCTCACTTGAAGGCCGATCCGCCATTGTCACAGGGGGCAGCAAGGGAATTGGCCGCGGTATCGCCGAGACCTTCGCTGCCGCGGGTGTCAACGTCGTGGTGACCGCCCGCACCCAGGCCGACGTGGATGCCACCGTCGCCGCCCTCGGGTCGTATCCGGGAAAGGTCAGCGGCTTCATCGCCGACGTCACCAAACCCGACGACTGCCGCCGCGCCGTTGAAGCCGCCGTCGAACGCAACGGCGGCCTGGACATCGTCTGCGCCAACGCGGGCATCTTCCCCTCGGGCAGGCTCGAAGACCTCACACCCGAGGACATCGAGCAGGTGCTGGCGGTCAACTTCAAGGGCACGGTGTTCGTCATCCAGGCAGCGCTTGGAGCGCTGACCGCAAGCGGCCACGGCCGCGTCGTCATCACGTCGTCGATCACCGGGCCCATCACCGGCTTCCCGGGCTGGTCGCATTACGGGGCGAGCAAGGCGGCCCAACTCGGGTTCCTGCGCACCGCCGCGATAGAACTCGCGGCCAAACAGATCACCATCAACGCGGTGCTGCCCGGCAACATCGTCACCGAGGGGCTCATCGAAATGGGCCAGGACTACATGAACCAAATGGCCGCGTCGATTCCGGCCAGGAAGCTCGGCAGCGTGGCCGACATCGGGAACGCGGCGTTGTTCTTCGCGACCGACGAGGCCGCCTACATCACCGGTCAGACGCTGGTCGTGGACGGTGGGCAGATCCTGCCGGAATCCAGTGAAGCACTGGCAGAGGGGTAGCCTCGGCTAGAATTTGGTCGTACCAAATATGCGGGGAGGAGCTGCCGGTGGCCACGCCAAGTGAAGAGCTGCGGCGGCGGATCGTCGCCGATATCAATGCGGGCGAGCCCGGCGCGAAGCTCGGCAGCGAGCGCGACCTCGCGGACCGGTACAAGACCAGCCGGTCGAGTCTGCGACAGGTACTGGCGGCGCTGGAAGAAGCGGGTCTGGTCCATCGCGCGATCGGCCGCTCGGGCGGCATCTTCATCAGCCACGCCCAGGTGCAGCGCAGCCTGTCCGACGTCGTGGGGGTGCCTGCGTTTCTGGCCAATCAGGGCTACGTCGCGGGCACCCGCGTGATCTCGACGAAGATCACCACACCGGACCGGGTCACGCAGAAGGCGCTGCGCATCGGCGCGGGAGACTTTGTCGTAGAGATACAGCGTGTCCGCCTCGCGGACGGGTCGCCGATCTCGCTGGAACTGGCGCAGTTTCCCGCCGACGCATTCCCCGGGTTACTCGAACAACAACTCGGCGGCTCGATATACGAGATTCTGGAAACCCAATACGGTCTCGTCCCCGCCCGCGCCGAGGAGAGGATCGAAGCCGTCAACGCCACACCTTCTGAGGCGTCGCTGCTCGGCATCAAACCGAAGTCCGCCCTTCTGCTCATCACTCGGGTCACGTACGACGGGCACGAGTCGCCGTGCGAGTTCTCCCGCGACTTGTTCAGGGGTGACCGCACGCGCCTTGCCGTCAACGTGCAGGGGCACGGAGTAGGGATTCAGCCCGCGGTGGACACCGCGTCGGTCGCCCTGCAGAAGCAGGAAGTTCAGACCAAGGCAAGCTGAGGCCATGGCATCTGGAGCAGGCCGGTTTGCGCCAAGCCCGTCCGCTGACCTGCACATCGGAAATCTGCGCACAGCAGTGCTGGCGTGGTTGTTCGCGCGCTCGACGGGCCGTCGCTTCCTGATGCGCGTCGAGGACCTCGACGACCGCACCCACACCGACATCGCCAACCGCCAACTCGACGACCTGGCGGCGATCGGGCTGACTTGGGATGACCCCACCGAGTGGCAGTCCGCGCATCCGCAGCGCTACGACGCCGTCGTCGATGAATTGGCCGATCGCGGACTGTTGTACGAATGCTATTGCACCAGAAGGGATATCGCGCAGGCGCCGCGCGCCCCACATGCGCCGGAGGGCGCCTACCCCGGCACGTGCCGGGATCTGACCGACGTAGAACGTGCGGCCCGGCGCACGGAGACCGGTCGCCCGCCGGCATTGAGACTGCGCACCGACACGTTCGTGCACACAGTGCACGACCTGCTGCACGGCGAGTACACCGGCATTGTCGACGATTTCGTGGTGCGGCGCGGTGACGGCGTCGCGGCGTACAACCTCGCAGTGGTGGTCGATGACGCGGCGCAGGGCATCGACCAGGTGGTGCGTGGCGACGACCTGCTGCCGTCGTCGCCGCGGCAGGCATACCTCGCGAGACTGCTCGGCCATCCCGAGCCGACGTACGCTCACGTCGCGTTGGTACTCAACGAGGACGGCGCCCGACTGGCCAAGCGCGACGGTGCGGTGACGCTCGCCGAGATCGGCGTGGAACGCGCACTCGCGCAGATCGCTTCGTCGCTGGGCTATACCGCGGAGACCCCCGAGCAGATGCTCACGCAGTTCAAGCCTGCTGCGCTTCCGCGCCAACCGTGGATATACCGCCCCGAGTGAGCAGAACTCTTGGTGAGCGCCCAGCGACTTGCTAGCTTCCGCCGGTGCACTATCCACGAAGAGCGCTTCTGGCGGTCGTACTGCTGGCGGCGTTGATACTCACTGCTTGCGGTTCTTCGACCACAGCCAGCAAGGATCCGATCAAATCGGCCGGTGTGCTGCGTGTCGGCACCGAAGGCGTCTATGCGCCCTACTCATTCCACGACTCGAGCCAGGGCGGTCAGCTCGCCGGCTATGACGTGGATGTCGCCCGTGCGGTCGGAGAGAAGCTGGGCGTCGACGTCGAGTTCGTCGAGACGTCGTGGGACTCGATCTTCGCCGCGCTCGAGGCGAAGCGGTTCGACATCGTCGCGAACGAGGTGACGATCACCGACGAGCGCAAGGCGAAATACGATTTCTCCGAACCCTATTCGATCTCCGAAGGCGTGATCGTCACCCGCAAGGACGACAACTCGATCAGGTCACTGGCCGACCTCAAGGGTAAGCGGGCCGCCGAAAGCCCCACCAGCAACTGGGCCGAGGTCGCCCGAAACGCGGGTGCCGAAATCGAGTCCGTCGACGGCTTCACCCAAGCCATCAGCGTGCTCAACGACGGTCGGGTGGACGTCGTCGTCAACGACAGCATCAGCGTGCTGGCCTACCAGGCCGAGCATCCCGACGCACCGATCAAGGTGGCCGCAAAGACCGACAAGACAAGCGACCAGGCCTTCGCGGCCCGCAAGAACAGCGGGTTGGTGCCTGAGCTGAACAAGGCCCTTGACGAGCTGCGCGCCGACGGCACGCTGACGAAGATCTCGAAGAAATACCTCGACGTCGACCTGTCCAAGGCGGCACCGAAGAGTACGTGGCAGTTGATCCTCGACAACCTCTGGCCGTTGGCACGAGCCGCGATCGAGAAGACGATTCCGCTGACGATCATCAGCTTCGTGATCGGCCTGGTGATCGCTTTGGTGGTCGCGCTGGCGCGACTGTCGTCGAATGCCGTGGTATCCGGGGTGGCGAGGTTCTACATTTCGATCATCCGGGGCACGCCGCTGCTGGTGCAGCTGTTCATCGTGTTCTTCGCGCTGCCCCAGATCGGTGTGAAGATCGACCCGTTCCCCGCGGCGGTGATCGCGTTCAGCCTCAACGTCGGCGGTTACGCGGCGGAGATCATCCGCTCCGCGATCCAGAGTATTCCCAAGGGGCAGTGGGAAGCAGCCGAAACCATTGGGCTGAATTATGTTGGCGCACTGCGGCGAATCATCTTGCCCCAAGCGACCAGGGTGGCGGTGCCGCCACTGTCCAACACGCTGATCTCGCTGGTGAAGGACACCTCTCTGGCGTCGACGATCCTGGTGACCGAGCTGTTCCGGACCGCTCAGAATGTCGCTGCCCCGACGTTCGAGTTCTTTGCGCTGTATGGCACTGCGGCGTTGTACTACTGGATCATCTGCTTGGTGCTCTCGTTCGGCCAGAGTCGATTCGAGCGCCGGCTGGAAAGGTATGTGGCGCGATGACAGAAATCCGGGTGAGCGCCGAAGGCGTGCAGAAGGCTTTCGGCGACAACAAGGTTCTCAAAGGTGTTTCGTTCACCGTCGAGCGGGGCACGGCGACGGCGATCATCGGGCCGTCGGGATCGGGCAAGACGACACTGCTGCGCACACTCAACGCACTCGACCGAGCCGACGCCGGGGTGATCCGGGTGGACGACGTCGAAATCGACTTCTCCACACCGACACCCAAGCCCGAGGTGCGCAAGTTCCAGTCGCGAAGCGGCTTCGTGTTCCAGGGCCACAATCTGTTCCCGCACAAGACGGTGCTGCAGAACATCACCGAGGGCCCGGTCTTCGTGCAGAAGCGGCCGAAGGAGGAGGCCGAGAGCGAAGCGCTCGAGTTGCTCGACCAGGTCGGATTGGCCGCAAAGAAGGACCAGTATCCGTATCAACTGTCCGGCGGCCAGCAGCAGCGCGTCGGCATTGCGCGGGCGCTCGCACTGAAGCCCAAGCTGGTGCTGTTCGACGAGCCGACGTCGGCGCTGGATCCCGAACTCGTCGGTGAAGTGCTCTCGGTGATCAAGGATCTGGCCGTCGAGGGTTGGACGCTGGTGATCGTCACGCACGAAATCCAGTTCGCCCGACAGGTTTCCAATCAGGTGTTGTTCACCGATCAAGGCATCATCCTCGAGCGGGGCACACCCGAAGAGGTCATCGGCAACCCCAAAGAGGAACGCACCAGGCAGTTCCTGGACCGCATCCTCAACCCGCTCTAGTTCTTTCCGCGAACAGACGCAAAAGTGCCTTTTTCACGCAGAAATTGGGCACTTTTGCGTCTGCTCGCCCTACGCGACTAGAGGGGTGAGCTGCCCTTCGCCGCGCGTTCGGCGGCGGCCAGCAGTTCGTCGCGGAATTGCGGGTGTGCGATCGCGGCGAGCGCCTCACCGCGCTCACGCACGGTCCTGCCCTCCAGTTCGGCGGCGCCGTACTCGGTGACGATCACGTCGATGTGGTGCCGCGGTGTGGTGATCACGGCGCCGGGTCCGAACCACGGCACGATTCGCGACTGCATCACGCCGTCCTTCTCGAACGTCGAGGGCAGGCAGATCAGCGACCGGTCCGACAGCTCGAGGCCGGCGCCTGCCACGAAGTCTTCGGCGCCACCGATCCCGCTGAACTGGCCGCCGGCGATCGTGTCGGCGACGACCTGGCCCTGGATGTCGATCGCGAGCGCGCCGTTGATCGTCACCATGTCGTTGTTCGCGGCGATCACGTCCGGCGCGTTGACGATCTCGACCGGCAGGAACGCCACCTCCGTGTTGCCGTCGAGCCATTCGTATAGCTCGGGCGAGCCGAACGCGAAGGTCGTCACGCTCACCCCGTCGTACTGACCCTTGCGGGCGTTGGTGACCTTGCCCGCGCGGTGCAGCCGCATGCAGCCGTCGGTGAACATCTCGCTGTGCAGACCGTAATCACCGGCGTCCCCCTCCGCCAGCAGCGTCGCGATCTGGCTGGGAATGGACCCGATCCCCGTCTGCAGCGTGGCGCCGGGCGGGACGTAGGAGACCGAATGCTGCGCTATCGCCTTGTCGACATCGGTGGGCGACGCTTCGCCACCGGGCAGCGCCAGTGGCGCGTCGGTCGAACGCACGAGGACGTCGATCTCATCGACATGTAGCGCATGGCGATG
>DATJIX010000257.1:0-2923 GCA_035492865.1 Mycobacterium sp. | reverse complement strand
CTCTGCGCCGCGGCGTAGCCGAACTCGGCGGTCGGGCGGCACTGCCACCCGCCGACGGGCAGATCGAAGATCACCGCCGCGGGCACGATCGGCACCACGCCGTTCTCCATCGCCACACCGCGGCCCTGCTCCTCGAGGAAGGTCATCACACCGTCGGCTGCCGCAAGCCCGAAGGCGCTGCCCCCGCTCAGCACGACGGCATCGACGTGGCGCACCGAGTTGATCGGGTCGAGCAGGTCGGTCTCCCGAGTGCCAGGCGCGCCGCCTCGGCAGTCGACCGCGCCCGCGGTGCCCGGCGGAGTCAGTACGACGGTGGTGCCGCTGGCCCATCCGTTGCCGAGCGTGACATCCGGGTCGAGACGATGGTGCTGGCCGACCAGAATGCCACTGACGTCAGTGATGGAGCTCATCTCTTGTCCATCAACCCGAGGACCAGATACTCCTGCAACACAGTCAGCCACTGGTAGACGTCGAGGTGCCCGGCCATCGGGTGGTCGGTGGGCAACGCGTCGGGCCCGTTCGGGCCGACATCGAGCATCGTGCCAAGCGCCAGTCGCACGTCGTTCACGGCGGCAGCCCAAGCGTGCGCATCGTCTTCGGTGAGTTCGAACTTGCCGCCGCCCCTCGGGCATGTTTCCAACAACCGTTGCGCCGCTTCGCGTTTCGCATCGATGATCTGCGGCTCATGCAGGCTGCGCAGCGCGCTGTTGAGGCTCTCCATCGTGCCCGAGCCTGCCGGGTGTTCGGTCTGCGGGCGATGGAAGTCGGGTAACAGCCGCTTCATCGTGTCGTCCTGCGGAGGCTGCGAGTTGCCGGTCTTCATGCCGGTGATCTCTTCGAGTTCGTCTGCCGGAGACGATGATTCGCGCTCCTCGAGCATCCCGAGCATCGACGTCACCAGGCTGTTGAGCAGCCCGGCCTCATGGGCGGCAAGCGCGGATCGGAACCGCGGGCCGTCGGCGGTGTCGACCCGCTTCCACTTACGCACAGCCGGGTCAGCGGTCCTGCTGCAGGGTTGCCCACAAGCCGGCGGCGTGGAGCTTGGACACGTCGACCTCCATAGACTCACGACTGCCCGCGGACACCACGGCCTTGCCCTCGTTGTGCACCTGCATCATGAGCTTGGTCGCCTGCGGCTCGCTGTAGCCGAACAGCTTCTGGAAGACGTACGTCACATATGTCATTAAGTTGACGGGGTCATCCCAGACGATGGTCACCCAAGGGGTGTCGGTCGCGTCTTTGTCTTCCCGTGCGGGACTGACGCCCTTTTCCTCGCGGGTTCCCGGACGGGTCTTCGCCGGAGTCGCCATGGGCTTCAGGATACCGAGGCCTCGAAACCGATACCGTTGCGGTGTGGCCGTCGCGTTACTGACCGACAAATACGAGCTGACGATGCTCGCCGCTGCGCTGCAGGACGGCAGCGCGCACCGTCGGGCCAGCTTCGAGGTATTCGCCCGCCGACTGCCAGAGGGCCGACGGTACGGCGTCGTCGCGGGCACGGCGCGATTCGTGGAAGCGTTGGCGCAGTTCAGATTCGACGACGGGGCCCTGGCGTCCCTCGAGGA
Organism: Mycobacterium sp.; assembly: GCA_035492865.1. GTDB lineage: Bacteria > Actinomycetota > Actinomycetes > Mycobacteriales > Mycobacteriaceae > Mycobacterium. The sequence goes on along the minus strand of DATJIX010000257.1, from coordinate 1,358 downwards.
CTTTCTGGACCGTGAAACGCTCGCGTACCTCGCCGACTATCGATTCAGCGGCGACGTCGACGGCTACGCAGAAGGCGAACTGTACTTCCCGGGCTCCCCCGTGCTGTCGGTGCACGGCACATTCGGCGAATGCGTGGTGCTCGAGACGCTGGCACTGTCGATTTTCAATCACGACACCGCGATCGCATCGGCCGCGGCACGCATGGTCAGCGCCGCTAATGAGCGCCCGCTCATCGAAATGGGTTCGCGTCGCACGCACGAGCAGGCCGCCGTCGCTTCGGCACGGGCGGCCTACATCGCCGGGTTCACGGGATCATCGAATCTCGAGGCACAGCGCCGCTATGCCGTGCCTGCGCTGGGCACCAGCGCCCACGCATTCACCCTGCTGCACACCACCGAAGACGGTCCCGACGAGAAGGCCGCCTTCAGGGCGCAGGTCGACGCGCTCGGTGTCGGCACCACACTGCTTGTCGACACCTACGACATCACGCAGGGCGTGGCCAACGCCGTCGAGGTGGCGGGCACCGCCCTTGGGGCGGTTCGCATCGATTCCGGCGACCTCGGGGTGATGGCCAGGCAAGTCCGCGAGCAACTCGACGGGCTCGGCGCCACCAAGACCCGCATCGTGGTGTCGGGTGATCTCGACGAATTCGCCATCGCCGCGCTGCGCGCCGAGCCCGTCGACATCTACGGCGTCGGGACATCGGTGGTCACCGGGTCCGGCGCCCCGACCGCCAGCATGGTCTACAAGCTGGTGGAGGTCGACGGCATGCCCGTCGAGAAACGCAGCAGTCACAAGGAATCCCACGGCGGACGCAAGCAGGCGCTGAGGACGTGCAAGGCCACCGGCACCGTTCTCGAAGAGATCGTGCATCCATATGGCCGGCCCCCGCGTGATGAGTCCGGTCGCGCGCTGACCGTGGAGCTGGTGCGCAACGGCGAACCGGTCGACGACCTCAGCATCGACGCGGCCCGCAAGCGCGTGAAGGAAGGACTGCACAGCCTGCCCTGGGACGGCCTGAAGCTGTCCAAGGGCGAACCTGCCATCCCGACCCGGATGATCCCGGCAGGCGGGTAGGAGGCATCACGTCAGACATCACGGACCTGCTGGGCAAGGCGGTCGCCGCGTTGGGCGGCAGCGAGCGCAGCGGACAGATCGAGATGGCCGAGGCCGTCGCGCGCGCATTCGACACCGGCGAGCACCTAGCAGTGCAGGCTGGTACCGGGACCGGCAAGTCGCTGGCGTACTTGGTGCCTGCCATCGCGTGCGCCCTCGACAACGAGGAGTTCGTGGTGGTGTCGACCGCGACCATCGCCCTGCAGCGTTAACTCGTCGACCGCGACCTGCCGCGGTTGGC
>DATJIX010000256.1:0-18500 GCA_035492865.1 Mycobacterium sp. | reverse complement strand
GCTACGGTTTGTGCGCTACGTTTGGCGGCATCGCGGCAAGCGCCGCAGAGCGTGCAGAGGAGCAACGGCCATGAACGCAACGGAATGGGAAGAGACGCCGATCGGCGCGTGCACCCGAGACCCTGAACGGTGGACCACCAGAGCGGACGAAGAGGCGAAGGCCATCTGCCGCGGGTGCCCCCGTCGATGGCTGTGCGCCCGCGAGGCGTGCGAACTTCCCCGCGCCGAAGGGCTGTGGGCGGGAATCGTCATCCCCGAGGCTGGCCGCGGCAGAACGTTTGCTCTGCGCCAGCTTCGTTCCCTCGCCGAGCGCAACGGCCATCCGGTGCGCGACCGCCGGCTGATCGCCGAATCCGCCTGAGCAACCGCCCGTTCGCCGCCGGTACCGGGGGGTCGGCGGCGAGCGCGGCGATGCTCAGCCGCGGAATATCTTCTCGCGCCTGGCAGTTAGATCATTCGACGGTGTCGGGCTTGCCCCGGGCCCCATCCAAAACAGTCGCTTCGAGCGACCTTTCGCCGAGAGGCGCCAAGACGGCACCGTCCCAACTTTCACCTACCAGGTATCCACGAATCGCCGGCCGTCCGGCGGTGGCGTATGCGCTGCCGCCGTCGCGAGTGTCGCCGCGATCAATCCCCTGGTCTCGGCGGGGTCGATGACATCGTCGATCTCGAACAGCGCGGCGGCGTTGAGCGCCTTGGCATTTCCCTCCGCCGCCGCGGTCGCCTGGCGGACCCGCTCCTCACGCTGGTCGTGGTCGGTGATCTGCTCCAGTTCCTTGCGTAGCCCGAGTCGGACGGCACCCTCCAACCCCATGGGGCCGAGGTGAGCACCCGGCCACGCGACAGTGAGCAGCGGCTCGTGCAGGCTGCCGCCTGTCATCGCCTGCGCGCCAAGGCCATAGCCACGACGCAGCACCACCGCGACCAACGGCACCTGCAGCGCGGCACCGGCGACGAGCATCCGCGAGGCGCGTCGCACCAATGCCTCCGCCTCTGCGGCCGGGCCGACCATGTAGCCGGGGCAATCGACGAGCGACACGATCGGCAGGCCGAAGGCATCGCATAGTTGCAGAAAACGCGCGGCCTTGTCGGCGGCGGCCGCGGTGATCGCGCCGGCCATCACCCGAGTGTTGTTGGCGATGACGCCGACGGCTCTGCCCTCGATGCGAGCCAGTGCGGTGACCATCTCGGGAGCGAATCGCTCGCGAAGGAACGTCACCGAGCCGTCGTCGGCCAGCGTCTCGATGATCGGGGTGACGTAGTAGGCGCGCCGGGCACGTTCGGGAACCATTGTGCGCAACTGGGTTTGGTCGCCCGCCTCACCCGGCGTCGTCGCGCCCTGGAAGTAGCCGAGCAGCCGCTTCGTCACCGCGACGGCTTCCGCTTCATCGGCGACCACGACGTCGACGACGCCGTTTGGCGCCTGCATCGATATCGGGCCGACGTCGTCGGCGGGCACATCGCCGAGTCCACCGCCTGCGATCATCGCGGGCCCGCCCATGCCGATCGAGGCGTCCTCGGTGGCGACGATCAGATCGGAACAGCCCGCGATCACCGCATTGCCTGCGAAGCAGCGGCCCTTGACGACCGCGATCCGCGGCACCAGGCCGGAGAGCGCCGCCCATAGTTTGAACGCGCGCGCGTCGAGCGCCGAGACGACGGGGTAGTCGGTGTCGCCGGGACGTCCGCCGCCACCTTCTGCGAAGAACACGGTCGGCAACCGCATCCGCTCGATCAGCTCGAACAGCCGGTCCTTCTTGCGATGCCCGAGCGCGCCCTGGGTGCCCGCCAGCACGGTGTAGTCGTAGGACAACACCGCGCAGGCGTTACCGTCGATGCGAGCCGTGCCCGCGATCAGGCCATCGGCCGGAGTGCGCGCGATCAGGTCGTCGAGGTCCCGACGAAACCGCTGGGCTGCGATGGCGAAGCGGCCGTACTCGACGAATGAGCCCGCGTCGACGAGATCCTCGACGTTCTCCCGCGCGGTGCGGCCGTTGGCCGCGTGCCTGCGTGCGACGGCGTCGGGGCGCGCCGCATCCTGGGTGAGAGCGCGACGCCGCAACAGCTCGGCGTGATCGTCGCGGACGGGCTCGTCTGGCATGGCGTCCGATGCTAACAACATGTGATACTTAGCACCCTATTAGTTAGTGTACGAATTAATACGATGCCAGGGTTGTTGTGCAGGACGTGGAGAACGCGATGAAGAGGCCAGGACCGCTGCAGTACATCGGCTATTCGATCGGCCGCAAGCTCCCCGCCGAGATGCGCGACTGGGTCCGCAATGACCTCGCGGGTAAGGGTGCCGTCCGCAGGCACATGGTGCGCACCGCGATACCGCCCTTGTTGGTGCTCGCACCTTTCTGGCTGCTGCCCGCGTCGTTGTACGTGCACCTGGAGATGACGGTACCGATCTACACCTGGGCGATACTGATGGCGCTGGCGCTCAACAAGGTGTGGCGCCGTTACCGGCTCGGTCAGCACGATCTGGACCCGAACCTGGTCGACGAGATCAACCGGGAGAAGCACGCCGGTATGCACGCGGCGTACATCGAGCGATACGGACCGCGCCCGCAAGAGGCGCGGTGGCAATCCAACAGCAGCCCCTTCTAGACCGCGGTTATCCACAGGGGGCTATCGCGCGGCGGCTGATCTGTCGGCGATCCGGCTTACCGTGCGGACATGACCAACTGGATCAATACCGTCAGCCGTGGCCACGTCCAGCGTGGGGTGCAGGGCCGATTCACCCAGGCCAACCACGGCAAGCCGCACATGTTGAAGAAGATGGCCAGGGGCGACTGGATCATCTTCTACTCTCCGAAGACCGACTATCCGGACGGTGAGCCGCTACAGGCCTTCACCGCGATCGGACAGGTCGCCGACGACGAGCCGTACCAGGTCGAGATGTCGCCGGATCTCCAGCCCTGGCGGCGCAACGTCGACTTCCTTGACTGCGCCGAGACGCCGATCCGGCCACTGATCGAACAGCTGGACTTCATCGAAGACCCGGCGCGCTGGGGCTACAAGTTCCGATTCGGGGTGTTCAAGATCGACGATCACGACCTGCGGGTGATCCGCTCGGCGATGACCGGCGGCGACTGACCGTCACACCGCGGACGGCTCGTCACCGGAGCCGCCGCGGCCCTGCAAAGCTTGTCGAAGCTTGATCGGCGCGCGGACCACCTCTAAAGATGGTTTGCTCCGTACGCACTGTGTGCACCACTTCGTGTAGCGCAGCAAATCGTCGCTAGGTTCGACGCGTCCCCATCGACCGGCGGGCTACCGTGAGTCCGTGAGCAACACCGACCCCGCCCCGTCCGAAGTCGCCTGTGGGGCTTCGTCGTTCGGCGGGGTGTTACATCCGCGCGAAGTGCCGCTGGGCGGGCCACGGGCGATCACGGTGCGGCGCACGCTGCCGCAACGGGAGCGGTCGCTGATCGGCGCATGGTGTTTCGCCGACCACTACGGTCCGCACGATGTCCGGGGCGGCACAGGGATGGACGTGCCGCCGCATCCTCACACCGGATTGCAAACCGTCAGTTGGCGGTTCAGTGGCGAGGTGGAACATCGTGACAGCGCCGGGGTGCACGCGATGGTGCGGCCCGGCGAGCTGAATCTCATGACGGCGGGCGCAGGAATCTGTCACTCCGAGGTCTCCACCGCAGCGACCACCATCCTGCACGGTGTGCAGTTGTGGGTGGCGCTGCCAGACGCCGACCGTGACACCGGTCGCGACTTCGCGCACTACGTCCCGACGCCGCGTTCGATCGGGGCGGCAACGATGCGCGTCTTTCTCGGCGAGCTCGAAGGCGACCACTCCCCCGTGCACACGTTCACCCCGCTGCTCGGCGCGCAGCTCGACCTCGATCCGGGGGCGGAGCTGACCCTGGAGATCGACCCGGCCTTCGAGCATGGGGCGCTGCTCGACCAGGGCGCCGTCGAGGTCGCGGGCGCCCGGCTCGAGGTGGCCGAACTGGCGTTCCAGGCCGCGGGCAGCGACCGGCTGTGCCTGATCAATCACGGCCAGGGTCCCGCGCGGGTGGTGCTGCTCGGCGGCCCGCCGTTTCCCGAGCAGCTGGTGATGTGGTGGAACTTCGTCGGCCGTAGCCACGACGACATCGCGACCTACCGGCAGCTCTGGGAAGACGGCGACGACCGCTTCGGCGTGGTCGAGGGTTATCGGGGAGCAGTGTCGCGCCTGCCCGCCCCGCCGCTGCCAAATGCGACGTTGCGTCCGCGTCCCAATCCCGGGGTATAGAGGACGCATGACCACCGACAAGACCGGCGCACCGACGACCGTCACCCAGGAATCCGACCGCTTCAGCATCTCCGTCGACGGACAGAAGGTCGGGTTCACCGAGTACGTCGATCGCGACGGCCAACGGATCTTCCCGCACACCGAGGTGCTCGACGAGTTCGGTGGGCGCGGGCTGGCAACGATTCTCGTCAGCGAGGCGCTGCAGGCCACCCGCGATGCCGGGCTGAGGATCGTCGCGGTGTGCCCGATGGTCGAGGGCTACGTCAAGAAGCACCAGGAGCTCGACGACGTCGTCGATCCGGTCGATTCCGACATCAAACGATGGCTGGCTAATCGTTAGATGAGCTAGGGCGATATCGTCGGTCGCGATGGCGACGGCGTTCTTTACCTCCGATGGCGACACCTTCGTCCCGCAGCCCATCGCGCGCGGTCCCTGGGGCCAGACGATCAGCGGCAACTACATCGGCGGCATCCTCGGCCACGTGCTCGAACGCGACGCCGGCGAGCCCGACCTGCAGCCGGCGCGGCTGACCGTCGACCTGTTCCGGCCCGCCGCGCTCGCACCGGTGCGCGTCGACACCACGGTCACCCGCCAGGGCCGTCGCCTGAAATTGGTCGACGCCTTGATGACGCAAGGCGACACTGTCGTCGCCCGCGCGAGCGGACTGTTTCTGCGCCGAGGCGAGCAACCGGCAGCGGAAGTCTGGTCGTCGCCCCTGACCATGCCGCCCATTCCGCCCACCCCCGATCCGATTCCGCGCGGGTTGGCGATGCTGGTCTGGACCTACGGTAAGGGCGAACACACGCCCGGCCCGGGCTTCGGCCTCGACGCCTGGCAGCACGCGGGACCCAAGCACATCTGGGTGCGCGACATCCGGCCGCTTGTCGACGGCGAGGAACTCACGCCGTTCACCCGCGCCGCGATGGCAGGCGACATGGTCAGCTCGCTAACCCATTACGGCACAGAGGGTTTGCAGTTCATCAACGCCGACTACACGCTGACGCTGTCCCGGCTACCCGAAGGCCCGTACCTCGGACTCGCGGCCTTGACCCACTACAGCCACGACGGGGTCGCGACCGGCACGGCGACCATCGTCGATCAGCACGGCCCGATCGGCAGCGGCGTTGCCAACGCATTGTCGAACCCCGGCTTCGACCCGCCGCACCCTTAACGCGGCTTCAGCACCACCACGGGAATCTCACGCTCGGTCCAGCTCTGGTAGTTCTCGAAATCCGCATAGAGCTCGACGAGCTTGGGCCACAACCGCGCCCGCTCGTCCCGGGCCGCGGTCACGGCGCGCACGGCACGCCGATCGGCGCCGATCTCGACGAACGTGTCAGGGTGAGCCACCAGGTTCCGATACCACTGCGGATCCTCGGGCCGCCCGCCCTGCGACGCCACGATCACCACGTCGGCGCCGTCGAACATGTAGAGCAGCGGCGTGACGAACACCTTGCCGGACTTTCGGCCGCGGTGTTCGAGCAGCAGCGTCGGCACCGGCTTCCGGAACCCCGCGCCGATCCGCCACTTACCACCGATCCGTCCGCCCGTGCGCCGGTAGACCCACACGTGCGCCTTGCCCGCGTACTTGAAAATCTTCGGCAGCAGAGGCGAGTCCAGCTGCTTGGGACGCTGCTGCGGCATCAGAGGTACTGCGCCGTGCTGCCGCCGATAGGCATGGCGGGGATGCCGAGCTTTCGGTGATCCCAGCTGCGCAGCCGGGCGGGCACCACCCGCACGCAAATCCGGTTGTTCATCATCTGGTCGATGAACGGGCGCATCTCGTCCGAATACGGTCCGGTGTACCGCTCCCACACGCTAATACCAACGCGCAGAATGGTTTCCGGGTCATCGACGATTTCGGCCTTGCCGTCGATCGACACCCCGCGCAGGGTGTCGTAGCTCTGCCCGTCCTCGATCATCACCGTGATCGTCGGGTCGCGGCGCAGGTTGACGGCCTTCTGTGACTTGGCCTTGGTCTCGAACCAGATCTCGCCGTCGACGACCGCGTACCACATGGCCACCAGGTGCGGCCTGCCGTCCGCCAGCACGGTCGCCATCGTCGCGGTCCGGCTGCGCTCAATGAATTCGGCGATCTCGTCATCGCTCATGACGATCTTCGCCCGCTCGTTGTTGCCCACGTTTGGATACTGTCAGGTCGCCGCCGAGGTGATCGTCACCGGGATGCCGTTGAGTGCACCGTTGCCCGACGGCTCGTCGATGAATGTCGGCGGCGACAGCACGTTGGTGTTCACCCCTGGCGAGTCGTTGGCGATCGCCATCCGGGTGCCGGGCTTGCCGTGGCCCCAGCCGTGCGGCATCGACACCACTCCCGGCATGATCGCGTCGGTCACCTCGACGGGCACCTCGATCTGGCCGCCGGCCGAGGTGACCGTCACGACGTCGCCCGTCGCCACACCGCGCTTCATCGCGTCGTCGTCGTGCATCAGCAGGGTGCAGCGGTCCCTGCCCTTCATCAACGGGCCGACGTTGTGCAGCCAGGAGTTGTTCGACCGCAGGTGGCGCCTGCTGACCAGCACCAGCTCATCGGGTGCGCGGTCGAGGCGGTCGGCGAGCCGGGGCAGATCGTCGAGCAGATATTGGGGCGCCAGCCGGATCTTGCCGTCCGCGGTGCCGAGAACCTCGGGTACCTGCGGCACCATCGGTCCGAAGTTGATGCCGTTGGGCTGGGCCTTCAGCTTCTCGAGCGTGACACCGTCCGGGTTTTCGCCGTATCTGTCTCCGAACGGCCCCGTGCGCAGGGTGAGGTCGAGGATGCGCTCGGGCCCGCCGGATTGGTAGTGCTTGCGGATCTCGGCGCCGTCGAGGCCCTTGGTGAACGCCATGTAGTCGAAGAACCCGTCGTCGATGGCCGCCACGTCGACGTCCTCGGCGGGGGTTCCGGTGCACAGCCCGGTCAGCCGGATCAGGATCTCCCACTCCTCCGGCGCGTCCGGGTCGGGTCGGGTGAACACCGGCGCCGAGTAGTTGGCGATGCTGTTGATCGCGAAGTTGAGGATCAGGTCGTCGTGGTGCGGTTGCTCCAGCGGCGACGGCGCGGGCAGGATCACGTCGGCGTGCCTGGTGGTTTCGTTGAGCCACAGGTCGACAGAGATCATCGCGTCCAGTGTCGGCAACACCTCGTCGAGCTTGTGACCCGCAGGCGTCGACAGCACCGGATTGCCCGCGACGGTGATCAGCGCCTTGAGCTGTCCCTCCCCCGGCGTCGCGATCTCCTCCGCGAGACACGACACCGGCACCTGGCCGAGCACCTCTTTGGCGCCGCGGACCCGGGTGCGGTAACGGCCGAACTCCGGTGCGCCATCCTCCAGCCCCGGTATCGGCTGCACGGTGACCGACCACGCCGCTGCCCGCGGGAACATCGACCCGCCTGGCACGTCGAAGTGCCCGGTGAGGATGTTGACCACATCGACCAGCCAGCTGGCCAGGCTGCCGAACTCCTGGTTGCACAACCCGATTCGGCCGTACACCACGGCCCGTTGGGTGCCTGCGAGTTCACGGGCCAGCGCGCGGATGCGGTCGGCGGGGATACCGGTGACCGAGGCGACCCGCTCCGGTGACCACTCGGCGGCCACGTCGCGCATCCGATCGACGCCGTCGACGTATGGTTCGACCGCGCCGAGGGAGACCAAATCTTCCGCGAAGAGCGTGTGCACAACGGCCAGCAGCAGCGCCGCGTCGGTGCCCGGGGTGATCGGCAGCCACTCGTCGGCACGGGCCGCCGTGGCGGTGCGCACCGGGTCGACCACAATCACCTTGCCGCGCTTGCGAATTCCATCGATGATGCCCATCACGTCCGGCGCGGCCAGCAGCGAACCCTGCGACGCGGCGGGGTTGGCGCCCATCACGATCAACAGGTCGGTGCGCTCGATGTCGGGCACCGGGAAGCTCCACCAGCCGCCGTACATCAGATGCGACGACAGGTTCTTCGGCCATTGGTCGACGGTGCCCGGCGAGTAGGACAGCGGGATGCCCGACATACCAAGCAGCACACCGGTGTAGCGGCCGAGTGAGAACGAGTGCGCGAGCGGGTTGCCGGTGTAGCACGTCACCGCACCGATGCCGTACTTCTCGATCACCGGGGCCAGCAGTTCGGTGCACCGGCGGAAGGCGGCGTCCCAGCTGACCTCCTGCCACTGCCCGTCCACCTTGATCATCGGGCGACGGATGCGGTCGGGGTCCTCGTGCACCGCGCCGAGCGTCGCGCCCTTGGGGCAGATGTGCCCGTGGCTCCAGGTGTCGTCGCGGTTGCCGCGGATGCTCGCCACCCGGCCGTCGGCGACCTGAATCTCCAAGCCGCACATGGCCTCACACAGCGGACAGGTATAGAGGTGGCGGCCGTCCTCGCCGATACCGGCCAACGGTGTGGTGCGCCCGGTCGTCATAGCGGCCTCCAGGTTTGCCGCCGAAATAGGATTCCCGGTCGCTAAATCGCCCGATGAGCGACCCGGAATCCTATTTCGCGGCGATCAGTGGTTGTTGTGACACACTGTAACGACAAACTGCGGCGGCGGGGAGACGAATCGTGGAAGCGGAACGACGCCATCGGCGGCAGGGTTCGCGCCGGGATCCGTCGATCGACACGGCGGTGCTGGCGGCGACGCGACGGCTGCTGGTCGAGCGCGGTTACGCGGCAACTTCCATCGATCTGATCGCGACCACGGCAGGGGTCAGCAGGCCCACCCTCTACCGCCGATGGACGTCCAAGGCGCAGCTGGTGCACGAGGCGTTGTTCCCCGACCTCGGACCCGAACCTCCCGAGGACGACTTCGTCGCCGAGATCACCCGGCTGTGCCGCGGCGCGCTCGCGATGTACGGCGACCCCGCGGTGCGCGAGTCAATTCCCGGTCTGCTCAACGACTTACGGTCGGACCGCAGGATGCGACGGGTACTCAGCGACCGGCTGGAGGCCACCGCGCGCAGTCAGCTCGCCGACCGCGTTGGCCAGGCCGTGGCCGACGGCACCGCGCGGCCAGGCATCAGCGCCGACACCCTGATGGACGCGATCGCAGGCGGCGCCTGGTATGCGGTGTGCGTGCGGCGCATCAAGGACGTCGACACCGCGGCCAAGGAGCTGAGCGAGCTGGTGCTGCGCGGCGTGCTGGCCGGCGGCTAGCCGCTCAACAAGATCGCGTACTGCGCTGCGACCTGCTGCTGGGCGTCCAGCAAGGTCTCCGCCGTGGTTTCGATCGCGTACCTGTCCGCGGCGCCAAGACAGTAGAAGGTCTTGTCCTTCAGCTGCAGGCACTTGCTCACCGGCAGGTTGTTGACCGGCTTGGCCGGCTGCGACGTCGGCTGCAGCTCCGCATAGAAGCCGTCGACGATCTTCGGAGCACTTGCGGCGTCCTTGGTCTGGTAGACGTTCGTCTTCGCCATCGCCGCCAGATCCATTCCGGTGTCGGTGAACAGCTTCGCCGACCGCGCCGGATCGCTTTGGAACTGCAGCGCTCCGCGCTGCTCGTAGGTCGCGTTCTGGATGGGCGTCGCGTCCTGCTCCGGCACCGGCAGGGTCCGCGCCAACAGGCCGGTCGGATCGAGCGAGATGTCGGCGAACTCGGACGGATCCGTCGCCCGGAACTTGTCGATCGCCGGGCCCTGCAGGTCGATGGTCTTGGCGACCAGGCCGATGGCGGCGTCCGGCCCATCGATGGCCTGCGCGAGTTGCATGAAGACGTACTGGCCGTGCGCCGTGAAGGCGCGCACAGCGCTCCACTTCTTTCCGGTGGACCCCTCGGTCTGGGTGTATGCAGCCGCCCGGGTATCGGAATGACCAGGGATCTGGGCGGGCGCAACGCCGTCGCCCGTTTTGGCCGCGATGTCGCCGAAGTCGGTCGCGGCGGCGGCGGCAGCGGCCTGGTCCCCAAACCGCAGCACCGCGTTCAGCAGAATTTTCGAGCCTTCGGCGGTCCGTGCCGACGCAAAACCATTGATGAAGCCGTGCTGGCTGGCGGCGGCCGCGAACTCCTCCGGCCCGATCTGCGCCAGTGCCCCTTCGTTCGGCAGCACCGTCGCCCCGAACCCGAACCATCCCGTGACGGCCGGATCGACTTCCCACGGGCCGATGACGTTGTTGGCCATCCGCTGAGCCTCGACGAACACTCCGCGCATCGGGTCACCCGTCGTGCCAAGCGGCTGACTCGGTTGCGTCGGGTAGGCCCCGACGTCGAGCTTGCTGACATCGACGGCGGGGCCGGCCGCGACTCCCGACGGTTTCACCGCCGAGCCGTCGACCGTCGAGGAACACGCTGCCGATAGCAGTGCCACCGAAACAAATGCGATATACGCGAGCCGCATTCGCAAAAAGCTACCGTGTGCGAGTTCAAATACAGCGCGCACCCGCGCGATGTCCGAAAGGCATTCAGCGGGATTCAAATAAGCGAGGCGAGCCACCCGTAATCGGTGACTCGCCTCGACTCGATTTGTGGGCGAAGGGGGACTTGAACCCCCACGTCCCGAAGGACACTGGCACCTGAAGCCAGCGCGTCTGCCATTCCGCCACTCGCCCCAACAACCGGGGGAGCCTATCACGCGCGACACCCCGCTCCCCAACCGTACCGATCCGGTCACCGGGCCTGCCAAGACGTTGTGAGCTTGGCCCGCTCAGGCTGCCTGACCAGGTTCGATTCGATTCTCAGAATTCTGTTGGTCCCGCAGCGCTGCGCTGGGCCGATACCATGCAAGTGAGTCAAGTGGCCAGGCGACACGCTGGCCCAGCGGCGCGTGAGCAGGACTGACGGACAACGACGAATGAGGCGGGCGGTGATATGGGTCTAGTCGACCGCATCGAACGCAAACTCGAGTCGACCGTCGGCGACGCCTTCGCCCGAGTCTTCGGCGGATCGATTGTGCCGCAAGAAGTCGAGGCGATGCTTCGCCGGGAAGCCGATTCCGGCGCGCGCGAAGTGCACGGCGGCCGTATTTTGGCCCCAAACGACTACGTCATTACCCTCAGTGTGCCTGACTATCAGAAGGTGAGCGCCGACCCGGACCTCACATCAACGACTTTCGCCAAGCACTTGGAGGGATACATCCATGAGCAGGGATGGCAAACGTATGGTGATGTGGTCGTCAGATTCGAGGCGTCACCAAACCTGCACACCGGACAGTTTCGCGCGCGTGGAGCGGTCAACCCCGATACGACCACAGGCGACACCGCCCCACCACCAGACCGTGCGTCCAACGCAGAACCAGGAGTACCAGCGATGAGCGACAATCCGAGCCACCGCGGCCAGGGACAGGGGCGGCCGGCCGACGAGTACTACGACGAGCGCTACGGCCGCCCGGACGAGCGCGGCCAGTACCCGCCTCAGGAGCAGGGCGGTTACCCGCCGCCGCCGCCGCAGGGCGAGGGCTATCCGCCGCGCCAGGGCTACCCCGAGCAGGGCGGATACCCGGACCAGGGCGGCTACCCGCCGCCGTCCTATGAGCAGCGTCCGCCCGCCCCCGGCTACCCGCCGCAGCAGGGCGGCTACCCCGACCAAGGCGGCTACCGGCAGGCGCCGCCCGCCGGATACGGTCCGCCACAGGGCGGCCAGCCCGGTTACGGCGCGCCCGCAGGCGACTACGACTACGGTCGCGCGCCCTCGCATGGCCGTCCCGACGACGGCGGCTACCGCCAGGAGCCGCGGCCGGCCTACCCCGATCAGGGCGGCTACCCGGAGCAGGGCGGGTACCCCGACCAAGGCGGCTACCCCGACCAAGGCGGCTACCCCGATCAGGGTGGCTACGGCGGCCAGGCCTACCGGCAGGACCAGGGCTACGGCGCCCCGCCTGACTACGGCCGCTACGGCGAGGCACCTGCAGGCGGTGCCGGATATGCCGAGCCGGGTTACCCCGAACCCGCTGCCGCCGGCTACGACTACGGCCAGCAGGGTCAGCCCGCCGGCTACGGCGCGGGCTACGGCCAGGGCGACTACCCGGCAGCAGGTGCGGCGGTCACGCTGCAGCTCGACGACGGCAGCGGCCGGACCTACCAGCTGCGAGAAGGCGCGAACGTGATCGGCCGCGGCCAGGACGCTCAATTCCGGCTGCCCGACACCGGGGTGTCCCGTCGGCATCTGGAGATCCGCTGGGACGGCCAGATCGCGCTGCTGTCGGACCTCAACTCCACCAACGGCACGACGGTGAACAACGCCCCGGTGCAGGAGTGGCAGCTGGCCGACGGCGACGTGATCCGGCTGGGCCACTCCGAGATCATCGTCCGCGTTCACTGATCATTCGGCCCGGTTCTGGCCGGCGACGGCCGGGAGAAGCGAACGCTTCACCCTCACGTCGATCGCCGTCCAAGTATCGTGACGTTGCCGGAGGTGGCTTGCGTTTTTTCGGCGGGCCGACGCAACGTAAACGGGACGGGGCCGGAGCCGCTGCGTCGGCGACATCGGGCCTCAGAGAGGACGTCAGATGCAGGGGTTAGTTCTGCAGCTGACGCGCGTCGGATTCCTGTTGCTGCTGTGGTTGTTCATCTGGTCGGTGCTCCGCATCCTGCGGACCGACATCTACGCACCGACCGGAGCGGTCATGGTGCGAAGGGGGCTGGCGTTGCGCGGCTCGCTGCTGCCCAATCGGGGCCGCCGCCACGTGGTGCGTCAGCTCGTTGTGACGGAGGGCGCACTGACCGGCACCCGCATCCCGCTGAGCACGCAGCCGGTGCTGATCGGCCGGGCCGACGACTCGACGCTGGTGCTCACCGACGACTACGCCTCGACGCGGCACGCCAGACTGTCCCCACGAGGCTCGGAATGGTATGTCGAGGACCTAGGATCGACCAACGGCACATACCTTGACAGGGCGAAGGTGACGACGGCGGTACGGGTTCCGATGGGCACACCGGTTCGAATCGGCAAGACGGTAATCGAGCTGCGCCCGTGACACTGGTCCTTCGATACGCCGCGCGCAGTGACCGCGGCTTGGTCCGCGCCAACAACGAGGACTCGGTGTACGCCGGTGCCCGCTTGCTGGCGCTGGCCGACGGGATGGGCGGACACGCCGCGGGCGAGGTGGCGTCACAGTTGGTGATCGCGGCCCTGGCCCATCTCGACGACGACGAACCCGGCGGCGATCTGCTGTCCAAGCTCGACGCCGCGGTCCGCGAGGGCAACTCGGCGATCGCCGCGCACGTCGAGGCCGATCCCGAACTCGAGGGCATGGGCACGACGCTGACCGCAATCCTGTTCGCGGGCAACAGGCTTGGTTTGGTCCACATCGGCGACTCGCGCGGCTATATGCTCCGCGACGGCGAGCTCGCCCAGATCACCAAGGACGACACCTTCGTCCAGACGCTCGTCGACGAAGGCCGGATCACAGCCGAAGAGGCGCACAGCCATCCGCAGCGGTCCCTGATCATGCGGGCCCTCACCGGCCACGAGGTCGAGCCCACCCTGATCATGCGCGAGGCCCGCGCCGGTGATCGCTACCTGCTCTGTTCCGACGGGTTGTCGGACCCGGTCAGCCACGAGACGATCCTCGAGGCGCTGCAGATCGCCGATGTGGCCGAAAGTGCGGACAGGCTAATCGAATTGGCGCTGCGCGGGGGCGGCCCCGACAACGTCACGGTGGTGGTGGCCGACGTCATCGACTACGACTACGGCCAGACCCAGCCCATTCTGGCGGGCGCGGTGTCCGGTGACGACGACCAGGTCGCGCCGCCGAATACCTCGGCGGGTCGCGCCTCGGCGTTCAACCCGCGCCGCAACGAGGCCAAACGCGTTGTGCCGCAACCCGAGGAGCCGGTGCGCAAACCGCGGTCGCGCCGTCGCATGGTCATCGCGGCGGTCCTGCTGGTGCTGGTGGTGCTCGCCGGCTTGGCGGTCGGCCGCGAGATCGTGCGCAGCAACTACTACGTGACCGAACACGACGGCACCGTGTCGATCATGCGGGGTGTTCAGGGTTCCTTTCTGGGTCTAGCGCTTCAGGAGCCCTACTTGTTGGGGTGTCTCAACGCGCGAAATGAGTTGTCCCTCATCAGCGCAGGCGCACCCCAGGACAATCTCGACTGCCGCATGCTCGGCGTCAACGACATGCGCCCCTCGGAGCGGGCGCAGGTGGTAGCAGGTCTGCCGTCGGGCTCGCTGGACGACGCCATCGCGCAGATCGAAGAGCTCGCCCGCAGTTCGGTCCTACCGACCTGTGCGCCACGAACCTCCACCCCGACCACGACGTCGCCGACACCGCATCTCCCCGAAACACCGGTCAACCCAGGCATTCCCGAGTCCGGCCCCGACTCCCCTTCACCGGAGAGCCCGGCGCCGGAGACCCCGACCACGGTGACCGCGCCGGTTCCTGCGCCTCCCGGTCCGCCGCCGCCTGGTGCATCTACACCGGCACCGCCGCCTCCGCCCACGCCTCAATCCACCGTGACCGCGCTGCCTCCCCCACCACCGGAACCGGGAACGAACTGCCGGGAAGTGTCATGACGGCCGGAGTCGAGGCATGACGACGCAGCCGCAGTCGCCCGTCACCGTCACGCCGCCGCTGCCGAACCGACGCAACGCCGAACTGTTCCTGCTCGGCTTCTCGGCGGTGATCACCACTGTGGCACTGCTTCTCGTCGAGGCCAATCAGGAACAGGGCCTGCACTGGGACCTCGCCCAGTACACCGTGGCCTACCTCGCGCTGTTCGCCGGCGCACACCTGGCCATCCGCCGCTTCACCCCGTACGCCGATCCGCTGCTGCTCCCGGTCGTGGCGCTGTTGAACGGCCTCGGGCTGGTCATGATTCACCGCCTCGACCTGGCGGCCGGCGGCACGTTGGGAAAGGGCCTTGGCGGCACGGCCAATCAGCAGATGCTGTGGACGCTCGTCGGTGTCATCGGCTTTTCGCTGGTGGTGATCTTCCTTCGCGATCACCGGATGCTGGCGCGGTATGGCTACGTCTGCGGGTTGACCGGTCTGGTGCTGCTCGCCCTGCCCGCCGTGCTGCCCCGGTCGATGTCGGAGCAGAACGGCGCGAAGATCTGGATTGAGTTGCCGGGCTTCTCGATTCAGCCCGCCGAGTTCTCCAAGATCCTGCTGCTCGTCTTCTTCGCCGCGGTATTGGTGGCCAAGCGAAGCGTGTTCACCAGTGCGGGCAAGCATTTCCTCGGCATGGACCTACCACGGCCACGCGATCTGGCGCCGCTGCTGGCGGCCTGGATCGCCTCGGTCGGCGTAATGGTGTTCGAGAAGGACCTCGGCACCTCCCTGCTGTTGTACGCGTCGTTCCTGGTGCTGGTCTACGTGGCCACCGACAGGTTCAGCTGGGTGGTCATCGGGTTGACGTTGTTCGCGGCGGGAAGCGTGGCGGCGTACTACATTTTCGGCCACGTCCGGGTGCGGGTGGAAACCTGGCTCGACCCGTTCGCGGATCCGGACGGCGCCGGCTACCAGATGGTGCAGTCGTTGTTCAGCTTCGCCACCGGCGGCATCTTCGGCACCGGCCTCGGCAACGGTCAACCCGGCACGGTGCCCGCCGCATCGACCGACTTCATCATCGCCGCCGTCGGTGAGGAACTCGGTCTGGTCGGCCTTGCCGCGGTGTTGATGCTCTACACCATCGTGATCATCCGCGGGTTGCGCACCGCGATCGCGGTGCGGGACAGCTTCGGCAAGCTGCTGGCGGCCGGGCTGGCGTCAACGCTGGCCATCCAGTTGTTCATCGTGGTGGGCGGCGTCACCAGGCTGATCCCGCTGACTGGGCTGACCACCCCGTGGATGTCGTACGGTGGCTCGTCGCTGCTGGCCAACTATGTGCTGCTGGCGATTCTGGTGCGCATCTCGCACTCGGCCCGCCGGCCGATCGTCACCAAGCCGCAAGGCCCGCCGATCGCCGCCTCGAGCACCGAGGTGATCGAGAAGGTATGAACACCTCACTCCGCAGGATATCCGTGACGATCATGGCGTTGATCGTGCTGCTGTTGGCCAATGCCACGCTGACACAGGTGTTTACGGCCGACGGGCTGCGCGCCGATCCGCGCAACCAGCGGGTGCTGCTCGACGAGTACTCCCGCCAGCGCGGCCAGATCTCCGCGGGCGGCCAACTGCTCGCCTACTCGGTGTCCACCAACGGCCGGTTCCGCTTCCTTCGGGTGTACCCCAACCCGCTGGCGTATGCGCCCGTCACCGGCTTCTATTCGTTGAGCTATTCGAGCACTGGCTTGGAGCGCGCCGAGGACACCATCCTCAACGGTTCCGACCAACGCCTGTTCGGCCGCCGGCTGGCCGACTTCTTCACCGGCCGCGATCCGCGTGGCGGCAACGTCGCAACCACCATCAATCCGCAGGTCCAGCAGGCGGCCTGGGATGCGATGGAAGACGGCTGCCGCGGGCCGTGCAAGGGCGCGGTGGTCGCACTCGAGCCGTCGACCGGAAAGGTCCTCGCGATGGTTTCCTCACCGTCGTATGACCCGAATTTGCTTGCCACCCATGATGTTCAGGAGCAGATCGCCGCGTGGCAGCACCTCAGGGACAACCCCGACTCGCCGCTGCTGAACCGTGCGATCTCCGAAACCTACCCGCCTGGGTCGACGTTCAAGGTGATCACCACCGCGGCTGCGCTGCAGGCCGGTGCCACCGAGAGCACGCAGCTGACGTCAGCGCCCCGAATTCCGTTGCCGGACAGCACCGCAACGCTGGAGAACTACGGCGGTGCGGCCTGCGGCGCGGGCCCGACCGCCTCACTGCACGACGCGTTCGCGAAATCCTGCAACACCGCCTTCGTCCAGCTGGGCATCAACACCGGCGCCGACGCGCTGCGGTCCACCGCGATGGCGTTCGGACTCGACAGCCCTCCCCCGACCATTCCGCTCCAGGTGTCGCCGTCCACCGTCGGCCCGATCTCCGACCAGGCCGCGCTCGGCATGTCGAGCATCGGGCAGAAAGACGTCGCAGTGACACCGCTGCAGAACGCGCTGGTGGCCGCCACCATCGCGAATAAAGGGGTGACCATGCGCCCGTATCTAGTCGATAGTCTGAAGGGACCCGACCTCGCGAACATCAGCACGACGGCTCCGCGCGAGGAGCGCCGGGCGGTGTCCGAGCAGGTCGCGAATACACTTACGGATTTGATGGTCGCCGCCGAGCAGGTGACGCAGCAGAAGGGAGCCATCGCCGGCGTGCAGATCGCATCGAAGACCGGCACGGCGGAGCACGGTACAGATCCGCGCAACACCCCGCCTCATGCCTGGTACATCGCCTTCGCGCCGGCATCGGCCCCCAAGGTCGCGGTCGCTGTCGTCGTCGAGAACGGTGGTGACCGGTTGTCTGCGACCGGCGGCGCCGTCGCTGCTCCCATCGGACGCGCCACGATCGCCGCGGCGCTGCGGGAGGGATCGTGAGCCCCCGCGTTGGAGTGACGCTGTCCGGCCGTTACCGGCTGCAGCGGCTGATCGCCACCGGCGGCATGGGCCAGGTGTGGGAGGGCATCGACTCCCGGCTGGGCCGCCGGGTCGCGGTGAAGGTGCTCAAGGCGGAGTACTCCACAGACGCCGAGTTCGTCGAACGGTTCCGCGCCGAGGCCCGCACGGTCGCGATGCTCAACCATCCGGGTATCGCCAGCGTGTACGACTACGGCGAGACCGACATGGACGGCGAAGGGCGCACCGCGTACCTGGTGATGGAGCTGGTCAACGGCGAGCCGTTGAATTCGGTGCTCAAGCGCACCGGCAGGCTCTCGCTGCGGCATGCCCTCGACATGCTGGAGCAGACCGGCCGCGCCCTGCAGGTCGCGCACACCGCGGGCCTTGTGCACCGCGACGTCAAGCCGGGCAACATTCTCATCACGCCGACCGGCCAGGTGAAGCTCACCGACTTCGGCATCGCCAAGGCCGTCGACGCCGCCCCCGTCACCCAGACCGGCATGGTGATGGGCACCGCCCAGTACATCGCCCCTGAACAGGCACTCGGTCACGACGCCACCGCGGCCAGCGACGTGTACTCGCTGGGAGTCGTTGGCTACGAATCGGTTTCGGGCAAACGGCCGTTCACCGGCGACGGAGCGCTGACGGTGGCGATGAAGCACATCAAGGAGACGCCTCCCCCGCTGCCCGCCGACCTGCCGCCCAACGTTCGCGAGCTCATCGAGATCACGCTGGTGAAGAACCCTGGCATGCGGTATCGGTCCGGCGGTCCGTTCGCCGACGCGGTGGCCGCGGTGCGGTCCGGCCGCCGGCCGCCGAGGCCTAACCAAGCGCCGTCGATCGGCAGGGCGGCGCCGGCCGCGGTGCCGTCGGCCGCACAGGCTCGGGCAGC
>DATJIX010000255.1:0-7794 GCA_035492865.1 Mycobacterium sp. | reverse complement strand
GGCGGAAGGCGGCGCCGTAGGTCAGGAGCGCTAACCCCAACACGAAGGGGTTGCCGGTCGTTTCGGCGGCCTCGATCAGGCCGTCAGCGGCGGCCATCGCCTCGTCGGGGCAACCGGCGGTACTCAGTGCAATGACGAGGGATGTCCTCGTCATGGTGTGCGTATCGCGACCGCGTGCGAGCTGTGCCCGGCACCATTCGGCCCATTGTTCGGACTGGCCAACGTACTGGTATGCGGAACCAAGCCAGCCCTCGAGGCCGAGTGGGACCTCTTCGCAGCCGCCCCCGATTGTCAGCCGGCCGGCATCGCAGTACCGGAGGGACTCGTCGATCCGCCCGGCCAGCCAGCACAGCGATGCCATGATGTACAGGACGCCGAGCCGGGGATGGTTGACGGCGAGCGCCGGTTCGATCACCTCCTCCGCCCACGCGATGGGTTCGTAATTCTCGCTGACAAAGCCGAGTAAGGGTGCGTAGGTCGCGATGGCGGCGGCCACATCGAGGTCGCTGGTGTCGGTGGCCCATCGAAACGCGGTGCGCAGATTGGCCAGCTCGACGTTGAACCAGTCGTACACCTCCCGCTGTCGAGGACTGTCCCACAGGGCCAGGATGTCGTCTTCCCGTCCGGCGAAGTAGCGGGCATGCGCTGTCCGGACCGCTTCTGCCGCACCCGATGTCACGAGTTGTTCCTCAGCGAACTGGCGGATGGTTTCCAACATCGAATACCGGGTCCGCCCTGAAGATCGGTCGGCGATCACCAGTGACTTGCGTACGAGCGCGTCGAGCACCTCGAGGATGGCGTACTCGTCGCGGTCATCCGATCCGGCGACCGCGCAGGCGCTTTGCAGATCGAAACCGCCCGCAAACACCGAACTGTGTTCCAGCACGGTCCTTTCGGTGTCGGCGAGAAGGTCGTAGGACCACGCCACCGCGTGGCGCAGGGTTTGGTGGCGTTCTAGGCCGCGTCGCGAGCCGACGAGCAGTCGGAATCGGTGATCAAGACGATCACGCATTTCACTAGCGGTCATCGACGCCATCCGGGAGGCAGCAAGTTCGATGGCCAAGGGAATCCCGTCCAGGCGCTGACAAATCTCGGTGACTGCGGCGGCTTCATCGCCGTCGACCATCGAGAAGCCCGGTGAAATGCCTTGAGCGCGTTCGACGAACAGACTCGCCGCCGCGGAGTCGATTCCCGCTGCGGCGTCCAGAGAGCGCACCGGCCGAACCTGCTCTTCCGGGACCCCGAGTCCCTCACGGCTGGTGGCGAGGATTCGTACCGTCGTCGAGCGCGCCAGTATCGCTTCGATCAGGTCGGCGGCAGCAGCGAGAACGTGCTCGCAATTGTCGATCACCAACAGCCTGACCCGGCCCTCCAACGCAGCGGCCACTGACTCAGTGACGGACTTAGCCGGTTGCTGGGTAATGCCAAGCACCGCCGCCACCCCGTCGGGCACAGCCGCCGGGTCAGTCACCGCTGCCAATTCGAAAACCCAAACACCGTCAGGAAACTCATCAGCCAGGTGCGCTGCGACTTCCAGCGCCAGACGGGTCTTGCCGACCCCACCGACGCCGGTCAACGTCACCAGCCGATGTGAACGCAACGCCGCCTTGACATCGGAAACCTCGGCGTCGCGCCCTATCAGGGTCGTGATCGCGGGCCGCAAGTTCCCGGGATTCGACTCGACTCCCCGCAACGGCGGAAACTCCGCACGCAGTCCCGCCGATTGCACTTGAAAGACCCCGACCGGCATCGGTACGTCGCGCAGTCGGCGCGGCCCCAGATCCAGAAGATCAACGCCGCTGAGCAATCCGGCCGTCGAGTCGGCGACGAGTATCTGGCCGCCGTGTCCCGCGGCCATCACCCGTGCGGCGCGGTTGAGCACCGTGCCGAAATAGTCGTCGTCGCGAAACTCGGCCTCGCCGGTGGCGATACCCATCCTCACCGGCAACTCGAGAGCGAGCTGAGCGGCAATCGCCGCGTCGACCGCGGATCGTGGGGACGCGAACGCTGCGACCACACCATCGCCGGTATGGCTGAACACGAAACCGCCGTGTGATTCGATCGCGTTCTGCAGCGCCTGGTCGTGCTTGGACAGGGCCGCCCGCATCGCTTCGGCATCGGCTTCCCACCGACGAGTCGATCCCTCGATGTCGGTGAACAGGAACGTCACGACCCCCGAAGGCCGGCCCCCCGCGGACACTCGCAAAGAATGTCACACAACGCCCTGTTCAACGCCGCAATAGTTCGACCGGCGTCGAATCATTCCGCGCATACCGTGCGGATATGGATACGAAGCGGATCAACCTCAACACCGCGTTGACCCTGATCGCTGC
The DNA here is from genome assembly GCA_035492865.1 of Mycobacterium sp. Lineage (GTDB taxonomy): Bacteria > Actinomycetota > Actinomycetes > Mycobacteriales > Mycobacteriaceae > Mycobacterium. The sequence goes on along the minus strand of DATJIX010000255.1, from coordinate 5,461 downwards.
CTACCTGGGACTCTTCGTCGGCCTGATCGACGCCAACGCAATCAACCTCGCACTGCCCGCCATCCGCGACGACCTCGGCGGTGGCATCTCCGGTGCGCAGTGGACGATCGACGCGTACAACATCACGTTCGCCGCCGTGCTGCTGACTGCCGGCTCGCTGGGCGACAAGTTCGGCAGGCGGACCGTGCTGCGCGTCGGACTGGTGACCTTCATCGCCGCGTCGCTTGCGTGCGCGGTGGCTCCTGCTCTGCCATGGCTGCTCGCGGCGCGCGCCGTCCAAGGAGTGGGCGCGGCCGTGATGCTGCCGCAAGGCCTGGCCATCACCGCCGCCGCTTTCCCCAATCCCGTTGAGCGCGCACGGGCGACGGCCGCGTGGGCGATGGCCGCCGCGATGAGCACCGCGATCGGCCCCATCCTCGGCGGCCTGCTGACCGACAGCCTCGGCTGGCGCTACATCTTCTGGCTCAACGCGCCCGTGGGCGTCGCCGCGCTGCTCATGACGTACCGCTACCTGCCCGAGTCCCGCGATCCCGACGCCGCGAGGTTCGACATCCCTGGCCAGACGCTGGCGATGATGGGCCTCGGCGCGCTCACCATCGTCCTTGTCGAAGGGCGAACGATGGCAGCCCCGTTGACCGTCGCGTTGGCCGTCGGCGCGGTCGCGTGCATCGGCGCGTTCATCTGGAGCCAGCGACAGGCCAGGCACCCCATGCTGCCGCTCGACCTGTTCCGCAGCAGCAGACTCGTCGCCGCCCTGATCGCCACCTTCACGATGACGTTCGGCATCTACGGGCTGCTGTTGGTGAATAGCTTTGCGTTCCAACAACAACGGGGCGCGAGCGCGTTGGCCACCGCGCTGTGGTTCCTGCCGTTGCCTGCGACCTACCTGCTCTTCATCCCTGCGGTCAACGCGCTGGCCCACCGAACCGGACCCCGGTTGCCGATCTCCGGCGGACTCGTCCTGATGGCTTCGGGGCTCGCGCTGTATGCCGCGGCGGGACCGCAGGCCGACGTGTGGCTGATCGAAACGTCATTCGTGCTCGCCGGCGCCGGCCTCGCGCTCACCACCGGCCCGGCCGTGGGGCTGGCGATGTCGGCGGTGCCGGTGCAGCGGGCGGGGCTGGGCGCAGGCGTGGTGAATCTGGCCCGCTTAGTGGGTATCACTGTCGGTGTCGCGGTGTTGGGTAGCACCATGGCCGCCATCGGAGGCGCCGACGGTGCGCGCGTCGCGACAATGGTGGGCGCTCTCGTGCAGGTGACCGGCGCCGCGGCGGCGCTGATCTGGGCCAGGGCCGAAGCGCCCGCACAGCGCGAGGAGGTCTGCCATGCGTAACGCCGCCGAACTTCCGGCAGGCGGAGACGCCGACATCGCCGCAGTGGCCTCGCTGCTGGCCGACCCGGCCCGATGCAAGGTCCTGCTTGCGCTCGATGACGGGCGCGCGCTGCCTGCCAGCGTCCTCGCCGACGAAGCGGGCATCAGCAGGCCGACGGCCAGCAGCCATCTCAACAAGCTGACCACCGCCGGCCTGCTGGCCGTCGAAAGCCACGGCAGGCACCGCTACTACCGGCTGGCCGGTCCCGAAGTGGGCGAACTGCTGGAGCAACTGGGACGTCTGGCGCCGCTGCGCCCTGTCCGCTCGCTACGCGAAGGCACCCGTGCGGCGCGACTGCGCTCGGCACGCACCTGCTACGACCATGTCGCCGGCCGCCTCGGCGTGGCCGTCATGGGCAGCCTGCTGGATCGCCATGCGCTGATCGGCGGTGACGGCCGCTACGACCCGCGACGCGACAGCCGCGACGGGCTCAGCAAGCCCGGCCACGACGTGCACTACGACCTGACCGACAGCGGCAGGGACTTCCTCACCGGAATCGGCGTCGAAATGCCAACGGGTAGACGACCACTCGTGCGCTACTGCGTGGACTGGACCGAACAGCGGCATCATCTGTCGGGCGGACTGGGGCGCGCCGTCTTCGATCGGTTTCTGTCGGCAGGCTGGGTCAAACGGGTGCCGCGCGGGCGCGCGCTCACGGTCACCGACGACGGCCGCAGCGCGCTGGCGGACGCGTTCGGGATCGACTCGAGCGTCTACTGAGCGCCGGCCGCGACCAGGATGGCGGCCACGCCGATGACCGCGACCGTGAGCGCGACCTGCAAGTAGCCGACGATGAGCGCGGCGGTGGCCAGCCCCTTCCCGCCTTCTCCTGTCCGCTTGATCTGCCCGCGTGCCACGTGACCGAGAACGATCCCGACCGGGAAGAAGACAAAGACCATGATCAGCGCCGCGATTGCCATTCCGTTGGTCGGGGGCGACATGACATACACCGGCTGATACGCGGATTGATTCGGATACGCCAAGGTCGTTCCCTTCGGAAGTTCTGTGTACTCGTGGACTACCACGAGCTACAGCCCCGGCGGGTTCAGCCGACCCACAGTTTCGCCGTCGACGAACGTTCCTTACCGCTCGAGAATTGGCCCGAAATTCGAACGGTAAGGAACGTTCGCGGGGAAATGCGCCTAGCGGGCGGCCTTCTTGCGCTCGATGTCGGCCAGCGCCGCGGCAAGCTCGGCGCGCTCGGCGGCCGACGTCTCCCAGGACAGCTTGCGGTTCTTGACGACCTTCGCAGGCGCACCGACAGCGATGGAAAAGTCGGGAATGTCGCCCTTCACCACCGCATGGGAACCCAGCACGCAGCCGCGGCCGACCGTGGTGTTGCGCAGGATGGTCACCTTGGTGGCGATCCAGGTATCGGGGCCGATGCGCACCGGGCCCTTGACGATGCCCTGGTCCTTGATCGGGACGTTGATGTCGTCCATCTTGTGGTCGAAGTCGCAGAGGTAGACCCAGTCGGCCATCAGCACCGAATCACCCAGCTCGATGTCCAGGTAGGTGTTGATGACGTTGTCGCGGCCGAGCACGACCTTGTCGCCGAACCGCAGCGAGCCCTCGTGGCAGCGGATCGTGTTCTTGTCGCCGATGTGCACCCACCGGCCGATCTCCATCGTCGACAGCTCGGGCGTCGCTTGAATCTCCACGCCTTTACCGAGGAACACCATGCCCCTGGTGATGATGTGCGGGTTGGCCAGCTTGAACTTCAGCAGCCGGAAATAGCGCACGAGATACCACGGTGAATACGCCTTGTTCGCGATGACCCATTTCAGGGAAGCGATGGTCAGGAACTTGGCCTGGCGCGGATCGCGCAGCCTGGACCCCCGCCAGCGCTTGTGTAGCGGCGCGCCCCACATCGTCGTCATGGCCGGAAAGCCTACGCGAGCGCTCACGGGTCGAACGGTTACCCTCACCTGGACCAAGCGATAGGAACGGGAAAGGATCGAGTGTTCCGGCGATTGATCGTGCTGGCGTCAACGGCGCTGATCACGGCCCTGTTGGCCGGTTGCGGGACCACCGATTCCTGGGTCGAGGCGCACGCCGCCGACGGCTGGCCCGCGCAATTCGGCGACGCGGCCAACAGCAGCTACTCCCCCGTCGCGGGCGCGGACGCGCTGCGGCTCGAATGGCGACGTTCGGTCAAGGGCGACCTGGCCGCCCAGGTCGCACTCGGGTCGGGCAGCTACCTGGCTGTCAATGCGCAGACCGCAGGCGGTTGTTCACTGATGGTGTGGGAAACCGACAACAAGGCCCGCCAACGCTGGTGCACCCGGCTGTGGCAGGGCGGCGGCCTATCCAGCCCCCTATTCGATGGATTCGACAACCTCTACATCGGCCAGCCGGGCGCGATGCTGTCCTTCCCTCCGACGCAGTGGATCCGGTGGCGTCGCCCCGTGATCGGAATGCCTACCACGCCAAGGATTCTCGCCCCTGGCCAGCTGCTGGTTGTCACGCATCTCGGACAAACCCTCGTGTTCGACGCCCACAAGGGCGAGGTCGTTGGCACGCTGGATCTGCTGACCGGTATCAACCCGACGGATTCCACTCGGGGACTGGCCGATTGCCAGCCGGCGCGGCGTGGTTGTCCCGTCTCCGCGGCGCCGGCGTTCTCGTCGGCCACCGGCATCATCGTGGTGAACCTGTGGGAACCGAACGCCGCCGCACCGGTGCTGGTCGGCCTCCGCTACCGCTCAGGCGATCCGGCGTCGCTCAGCCGCGAGTGGTCCAGCGACGCCGTGGGCCAGGGACCGATCGCCAGCCCGGTGCTCTCCGCCGACGGCAAGACCGTGTACGTCAACGGCCGCGACGAACATCTGTGGGCACTCAACTCTGCGGACGGAAAGCCGAAATGGTCGGTGCCGCTTGACTATCTGGCGCAGACGCCGCCGTCGGTGTCGCCCGACGGTCTGGTCATCGCCGGCGGCGGACCCGGAGCCAAACTGGTGGCGGTCCGCGACGGCGGCGACAAGGGCGACGTGCTGTGGACCCGGGACGACGTCGCTCCGCTGTCCACGTCGAGCCGGGCAGGCAACGGAGTGGCCTACACCGTCGCCAAGGACGGTGACAACGGCCAAGCCCTTCTGGTGATCGACCCGGCCGACGGCCATACCGTCAACAGCTATCCGCTGCCGCAGGCGACGGGCTGGCCCGTCGGCATATCCATCGGTCACGACCGCCGCGTCGTCACCGCGACCAGCGACGGCCAGGTCTACGGCTTCACGCCCGAGTAGCGGCTACGCCAGCAGTGCCGCAACCGTCGCCCGCGGCACCGACGCCTCGACAGGACCCGCGGATTCCGGGAACAGCTCGCCCTGCCCGAAGAAGAACAGCAGCGAGTCGTCCGTCAGTGCGAAGTTCTGGTACTTGGCCGGATCGAGCCCGACGCTGGACGGGATGCCGTCGATCAGGCCCTGCTGCTTCTGCAGGTACTGCTCGACGGCCGGGTAGATCACGTCGAGCGGCTTGGCGCCGGGTTTGAACAACGTGTCGAACGTGATGGGCGCCTTCTTGGCGACATCCCAGTTGAAGGACTTGTACCAGGTCTGCGGGTGCGCCCCGCCGACGTTCTGCCACACGGTGAACACCACGCTTTGGGTACCACCTGTCGGCGGCCCCGACCGGTACCCGGCCCCCTTCGCGTCGAGTTCGTACGGCAGGTTGTAGGACCCCGGCATCTCCGAGACGTTGACGAATCCGTCGCGGGCCTGGGTCAGATACGCCGTCACCGCCTGCTGGTCGGGATAGTCGTTCGGGAACGTCAGGTCCATCGTGTAGGTCGAGTTGGCGGCGTGCACGCTGCAGATACCGTCGGGCCCAACGGTGCCGCTGAGGTCAGCGCAGGCGGACTGCGCCGCAGCCGTTGTGCCGGTCGAGTAGGCCAGTACACCGGTCGCCAGAATCGCAGCCACCCTGAGAATGCGCATTGTCGGGATCCTCGAGAGCCGGCACCGGCTTCGGCACCGGCGCATTGACACCAGCGTACTGGCGTGTCACCTGGACGGGCGACAAATGAATGCCGTTGCCCGGCTTGCCGGCCCGGATCCGATGCGCGCGATGACGACCGAGACCGGATG
>DATJIX010000254.1:0-3442 GCA_035492865.1 Mycobacterium sp. | reverse complement strand
AGTGCTGAAACCGACGCACACCGCTAGCAGTCGTCGGCGGGCTCGTCGCTGTCATCGGGGAGCAGGTAGTTCTCCGGGTGGTGGTAGTCGTTGACCCGGCTTTGGCCTGAATCCAGGTGTGGTGGCGGGATCCATTCGGTGTGGCCATCTTTGCGCTTTCGGGTACGCCAGCCGCCGGGTTCAACGGCGCGGTTGTCTTTCGGGCAGCCCAGGGTGAGGTCGTCGACATCGGTTTGGCCGTCGTCGGCCCAGTCGTTGGCCGCGTGGTGAACCTGGCAGTTGGCCCCGGCTACGGTGCAGCCGGGGCGCGTACAGCCGCGATCCCTGGCCAACAACACAATTCGTTGATCGGCCGACGCGATTCGACGGGTGCGGCCCAGATGCAAGGTTCGGCCGGTGTCTTTATCGAAGATGCACAGATAGTGGTAGGCGTGGCTGGCCAACTTGATGACCGTCGGCATCGGTAGCAGGGTCCCGGTGGCTGTGACGGCATGCCCACACCCGGATTCGAGTTCTTGCAAGGTGGTGGATACCACGATGGTGACTGGCAGCCCGTTGTGGTGGCCCAGCTCGCCGGAGGCTAAGACGCTGCGGCCCATGGCCTTTAGCGCGTCGTGATTACGTTGCGCCTGCGAGCGCTGATCGTTGTCGATGTGCGCCTGGCTCGGTGTGCCATTGACACAAGGCGTTTCGTCGTCGGGATTGCACATGCCCGGCGCTGCCCACTTGGACAAGACGGCGTCGAGGGTTGCGCGGGTTTCGGGATCCACACGGCCATTGATCGTGCTCGTGTGGTCGGCTTGCTGATTTCCGATGACGATGCCGCGGCGCCGCGCTCGATCGGCGTCGGAGAAGTCACCGTCGGGGTGGATCAGCGCCATGAGCCGGTTGGCGGCCTTGCGTAGCGCGTCGGGGGTGTGTTCGGCGGCGATGCGGGCCAGGGTGGCCGCGCATTCCTGGCGGGTCTCGATATCGACTGCTGCGGGCAGGTCGCTGAAGAACCGGCCAATGATGCGCACGTGTCCGGCGCCGATGGTGCCTGCGGTTTGGGCGGCCGAGACGTTCGGTAATACCGGACTCAGTGGTTCGCCGGTGATCGCAGTGCGCGGGCCGAGGTCTGCGGCCTCGTCCAAGCGTTGGCGAGCGTCGTCGCGGCTGATGCGCAGCCGGTTGGCAAGCACGTCGGTCCATGAGGTGCCGCCCAGTTCGGCGGGACTGGTCTGGGTGAGCAGCTGGTGGGTGAGCCGGTGATCGACCGCGGCCTGGCGGCGCGACACCGTTTCCAACCGGTCCTTGAGCGCCAACGCTTGAACGCCGTTGAGCGCATCGAAGGACAGCGCGGCCAGCTCGGCCTGGGCGGCGTCGAACTGGTCGACCACGGCGGTGATGGCCGCGGGATCCGACGCGAGGACCGAACTCATGACTCGAACATTAGTTCGAATCGACGACACGTGCAGAAAGTTATCCACAGGGCCGCGGAAGCTAGGGTGGGCCCATGCGTGTCGGAGTATTTGGCGCCAAGGGCAAGGTCGGCGCGACCATGGTGGCGGCCGTCGAGGCCGCGGACGACCTCACGTTCACCGCGGGGGTGGACGCGGGCGACCCGCCCAGCCTGTTCACCGACAGCCAGACCGACGTCGTCATCGACTTCACCCACCCCGACGTCGTGATGGACAACTTGAAGTTCTTGATCGACAACGGAATCCACGCGGTGGTCGGCACGACCGGGTTCACCGATGAGCGGCTGAACCAAGTCAGGGCCTGGCTGGAAAAGTCGCCGACCACTGCTGTTCTCATCGCACCGAACTTCGCCATCGGGGCGGTGCTCTCCATGCATTTCGCCAAGCAGGCCGCGCGCTTCTTCGAGTCCGCCGAAGTCATCGAACTGCACCACCCGCACAAGGCCGATGCACCGTCCGGCACTGCGGCCCGCACCGCCCGCCTCATCGCCGAGGCCCGAAAAGGCCTGCCGCCCAACCCCGACGCCACGAGCACCGGCATCGAAGGTGCCCGCGGCGCAGACGTGGACGGCATCCCGGTTCACTCCGTGCGGCTGGCCGGCCTGGTCGCGCACCAGGAAGTGCTCTTCGGAACCCAGGGGGAAACCCTGACGATCCGGCACGACAGCCTGGACCGCACCTCGTTCGTGCCGGGCGTGCTGCTGGCGGTCCGCACGGTTGGCGAACATCCCGGCCTCACAGTCGGTCTCGAGCCCTTCCTCGACTTGACATGAGCGAAGGGGCGCGCGCACTGCGTATCCAGCTGGTGATCGGCTTCATGTGCGTGGCCCTCGTCGTGTACTTCGTGATGCTGGGTCGCATTGCGATGGCGTTCATCACGTCCGGCAGACCCGCCGCCATCGGTCTCGGCCTTGCGCTGATGGGTCTGCCGGTGATCGGGATCTGGGTGATGGTCAGCACGTTGAGAGCCGGCCTGGCCCATCAAAGGCTGACGCGCATCATCAAAGAGGAAGGTTTGGAGCTCGACGTCAGCGCCCTGCCGCGGATGCCATCGGGGCGGATCGAGCGTGACGCCGCCGACGCGCTGTTCGAGTCCGTCCGCGACGAAGTCGAAAGCGATCCCGACAACTGGCGGCGCTGGTATCGGCTCGCCCGCGCCTACGACTACGCAGGCGACCGCAGCCGCGCGCGCGAGACGATGCGCAAGGCCGTCGAGATGCAGGAACGCGCGCAATGACCAAGACACTGCTGGTTGTCCATCACACGCCGTCACCGCACATGCAGGAGCTGTTCGAGGCCGTGTTGAAAGGGGCCACCGACCCCGAGATCGAGGGCGTGGACGTGATACGGCGTCCCGCGCTCACCGTGTCGGCGACCGACATGCTGGAAGCCGACGGTTATCTGCTGGGGTCGCCCGCGAACCTGGGGTACATGAGTGGCGCACTCAAGCACGCGTTCGACGTCTGTTACTACCCGTGCCTCGACACGACCCGCGGACGACCGTTCGGCCTGTACCTTCACGGCAACGAGGGCACCGAGGGAGCCGAGAAGGGCGTCACGGCTATCACGACCGGGCTCGGCTGGGTGAAAGCCGCTGAGTACGTGGTCGTGTCGGGCAAGCCGAGCAAGGCCGACCTGGAATCATGTTGGGAGCTAGGGGCGACCGTCGCCGCTCAGTTGATGGAATGAGCGTGACCGCATGATGAATGGGTTTGCTCTCGTCTTGGCGACCGTTCTGCTCATGGTCCTGCACACCTGGCGCTATCGTCAGTGAGCCAACATCTTCGAGGCACTATCGGTAAGGCATTGGGCGATGGGGGAGAAGACCGCACAGGCGCACCGTCAAGGTGTGCGCGCGATGGGGCCATGCGACATCGCGCAGGCGGCGCTGTTCGCCGACATCTTGACCGCGGAGGTTGCGTCCCTGCGCGCTCAGGTCCGCAAGGCGGAGAAGCAGTGGGACGACCGTCGTGACAGAAGCC
>DATJIX010000253.1:0-2721 GCA_035492865.1 Mycobacterium sp. | reverse complement strand
CCCATCAACGCCGACACGAGAGCGACGCCGAGCGCTGCGACGATCACCTGGACCAACAGTTCGAGCCAGTCGATTCCGTTGGTGGCCGTCGGGATGCCCAACGCGCGCGCGATCGCGGTGCCGATGAACGCGGACACGATGCCGACCAGGATCGTCACCAGCATGCCGATCGGCTGCTTGCCGGGAACCAGCAGACGGCCGAGCACGCCGACCACGATGCCGATCAGGATGGCGGTGATAACACCGGTAATGGTCATTGCTCCTCCAGGGCTCGATTGGGTGCAGCTGAGATACCCCTGCCGAGCCTTGAATAAACGCGCGCGTCAAATCAGCGCGCCGAGCACGTCAGACCATCTCGGGCACCCGCAGATGCGCGATCGCGAGCTCGAACTCACCGACATCGACGACGTCAGCCCCCATTTCCCGGGATCGCACGTTCCGCAGTTCCCTTGCCTGTTCGCGGTTTCGCTCCATGGCGTCGCGGCTGTCGAATGTCGCCGTCGAGACGGCGCGCCCCGAGCGGTTCATCAAGAAGCTGGCGCTGCAGAATCCCTCGAGATTTTCCAGCGAAGGCAGGACGTCGCTCTTGTAGAACGCCATGGCGCGCTTGGCTTGATCGGGCGGGACCTTGATCCACGTGACGCGGGCGCAGGCCCCGTTGCCCGACGCATGGTCGCGGTGCATGATCCCGATTTCCCAGGCCTCCGCGGTCGCGGTACCGCCGAACGCCTGCGCCGCCCGGTCGCGAACCGGCCCGACCTGCTCAGCGCTGGCACGCTCGGCATCTTCGGTTTCCCACGCGCTGGCGGCGATGCACCGACCCGATTCCCGGTCGACCAACAGCGACAACCCGACGAATCCGTCCATCGCCTGCAGCGCGGGCATCACCTCGTCGCGAACGCATGCGATTCCGTCGTCGATGCATGAGGGTTGCGCCTGAATATTGGTAGTGCGTGCGTGCACGATCCACCCCCGACTTGTGTTGGGGCGGCGCCCCGGTGGCGCCACCGGTTCACTCAACCTTCCGCCGCCGAGTGGCTCGCGGCGGCGGATCCGACAAACTTCTCCGTCAGACGAGTTCGGGCACCCGCAGGTGTGCAAGCGCCAACTCGAACTCGCACTCGTCGAGTTCGTCAACGCCGACGAGTTCGCGAAGCTTTGCGTCCTTGAGAGCCGTCGCCTGCTCCCGATTGCGCTCGAGCGCCTCGCGGCTGTCGAACGTGACCGACGACACACCGACGCCTGTCGAGCGATTGATCAGCAGGCTCGCGCTGCAGAATCCTTGGAGGTTCTCCAGGTCGGGCAGGGCGGACGTCTTGAAGTACTCGATGTTTTGGTCCGCCAGAGCTGGATCGCTTCTCACCCATGTCACCCGCACACAGGCACCGTCGGACGACTGGTGGTCGCGGTGCAGAACCCCGATCTCCCACTCCTCGATCTTCTCGACACTGCCGCCGAACCTGTCTGCCGCCTGACTGCGAAGCTGCTTCGCCTTGTCCGCGGCCGCGTGCATCGCGTCCTCGGACTCGTAGGCGGCGGTGATGATGCAGCGGCCGGAATCCCGGTCGACCAACAGCGATATGCCGACGTACCCGTCAACCTTCTCGAGTTCGCCCATCAAGTCGTCGCGCATGTAGGCAATGCCGTCGTCGATCGACGAGGTTTGCGCCTGAATTGTGGTCGAGCGTGCGTGCACGATCCACCCCCGAACTGTGTTGGGGCAGCGCCCCGGTGGCGCCACCGGACCACTCCTCAGCTTCCTCCCGTTGAGCAGGCGATTCAATGGGTACTTCGGATCGCAAACGGGGATGCTTCGGTTCGCAAATGGGTGGTCCGTAGGCTGGGTTTGTGGACTCCCACGTGCTCGAAATCGACACATCGCGCCGGCGGATCGTCGATCTCACCGACGCGGTGCGGTCGTTTTGCGGCGGCCATGGCGACGGCCTGTGCAATGTCTTCGTGCCGCATGCCACCGCGGGCGTGGCGATCATCGAAACCGGGGCAGGCTCCGACGACGACCTGCTCGACACGCTCGAGCGGCTGTTGCCGCGAGACGGTCGCTACCGCCATGAACACGGGTCGCCGGGGCATGGCGCGGATCACGTGCTGCCCGCGCTCGTGGCGCCGTCGGTCACCGTTCCGGTGCTGGGTGGCGAACCGCTGCTCGGGACGTGGCAAAGCGTGGTGCTGGTCGACCTGAACAGGGACAACCGTCAGCGCCAGGTTCGGTTGAGCTTCGTCAGTGGCTGAGATCGGCACTCGACGCCGCGCCGGTTCGTTGCCTTGGCAGTGCGATGACGGCGACCGGTACTGTAGTGCGGTCGAATAGTCGCAGGTGACGTCGGAACTTTTGAAAAGATGAGGCAGTAGGAACGTGCAGACACACGAGATCAGGAAGCGGTTCCTCGATCACTTCGTGAAGGCGGGCCACACCGAAGTGCCGAGCGCCTCGGTGATCCTCGACGATCCCAACCTGCTCTTCGTCAATGCGGGCATGGTGCAGTTCGTGCCGTTCTTCCTCGGCCAGCGCACCCCGCCGTATGACACCGCGACCAGCATTCAGAAGTGCATCCGGACACCCGACATCGACGAGGTCGGCATCACCACCCGGCACAACACCTTCTTCCAGATGGCAGGCAACTTCTCGTTCGGCGACTACTTCAAGCGTCGCGCCATCGAACTCGCGTGGACGCTGCTGACCAATCCGGTCGAAGAGGGTGG
>DATJIX010000252.1:0-14347 GCA_035492865.1 Mycobacterium sp. | reverse complement strand
CGGCGACCGTAGCGGCGCGCCACGGGTCGGTGGGCTGCATGTGCAGTTCGGCGCCGATGCCGCGTCGGAGGTGGTGGTGTCGTGGCATGCGGCCGCGGCGGTCAACAATCCCCGTGTCATGTTCGGCACTCCGGACGACGGCATGGGCCGGACGGTCGCCGCGGACACGGTGGCCTACCGCGATGCCGCCTCCCACACCGAGATTCGCGTGCACCACGCCACATTGAACGGGCTGGCGCCGGATACCGACTACGTCTACGCCGCGGTGCACGATGGCGCCAGTCCGCAAGTGGGCACCGTGCGGACAGCGCCGCGCGGCCGAGCCCCGCTGCGGTTCACCAGCTTCGGCGATCAGTCCACTCCGACGCTCGACGCCATGGTCGCCAAGGCTTTCGGCAGCGACCACCTCGGCTCGCCGTCGGCGGGCGACATCACGACCGCCGTCGAACGCGCCGCTCCGTTGTTCAATCTGGTCAACGGCGACCTGTGCTACGCCAATCTGTCCGCCGACCGCGTCAGGACGTGGTCGGACTGGTTCGAGAACAATTCACGGTCCGCGCGCTACCGGCCATGGATGCCCGCGGCGGGCAACCACGAGAACGAGTTGGGCAACGGCCCGATCGGCTACGGTGCCTACCAAGCCTATTTCGGGTTGCCTGACTCCGGTTCAGATCCGGAGCTGCGCGGGCTGTGGTACGCGTTCACGGCGGGGTCGGTCCGCGTGATCAGCCTGGCCAACGACGACGTGTGTTATCAGGATGGCGGCAACTCGTACGTGCACGGCTATTCCGGTGACGCCCAAAAGCGTTGGCTGGAACAGGAACTCGACCGAACACGCGGCGACCGCGGCATCGACTGGATCGTGGTGTGCATGCACCAGACCGCGGTATCCACCGGAGAGCGCACCAACGGGGCAGACCTCGGGATTCGGCAGAACTGGCTGCCTCTCTTCGACCGCTATGGCGTCGACCTCGTGGTCTGCGGACACGAACACCACTACGAACGCACCCACGCGATTCGGGGCACCCTGCCCACCGACACGTTGACGCCGAACCCGGTCGACCCCCGGCCCGATTCGATCGACACCAGCAAGGGCACGGTGCACCTGGTCATCGGCGGTGGCGGCACATCGATCCCGTCGAACAAGATGCTCTCTCCCGAGCCGCGGTGCCAGGTCCTGATGAGCGTCGGCGACGTCGACCCGGCCACCGGCCACAAGACACCCCGCTACGTTGCCGAAGCCGCACCCTGGTCGGCGTTCCGGGATCGCGACAACCCTTGTGGCTTCGTGGCATTCGACGTCGATCCCGGACAAGCAGGTGGGCACACGTCGATGGCCGCGACGTACTACGCAGTCAACGGCGCGTTCGGAGAAGTGACGCCGGTGGACAAGTTCACGCTGACGCGGCCTCGCACCGACGGTTAACTGCGGCGCTGGCGCGCGACTTCGGCCAACACCACTCCCGCGGCCACCGAGGCGTTCAACGACTCCGTCGATCCCGCCATCGGGATGGACACCACCGCGTCGCAGTTCTCACGCACCAGCCTAGACAATCCCTTGCCCTCGGAGCCGACCACCACGACCATCGGCCCCGCGCCGTCGAGGTCGTCGATCACGGTGTCACCGTCCGCGTCCAGGCCGACGATCTGTAAACCGGCATCGGCCCAACTCTTCAGTGTCCGAGTGAGATTCGTTGCGCGCGCCACTGGAACCCGCGCGGCGGCGCCCGCACTGGTGCGCCAGGCCACGGCGGTGACAGACGCCGACCGCCGTTGCGGGATCAGAACGCCGTGTCCACCGAACGCGCCGACAGAGCGCACGATCGCACCCAGATTGCGTGGGTCGGAGATGTTGTCCAGTGCCACCATCAACGCGGGAGCGCCGTCTTTCGTCGCCGCCGCGAGCAGGTCGTCGGGGTGCGCATACTGATACGGCGGAACCTGCAACGCGATGCCCTGATGCATCCCGTTGGCCGCCATCCGATCCAAGTCGTGCCGAGGCACCTCGAGTATCGAAATACCGGAATCCGCGGCAATTTTCACGGATTCGGTGAGCCGCTCGTCGGCTTCGGCACCGAGCACCACGTACAGCGCGGTGGCGGGCACGTCGGCCCGTAGGCACTCGAGCACCGGATTGCGGCCGAGCACGATCTCGGTGTCGTCGGTCTTACGGCCCGTCCGCCGCTGTTGCTGCTGCTTCTGAGCTTTCGCCGCGCGTTTGGCAGCGGGGTGGTGGGGCCGCAGATGTGCGGGCGGAGTCGCACCGCGGCCCTCGAGTCCGCGACGGCGCACACCGCCGGACCCGACCGTCGGCCCCTTCTTGGTGCCCTCTTTGCGCACCGCCCCCCGGCGCTTCGAGTTTCCAGCCATTACTTCGTGTACCCGTCGAGCAGGGCCCACTGCGGCCCGTCGGCGGTGTCGGTGACCTCGATACCCGCTTCCTTGAGCCGGTCACGGATCGCGTCCGCCTCGGCCCAGTCCCGCCGTGCCCTGGCATCCTCGCGGCGCTGCACCTCCGCCTGTACCAGCACGTCGACGGCGGCCAGCGCCGCAGACGTCTCGTCCTTGGATTCCCAGCGCTCGTCGAGGGGGTCGGCGCCGAGGATGCCCATCATCGCCCGGATAGACATTGCCTGCGCCAGAGCCGTGTCGTGGTCGCCGGCGTCCAGCGCACGGTTGCCCTCGGCCCGGGCGGCGTGCACCTCGGCCAGTGCGATGGGCACCGCAAGGTCGTCGTCGAGCGCCGCTGCGAACTTGGGCGTCCACTCGCCGGGCACCACGGCACCGACACGGTTGCGCACCCGGTGCAGGAAGTCTTCGATGCCTGCGTAAGCCTTGGCCGCATCCTGCAGCGCGGTCTCGGAGAATTCCAGCATCGACCGGTAGTGCGCGCTGCCCAGGTAATAGCGCAACTCGGCGGCCCGAACGCGTTGCAGCACAGCGGGAATCGCCAGCACATTGCCCAGCGATTTGCTCATCTTCTCGCCGCCCATGGTGACCCAGCCGTTGTGCAGCCAGAACCGCGCGAACGCGTCGCCGGCGGCCTCGGCCTGGGCGATCTCGTTCTCGTGGTGCGGGAACACCAGATCCATGCCGCCTGCGTGGATATCGAACTGCGGCCCGAGATAGGCCTCGCACATCGCGACGCATTCGGTGTGCCAGCCCGGCCGGCCGGGTCCCCACGGCGTGGGCCACGACGGTTCGCCCGGCTTGGCGCCCTTCCACAACGTGAAGTCGCGTTCGTCGCGCTTGCCCCTGGCGACGCCCTCGCCCTGGTGCACATCGTCGATCTTGTGGCCGGAGAGCTTGCCGTAGTCGGGCAGGCTCAGCACGTCGAAGTAGACGTCGCCGTTGCCTGCGTAGGCATGTCCGCGCTGGATCAGCCGCTCGATCAGCTCAACCATCTGGGTGATGTGGCCGGTGGCGCGGGGCTCAGCGGACGGCGGCAGCACCCCCAGCGCGTCGTAGGCGGCCGAAAACGCCCGCTCGTAGGTGGCTGCCCACTCCCACCAGGGCCTGCCCGCGTCGGCGGCCTTGTTGAGGATCTTGTCGTCGATGTCGGTGACGTTGCGGATGAACGCGACGTCGTAGCCCTTGGCCATCAGCCAGCGCCGCAGCACATCGAACGCCACACCGCTGCGGACGTGCCCGATATGCGGTAGCCCCTGCACAGTGGCACCACATAGGTAAATCGAGGCGTGGCCGGGCCGCAGCGGCACGAAATCGCGAACGGCACCGGTCATGGTGTCGTAGAGCCGCAAGCCGTCGGTCACCGCTGCTCCCCGTTCGCTCCGCTCACGGCGGCCCAGCTTACCGGCACTATTCGGCGCGAATTACCAGAGCGGTCGCGATAGCCGCCAAACCCTCGCCGCGGCCGGTGAGTCCGAGGCCGTCGGTGGTCGTCGCGGACACCGAAACCGGGGCGTCCAGCAGTTGAGAAAGCACCTTCTGCGCCTCGCCGCGGCGCGGGCCGACCTTCGGCCGGTTACCGATCACCTGCACAGCGGCATTGCCGACCCGGTAGCCCTCTGCGTTCAGCAGCCCATTGACGTGCCGCAGCATGTCGGCTCCTGTGACTCCGCGCCATTCGGGCCGATCGGTGCCAAAGACCTCACCGAGGTCGCCAAGGCCCGCTGCGGACAGCAGCGCGTCGCACAGCGCATGCGCGGCGACGTCACCGTCCGAATGGCCTGCACAGCCGTCAGCATCGCTGAACAGCAAACACAGCAGCCAGCACGGCCTACCGGCCTCTATTGGGTGTACGTCGGTCCCGAGCCCGACTCTGGGCAGGCTCGTCATGGCCTTCAGGAGGCGGCGGCCAGGACCTCGTCGAGGATGGTTGCCGCCTTGGCGTCATCCGTGTTCTCGGCAAGCGCGAGCTCGCCGACCAGGATCTGCCGCGCCTTGGCCAGCATCCGCTTCTCACCTGCGGAAAGACCACGCTCCTGATCCCGGCGCCACAGGTCACGGACGACCTCGGCCACCTTGTTCACATCGCCGGAGGCCAGCTTCTCGAGATTGGCCTTGTAGCGGCGCGACCAGTTCGTCGGTTCCTCGGTGTGGGGGGCGCGAAGCACCTGGAAGACCTTGTCCAGGCCCTCTTGCCCAACCACGTCGCGGACCCCGACATACTCGGCATTCTCGGCAGGAACTCGAACGGTGAGATCTCCCTGGGCAACCTTCAAGACGAGGTATTCCTTTTGTTCGCCTTTGATGGTCCGGGTTTCGATCGCCTCGATCAACGCAGCACCGTGGTGTGGATAGACAACGGTGTCTCCGACCTTAAAAATCATCAGATACGAGCCCCTTTCACGACTCAATGTTAGCACGGGGTCAGGACAGGCGCGGATCAACGGTGCAGGTCAGGGGCACAGTCGGTGAAGAGCAGGGGTTGACACGGTGACGAATCCGTGCAACGCGCGGGTCTTTGGACACTCTTTGTCGCGCCCCGCAAACCCCCGCCGACCACCATCGTGACCGGCGGGTTCAGACCGCTTCTCCGGAGCGCTGCAGGTGCGGTGGCTTACGATCGCAGCGTGGCGCGGCCATCTTCAGTGACCCAGCGATCCCTGTGACGGCGGCGGGCTCGGCGTTGGCGCGCTTCTCCGCTTTGAGTCGTCGGCTGGCGGCCACAACTCTCCTCCTATTGCCGCTATCCGGTTGCGCAGGGTCGGTACCGCCGCCGGCGCCCATCGTGTCGTCGTTGCCCAACGTCGCCAAGGATGCTTGGGACGGCCGCGGCCAGCTCGTCCATCAGGAGCCTTTCGACGACCCGCCCCTTGCCGACCCTGAGGCGGTTCTTGGCAGAGCGTGGAAAGCCGTCTACAGGTCCGTCTCGGGTGTGGACGGCGGGATGCGTGAGATTTCCGGTTCGTTCTTCGTTCCAAGCGGTACCCCGCCGAAGGGTGGTTGGCCTGTCATCTCTCTCGCCCATGGGACGGTGGGTATCGGGAACAACTGCGGTCCCTCACGGCAGCCGGATCTGCAGGGGTACGGCTTCATGGTCAAGGGGCTGCTCGAGAGCAAGTACGCGGTTGCTCTCACCGACTACGAGGGACTCGGCGAGACCGGGTCACACCCGTACCTCGAACCACGAACCGAGGCTTTCAACACCATCGACGCCGTCCGCGCCCTGCGAAACCTCACACCTGAAGCGTCTGCGCGGTGGATCGGTGTCGGCTACTCGCAGGGCGGGCAGGCGGTGTGGGCCGCCAATGAACTGAACTCCTACTACGCAAGCGACCTGCAGCTGGAAGGAAGTGTTGCGCTGGCGCCCGCGACGAATCTGTCAGGCGCCGCCGATCTCGTCTTGTCGAAATCCATGACCGACGAGCAAAGGGCGCTGTTTCCGACGGTCATTGTCGGCTTGGCTCGGTATAACCCCGACCTGGACGAACGTTCGTTCTTGCACGAGTCAACGAACGCCTACCAAAAGAGTCTGAGCAGTTGCCAGCCGCGGCGCGGGCATTCTCGAAAGGTGGTGCCGGCAGCAGTCCCCTGGGACACCGTCGCCTGGCGCGTTCGCGAGTCGAACGACCTGGAGCCGGATACTCCTCAAGACGTCGCCAAGTTGAAGGAAGTCCTACGCCGAGTGGCTATTCCTCAGGGACCACTGAAGCAGCCGATGCTGGTCATCAGTGCCGCGCATGACGACGTCGTCTTTCCGGACTGGGTCCGGTTGGCGGTGTCGCGTAGCTGCGAACTCGGTGGAGAGGTCGAGTATTTGCAGGCCGATGCTCGCCATGACGATATTTTGTGGAAGGCGTTTCGCCCGGTGGATCGCTGGATTGCGGACCGTTTCGCCGGGACGGCCGCCCCGTCGAATTGCCCTCCGACGCAAGGGTAATGCGTTCTTTAGCCGCTCACCCGTCCCGCACCTACTTGTTCTGCCGTTGCAGGAATGCGGTCGCAAACCCTCCAAGCTCCGCACTCATCCCGCCGTATTCCTCTAGCGGGAGGAAGCGAATGCGCCTGCGAAACAGGAGCCATCGCTCTTCGCGCTTCGCGAAAGGAAACCAGCCACCTTTCATCCCTGCCTTCAGCACGGAAGGGTTGCGTTCCCAGACGAAGCCCATCCCCCATCGCGCAGAGCCCCTCGCCTCCTCCACAATGCGAGTCCCCGCGTCGACCATCATTCCGAGCCCGCGGTATTTCTCCGCGGTGTAGATCCCTTCGATCATCGCTTCGTCCGGTTGGAGTATCGGAAGCATTGCGCCCCAACGCGCCTGCATTGCGGCGTTGTCCTGCGACGTGAGTAGAAATGTCATGAAGCCCACCTTCCCGTCAGGGTCGATCGCAACCCAGGGGGTGGGAAGGTCACCTTGCATGAGCCAGCGCTGGTCCATCCGGAGCCGCGCCAGCCGCGGATCCAATTCTGGAAGATCATCGAGCAACGAAAGGTCGTCGTCGGGCCGAAGCTGCCGTATTGTCGTCGGAACCTTCGCCCGGAACGTTGTGAATGTCGGTCCGTGCAAGTCCCTGGCAAGTCCAATTCCGATGCGGCGCGAGTAAATTCGCTGGTGCAGGATCTGCCACAACAGACGGCGCCCTACCCGCGAGCGCATGAGTTCGAGGACTTCCGTCACTCGATTCTTTTGCGGCCGCCCCTCAGTCTTGATGCTCACTGTGAACCTCCCGATCTCGCCATCGCTACTACGCCCCTAGCCCAAGTGCTCTTCGACGAATTCCGCCAGAGTCCCGATCGTCTCGAAGACCTCTCCTCTGAAGTCTTCGTCGTCGATCTCGAAGTCGAACTCCCGTTCCAAGTTGACTGCAAGGGCGACTACCGACATCGAGTCGAGTTCCGGCATGCTCCCGAACAGCTCCGTGTTCTCGTCGAGCCGATAAGCACGATCTTGAATACCAAGCGTTTTCACGAGCACCACCTTGACTCGGTCGAGAGTGTCCTGGCTGATGGTCATAAGTATCCCTTCATGTGTCTAAGCCTCAAACGAGAACTTCAGCGGGTTGCGGATGGCTCAAAAACGCAGTCGGGCTTGCGGTCAAGCCGTAGGCGCCCGCCTGAAACAACACGATGGAATCGCCGATGCGGGCGTCAGGAAGCACGACCTCGTCGCCCAATAGATCCAGCGGAGTACAAAGACAACCGACGACGGTCACCGTCGACTCCGCAGGCTCAGCTAGCCGGTTGCCGACCGCGATCGGGTAGTTCCGCCGGATGACCGAACCGAAGTTTCCCGACGCCGCCATCTGGTGGTGCAGGCCGCCGTCGACCACCAGATAGGTGCGCCCGCGCGACACCTTGCGGTCGACGACCCGGGTGACGTACACGCCGGACTCCCCGACGATGTAGCGGCCGAGTTCGATCACCACTTCCGCATCCGGCAGGTTCGGCACGATCCTGTGCTCCATCAGCTCTGCGAGTCTGGTGCCGATTGCGGCGAGGTCGAGAGGCACGTCTTTGTCGAAGTATGGGATGCCGAACCCACCACCGAGATTCACGTATCGCACAGGGGCAGGCGCCTTCTCGGCTAGCGCGATGATCAGGTCGACCGTCTTACGCTGCGCCTCACAAAGGATTTCTGCGTTGAGATTCTGTGATCCGGAGAACACGTGGAATCCGAGGAAGTCCAGGTCTGCGGCTGCGAGGTCGACAAGGAAATCAGGCACTTGTTCGGCGTCAACTCCGAACTGCTGAGGGCCGCCGCCCATCTTCATCCCCGAACCCTTCACCTGGAAGTCGGGATTGACCCGCACCGCCACCCGGGGTCGCACGCCGAGCTTCTCGCCGGCGCGAATCACCCGCTTGGCCTCCGTCGCGGATTCCATCTCGATCGTGACTCCGGCCGCGACAGCCTGGACGATCTCTGCTTCCGTCTTGCCTGGTCCGGCGAAACTGATTGCGCCGACGGGCATTCCGGTATCGAGTGCGGTCTGCATCTCGAGCGTCGATGCGACGTCCATTCCGTCAACCAACCCCGCGAGGTGGTGCAGGACGGCCGGCATAGGATTGGCCTTGACCGCATAACTGAGCCTGATCGTCGCCGGCAGCGTGGCCCGCAGCAGTTCGATACGCTCGGTCAGCAGGCGGCGATCGTATGCGAAATATGGTGTCTTCCCGACGCGTGCGGTAAGGCGCTCCAGTGGCATACCGCCAACAGCGAGCTGACCATCGATGCTGCCGAACGCCGCGATCATCGGCCGCGGGCTCACGTTCCGAACTCCTCACGCAACAGTGCCCGATCGAACTTGCCGTTGGGATTACGCGGCAACGTGTCAAGTACAACGACCGAGCTGGGCACCATGTAAAGCGGCAGGCGCGACTTCATCTCTTTGAGTAGCACTTCGGCATCGAATTCCGGCACGGCAGGTGCGACTACCAGTCGGACACGCTGCCCGAGCGTCTCGTCGTCCACGCCGAGTGCCACTGCGTCGCGAACCAGACCGGTCGCGTAGGCAACCTCCTCGACCTCCGTGGGACTGATCCGGTATCCGGACGTCTTGATCATCCAGTCCCTGCGCCCGATGAAGTAGATGAAGCCCTCTTCGTCGGTGACAGCTCTGTCTCCGGACCAGACCGCGGGTTCCGTTGTGCCGCAGTGCCGGAACCGCTCGCCGGTGCGCTCCCGATCGTTCCAGTAGCCAAGCGAGATATGCGGTCCGCCACGATGGACAAGTTCACCCTCCTCCCCTGGATCGCATTGCGATCCATCGGGTCGGACCACCAGCACTTCGGCAGTGGGAACCGCCTTGCCGATGGAATCGGGGCGGCGGTCGACCTCGGCCGGATCGAGGTAGGTCGACCGGAATGCCTCTGTCATTCCATACATCAGAAACGGCGTCGCCGACGGGAACACCTCACGCAGCTTCTCCAAGACCGTCTTGGGCATCCGGCCGCCGGTCGTTGCGAAGTACCGCAGTGATGCTTTCGCTTCATCCGGCCACTTCTGGTCGACAATCTGGATCCACAGCGGGGCCACACAGGTGATACCCGTTACGCCGTACTTGGCGCACAGCCGCGGTACGTCACCGGGAAACAAGTAGTTCATCAAGATCGCATGCGCCCCGGCCGCGAAGGCCAATGTCAGTTGGCAGAATCCCGCATCAAAGCTCAATGGGAGCGCAACAAGAATCACGTCATCGGCGGTATTGCCCAGATACGGTTGAATGCTGGTTGCGACCGCGTTGCCATGACTCAGCATCACGCCCTTCGGTTTTCCCGTACTTCCCGAGGTGTAGATGATGACGGCCAGGTCTCGATCGGAAACGTTCGGTCTCGGCACCGTGTACGTCGATTCGCGTACCGCCTCCCATTCGTGCACCCGGTAGTGCGCGTCTGGTTCTTGCACCTCGATTCGAGCACCCACCACCACGACATGCTTGATCGTCGGACAGGATGCGAGTTCGTCGCGCATCAATTCCAAGCGCTCTGCCGAAGTGACGAGTACGCGAACCTCGCAGTCCCGCAGGATGTGCCCGACTTGCACGGGGCGAAGCAAGGGGTTCACCGGTACGACAGCGGCGCCCGCGGCCGACGTTCCGTAGATCGCTGCGACCGTCTCGATCCTCTTGTCGAGAAAAACCGCAATGCGCTCCTCGCGTGCCACACCAAGCTCGACGTAACCGGCAGCAACACCGGATACCTGTTCCCAGAGTGCGCCGTACGAGATCGTCTCGTGCTTGAAGGTCAGCGCAGGCGAATCGGGGTGTGACCGTGCGCGGTCCTCGATGAGGTGATGCAGGCTGGTTCTCATCTGCGTCCAATCACCATGGCCGACAGGTCAACTCGCTGTAGAGGTAGTCGATCTGCGCTGCCTCCAATTCGTCACTCAGGAACATTTTCGACCAACCCGCTATCATCACCGCCCTCTTCGGACGGTGCCCAACGATCCTGGTCTCGGCCAGTGTCGCAATCATCCCGTGCCGCAACAGCAGATATCGGTAGAAATGCGACGCGCAATCCCGAAACAGCAGGGGATCGCCGACATAGACGATGTATGCGAACAGTGGGAGATGCTTGCGCCGCTCTCGGCGGAACATCACGTAGCAACTTCGACCATCCTTGACGAGCGCGACATGGTGGACGGCGGCAGCGGCGTGATCGCGGTAGATGGTCTTGTCTTGCGCGCTGAGCAGTTCATCGATCTCGTTGGGGGTGTCTATAATTCGCACTCCCCTCGACCGTGGGGGCCACGGCGTGTTGGGCACCAACGCCGTTGCGGTATCGAGCTGGGTGAAGCCAAGGCGGTTATTCAGCGCCACGACGGTTTCGCTGGGCGTCAGGTCGGTAAACGAGTAGCCCTTGTTGCGGAGGAGGGCCCTCAGCAAGCGCAATCCGTTCGCGCGGTGCTCCTGGGAGACACACCATGCGCCGAGATTGCAGATGCGCCGCGTTTGGCCGTTGATCACCCGTTCCGAGTAGAGCGCCAGGTACGCGCCGACCACGCGTCCGTTGTCACGCAAGAGGTAGCCATGATTCGGTTGCTCGACACCCCACGGCGCGATCATGACCTGATGCCATTCGGCTGCTGACCGTCCCGAGCTCATCCCACGATGCATGAATTCCGCCACCGCCCAGGTATCGGCATCGGTGATCGGCTGGACCTCGACGGCGCGAGCGGCCTGTGCCGTCGCGTTGGGCGTCGCGCTGGAGTGAGACTCAGGCATCGTCGCGGATCCTCCTACGCCATCGCAGGTTTCAGTGCCTCGGCGACCGCACCCGAAAGGTAGACGGCATACCTGTTGGTGAAGTGATATGGATCGTTGTAGACGACCGTGTTGGCGATGACCGGCTCGCACTTCTCGGCGCACACCCACGGGACGGAGTCCACGTACAGTGCGCCAGCCGCGGCTGCGGCACCTTTCTCTGACTCGAAGTACGGATTGACGGCGTTCGCCGGCTCAATGCTGCACGCCTGCAAGTCGCGCGTATGCGCGGCTACGCATTGCGCACTGCTGTTCTCCCAGTTCGGGATTGCACCCAGTATCGCAAGGTGGGTATCGGGCGCGGCGAGCTTCTGAAGGGTCGATACCCAGCCATCCTGCCATTGCGCGGGCGTTGGCATTTCTCCGTCGGCGAGCCGGTGTCCGGAATGGCTTGCCATCACCACAAGCTGAGGATGAAGCCTGCGGATCTCCTCGATCGCTGCCGACGCGAATTTGTCGCAATCCTCGTCATGTGCCTGCGTCTCGTTGCTTCGATACTGCAGATCGGCGACCGGGCAGCCACCCTTGGAGAAGACCCGCAACTGCCAACCGCTGATCGCCGCGACCCGCTCGAGCGTGGCCGCCCACATCGGAGCGCGTGAATCCCCGTAGACCACCATCTGTTTCGTACCTTTGGGATCTCCGTAAGCACATTCACCGAACGTGGAGTTGGATACCGGAGCTGCCGTTTCGCGCCTGTCGAAGCACATCTCGGGTCCGTCTTGGCCCGTTTCCCCCCTGCTGAGGGCCACCAGGTGTTGCGCGGCGGATTCGGGCAATTCCTGGATTTGTTGGGCAGCAGCGACGGCCGCGAGTACTTGGGCTGATGTGACGTAAGCTTGATTGGTCAGGTCTGCAGACGCTTCTCTCGAACCTGCTGCCCCATTGGATTGGTACGCCGGCATATCGGTGCCCGCCGACGGCGTGCACGCGGCCACAACAGCCGTCAGCACAGCGAGCATGGCCGCAACACGTCGAGCCGGTCGCAGGTTGGTCCTACACAAACCGGTCACTGTTTCCTTCCTCCCGTCTCTCCAACCGCGTCAGGTGAAGAGATTCCAGGTTCCGTAATGCGATGCGATCTGCCACTGTGCAATCAATATCGTCAGGCCCACGAGAACCGCTCCCATCGCCAACGTCAGGTGAGTATGTCGCGCCAGCACTTTGGCTCGGCGGACCGGATTCTCGACAAGCCGGTAGGTGATTGCCGATGCCACACCTGTGAGCAACACCCAACCCGTCGCCGCGACCGCGCTCGGTTCCCTTGTTGCGTATTGGGCCGGGATGATCAGAAGTGGCCAGTGCCAGAGGTACAACGAGTATGACCTGGCGCCGAGCCACTGCATTGGGCGCACTGACAGAGCGCGTCCAACGATCGTTCGCTCGTTGGCACAACCAGCGGCGATCAGCAATGCGGTACCGACCACTGGCAACGTGGCCGCGACTCCGGGGTAGCGGGTGTCCGACGTGAAAAGCACTGCGGCCAAGGCGATGCCGGTCAACCCGACGAAAGCCGCAGCGTGTGGCATCCATCCGGCGCCCAGGCGCGCGATGAGCGGCGCCAAGACGGCAACCAACGCTCCCAACGCCAACTCCCAGGCCCGTGTCAACGGGGAGAAGTACGCCCACGTTTGATTGACCGCTGTCTGAACTACAGACCAGAGCAGCGAAGCCGCAATGATTGCAGACAACGCGGCGGCAAGCGCTTTGCGATGCTGCGCTCCGCGCGCCAGAAGAACCAGAACCAAGAACACGCCAGGCCAAACCAAATAGAACTGCTCCTCGACGCCGAGCGACCACATGTGCTGCAGCGGAGAAGGGGGTAATTGCGCTCCGAAGTAGTCCGTGCCAACGGCCCCGAAATGAATGTTGGCAGCGAATATCGCCGTCCACTTGGCGTCGTTGGCTACGAGATTTCCAGTGATGAATCCAAGCCAGTGATATGTGGCGAACAACGTGGTCAGAACCACCACGGTGGCGGCAGGCAGGATCCGGCGAACACGTCGTGCGTAGAAACCGGAGATCGAGATGCGGGCCGCCCGCTGCTGTTCTTTGAGCAGCAGACTGGTGATCAGAAAGCCCGAGATGACAAAGAAGACGTCAACCCCGACGAACCCACCGGTAAAAGGCTTGTGGTAGGCGTGAAGCAGGATTACCAAGCCGACGGCAACCGTACGCAGTCCTTCGATGTCCGGCCGGAACTGCACGCGCGATGTCGGGCGGCCATCCGTTGGCGCGAAAACCTCAGTGGTCGTTGGCAATTGCGTCATGGCGCCCACCATCGACGGATAACCGACTCAGCGGCCTTGCCCCGCGGAGAGTAGTCGAGCGGCTCCGCTTCGCTGAAAGGTGGCACAGCCCACTCCCACCAGAAGACACCGGCCCACCATGGCTTGTCACTAAACGTCGCCAGCAGCGCTTCATAGCCCGCGGCCTGTTCGGCCTCGCTCGGCGTCCTGCTGATCCGCCAGTTGGAGGGATCCGTCGTAGTGCCCTGCTGGCTGGTGAAGCCAGCCTCGGTGAACAGGATTTTGCGGCCGTATCTGGCCGACAACGCCGCACCTTCTTCGACGTAGGCCTCCCACGCCCTACGCAGCACCGACACGTCGGAGGTGGGCGTATCGCTAAGCCGCGGGTAGGCGTCGATTCCGATCACATCAACGGCATCCCAGAACGGCACGCTGCGCCAGTCGCGCCCGGCCGCGTACACCACGGGGCCGTGATATTGAGCTCGCACTGCGCCGATCACACCCAGCCAGGCATCGCGGTCGCCACTGATTGAGGACAACTCGGTGCCCACGGCGAACTGCTCCACTCCCGATTGCTGTGCGAGGGAGGCGTAGTGCGTGATGAACGCCGTATAGGAACTGAACCAAGCCGGCTGATCGTCAGGTCGAATGTTATTGCGGCTGTTACCCGGCAGGTCAATATGTGGCTTGAGAAAAACACTCAGACCTTGCTGATGGGCGAGCGCGATCGCCCGTTGCAGCCCGCTGTCGCTAACCGTCTCCGGGACCCTCAGAACCTCACTCGAGCTCGTGGATTGTTGAGACCATGCCACCGTGAGTTCAACCCAGGTCGCGCCTACGCCCCTCATCTCGCGCAGGGACTGCTCCAGATTCGGGGCGTCATATCCGCCCTCCTGCCACGTCGGTAACGCGAACCCCCGCTGTTGCGAATC
>DATJIX010000251.1:0-4546 GCA_035492865.1 Mycobacterium sp. | reverse complement strand
GACATCCGCGACGAGGAATCGGTCGCGGCGGCGGTGGCGCAGACCGTCGAGCAGTTCGGCGGCATCGACATCTGCGTGAACAATGCCTCGGCGATCAACCTCGGGTCGATCAAAGAGGTCCCGCTCAAGCGCTTCGACCTGATGAACGGCATCCAGGTGCGCGGCACGTACACCGTTTCGCAGGCCTGCATTCCGCACATGATCGGCCGCGAGAATCCGCACATCCTGACGCTGTCGCCGCCGGTCCGGCTGGAGCCGAAATGGCTCAAGCCGACCGCTTACATGATGGCCAAGTACGGAATGTCGTTGTGCGCGTTGGCGATGGCCGAGGAACTGCGTGAGGACGGCATCGCGTCCAACACGCTGTGGCCCCGCACATTGGTGGCCACCGCCGCGGTGCAGAACCTGCTGGGCGGCGACGAGGCGATGGCCCGTGCCCGCAAGCCCGACGTGTACGCCGACGCGGCGTACGTGATCCTGAACAAGCCCGCGCGCGAATACACCGGCAACGCCCTGCTCTGCGAGGACGTGCTGCTGGACTCCGGCGTCACCGACCTTTCGGTCTATGACTGCGTGCCCGGCGGAGAACTCGGCGTCGACCTGTGGGTCGACACCCCCAACCCGCCGGGATACACCGGACCCTAGGCGAATTCGATGATGCCGCGGATGTTGCGTCCTTCGCGCAGATCCGTGATGGCGTCGTTGAGCTGATCCAGTCGGTACCGCTTCGTGATCAACTCGTCGAGCTTGAGGTTGCCGCTGCGGTACATGTTCAGCAGCATCGGCGTGCTCGCGCGGGCATTCATGCCGCCGTAGATCAACCCCTTGAAAGTTTTGCAGCTCTGCAGGAAGTCGACGAGTATCAGTGGCACGTTGGCGATTTCGAACTTCGGCACACCGGTCATCAGGCAGGTGCCACCTTTGCGCGTCAGCATCAGGGCCGGAGCAAGCATGTCCGAAGTCACCACACCGGGCGTCAACACGACCCGGTCCGCCATCACCCCGCGGGTCAGCTCCTGCACCAGAGGGAAGGCCTGCTCCATCGAAGGGCTGGTGTCCGTCGCCCCGAAGAACTTCGCCGTATCACGTTTGAAATCAAGGGGATCCACGGCGATGACGTTCATGGCACCCGCTGCGCGCGCACCCTGCACCGCATTGATACCGACGCCGCCGGTGCCGACGATCACCACGGTGTCGCCGGGCTCCGTCCCGACACCGACCGTGCCGGAGCCCCATCCGGTCGTCACGCCGCACGACACGAGCGAGGCCGCCTCCAACGGAATCGACTCGTCGATTTTGATCACGGACTCCTCTGCGAGCACGGCATATTCGCAGAACGTGCCGAGCTGGCAGAAGGCCGTCAGCCCCTCGTCGCCGACGCGTCGCCGCACGGTGCCGTCGGTGACCGACTCCCTGGCCAGCATCGCGGCGCCGTTGTCGCACAGGTACGTCTGCCCCGACACGCAGAACCGGCAGGTCCCGCACGCCGCGATGAACGACATGGACACGTGATCACCGGGTTGCACCGACCGGACGCCAGGACCCACCTCCTCGACCACGCCCGCGCCTTCGTGACCACCGAGCAGCGGGAAGTAGTCAAGGCGCGGGGTACCGATCGCCTCCATCATCGCCGCGAGTTCCGGGGTGGGAACCATGTCGCCCGTGGCGAAATGGTCGTCGGAATGGCAGACGCCCGCGTAGGCCATCTTCACCAGCACTTCGCCCTCGCGCGGCGGGTCGAGGGTGACCTCCTCGATGTCCCAGTCCCGACCGACGCCGCGAATGACCGCGCCCTGGCATTTCATCGCACACCTCCTCGAGGTTTGATGCCGAGTCGTCGCACGCCGCGGGCCGCGGTCGCACGCATCAGGCCCAAGCCGAATCGGAACTTGCGGCGCGAGTACGGGTACCACAGTGGCTCATTCGCCTGGGTCGGAATGCGCGGCGTCGTAATGGCTTGTACGCGGCAGTATTTCAAGATGCCCTCGGCCCCGCCGTTGCGGGCGCCGATCCCGGAGTCCTTCCAGCCAGGCATCGGCAAGCCGAATTGGAACCCGTTGGCCATCGCATCGTTGATGTTCACCGCACCCGCCTCGATCCTGCGCGCAACCCGCTCACCGCGCGCAGCGTCGCCGGTCCACACCGTCGCCGAAAGCCCGTAGCGGGAATCGTTGGCCAGCCGGATCGCCTCGTCCTCATCGGCGACCTTGACCACGGGCAGCGTCGGGCCGAACGTCTCCTCTCTCATGCACGACATCGACTGATCGACGTCGGCGAGCACGGTCGGCTGGAAGAAGGTGCCTATCCCGGACGGCTTGCCACCGGTGGTGACCCGCGCTCCCCCTGCGACGGCTTCGTCGACGTGGCGTGTCACGATGTCGCGTTGCGCAGGCGTGGCCATCGCACCAACGTCGAACCGGTACTTGTCGTCGTCCTGGCCCTGGCGAAGCCTGCCCACCTTGTCGGTGAGCTTGGCGACGAATTCGTCGTAGACCGGCGCCTCGACATAGACCCGTTCGATCGACACGCACACCTGGCCGGAGTTGGTCATCCCACCCCAGGCGATGCCGTTGGCCGCGCGCTCGAGGTCCGCGTCGGCGAGCACCACTGCGGGGTCCTTGCCGCCGAGTTCGAGGCTGTAAGGGATCAACCTCTCCGCGCATGCCACGGCCACCTTGCGGCCGGTCGCGGACGAGCCGGTGAAGTGCACGTAATCGGAGTTGGCGATCACGGCGGCACCGGTGCCCCCGAATCCGGTGGTGAGCGCGATCACCGGCGGCGCGCCGATCTCGTTCCACCCGCGCACGAATTCGACGGCGCTCAGCGGTGTCACCTCCGAGGGTTTGAGAAGCAGCGCGGCACCTGCGGCCAGCGCCGCGATGCCGTCGAGAGACGCGTTTGCAAACGGAAAGTTCCACGGGATGATCAACCCGACGACCGGATATGGCCGGTAGACCGTCGTCAGCCGCTTGGTCATCATCAGGACGTTGTGTGGCCTCGGGTGGCGGTCAGCAAGGAAGGTCTCGGCGTTGCGGGCCCAGTAGTCCAGCAGGCCAGCGGTCATCGGCGCCTCGATCGAGGCATCCGCCCGCACCTTGCCGGTTTCTGACTGGACCACATCGGTGAGGTGCTCCGCGTTGTCGAGGACCCAGTCCTGGAACTTCAACAACCAGGGCTTGCGGCCCCGTGGGCCGAGCGCCTCCCATTCGGGCTGAAAGAGTCGCAGTTCGCCGGCCTTGGCGGCGACGGTGTCTGCCGAATCGTTCGGCACTTCGCCGACGACGGTGCCGTCGGCCGGATTGCGCACCTCTATGGTGCTTTGGCGGGTGTCGGGCTGGATGGCGGTCATGCGGGTCCCCCGTTTCACGGCGTTACGGATAGTGCGCCGAGTGTCAGAATCTCATCGCACGAGGGCCTGGTTGCGAGTATTCGCATACTCGTTTCACGCGACGCAGAGGTCGACCCCGAAGAGTCCGGCCGGCCAGAACAGCGCCGTCAGCCCGTAGGCAGCGATATCGGCGCCCGCCGGTAGCCGGGTCTGCAGCTGCGTCTCGATCAGCGCGACCTGCTCGGCGCCGAAGAAGGCGAACACGAGCCCGACGACGACGTAGGGAACCGCCATCCACATGGCGAATTCGATCATCGCCTCGATGCTGACCCGACGGCTCAACACGCGGCGCAGCACATCACACCAGCGCTCGGTGAGTGCGGACCCGCCTGCGCACGTCTTCGAGAAGCACGTAACTGCCGCCCTGGCGGATGAACACCGGCAGAAACCGGTTGACGAAGGCGACGAGCGCGAACAGCCATTCAAACTGGCGCTGCTTGAAAGCGCTCCACCGCACGCCCATGGCGTCGCGGAACACCGGCGCCAGGAACCCGACGGTGAGGAACTTCAGCAGCGGCCGAAACGGCAGCGCGAGAACCGGATTGATCATTTTCAGATTCAGCAGATCCAGCAGATAGGCGCGCACGTGATCGTCGATCGCAACGCGCAGACAGGCCTCCTCCCAGTAGGTGTCGAAGTCCGCGCGCGTCGGCGGCCACTGGTTTTCGGTGACCTGCAGCGTGGTGCCCAACGTCCACGCGGACCGGTAGAACTGCTCGGCCTGTTCGGCGGTCATCTCGCCGCGCAGCAGCTGGTAGGTGTCCTCGAGGCCGACGAAAAGGCATGCGGAGACCCACATCTGGAGCTCGCGATCAAACGCGTTGTATTGGACCGGACTGTCGGCGGCGGATTTGACGCGACGATGGGAACTGTTGACCGCCTCCCTGAAGGCGGCCCGATCTTCCGGTCGCCCGAGGATCGCGACGGCCAGGTACTGAAATGTCGTCCTGGCCCGCTTCCATGGGTGCTTCAGCAGATTGCCCGAGTCCACCTTGCTTTCGGCGACGCCGTAACCCACCTCCGGCCGGGACAGTTGCATGATCACGTTGGCGGCGCCGGCGGCGAAGGCCCAGAAGTCCATGGCCTCGGCCGCGCTCACCTCGGCATGCGGATCCCAGCGAGCCGTCCGTCGGCGGATGCCGATGCGGCATTCGGCGA
>DATJIX010000250.1:0-4895 GCA_035492865.1 Mycobacterium sp. | reverse complement strand
GGCAAGGGCCATCGCGGCAAGGAGGCGATCGCGAAGTTCTACGACATGGCGATCGCGCCGAGCGAGCTCACGTTCAACTTCGAGAAGACCTATCAGTGCGGCAACGAGGAAGCCAACGTCGGCAACATCGTGATCAGGGCCGCCGGATACGAGGTCATCGCGGAAGGCGTGTTCACCTACCGGGTGAACGACGAAGGCAAGATGGTGGCACTGCGGGCGTACTGGGAGCTCGACAAAGCGACGGCGAGCGCCCGCAAGCTGTAGCGATGTTAGCGCTAACATTGGCGGGTGGAGTTCCACCCCGCCCCCGCGCTCGGCGAACAATATGAGCTGAGCCTCCAAGCCGCCGGTCGATTCGTGCGCGCAGTCATCACCGAGGTGGCCGCCGCGATACGGCACCTGTCGGTCGACGGAGTCGAGATCACGGCGGGCTACGACGACGACGTTCCCCCGCCCTTCGGCTGTGGCACCGTACTGGTGCCGTGGCCGAACCGGGTGCGCGACGGGCGATGGACCTACGGCGGGCGGACGCTACAACTCGACATCACCGAACCTGATCGTGGAAACGCGATCCACGGGCTGTTGTGCAACACTCCGTACGAACTGATCGACCGCGACGACCACACGATCTGCCTTCGAGCACAGGTCTTTCCGCAAAACGGCTACCCGTTCCGGCTGGACACCCGGGTGCGCTACACCCTCACCGCAGACGGCATGCAGGTCACACACACCGTGCGAAACGTCGGATCCGCCTGTGCGCCAGTCGCAGTCGGCGCCCATCCCTTTCTTGCGATCGGAGACGTCCCAACAGACAGCCTCGTGTTGACCCTGTCGGCCGATCACCACATCGACGTCGACGACCGGCTCAATCCGGTCGGTAGCGCACCGGTTCACGGCACCGAATGGGACCTGCGCGGGGGCGCTGTCGTTGGCACACTCGACCTCGACGATGCATGGTCATGCCCTCCGACTTCGGGAGCCGGCAGCACCCACTCGCTGACCGCGCCCGACGGCCGAACCGTATCGCTTTGGGCCGATGAACAATTCGGCTATGTGCAGGTCTTCATCACTCGCAAGTTCCCTCGCAGGGGCGAATTGATCACCGCGGTCGCGATCGAGCCGATGACGGCACCCGCCGACGCCTTCAACAGCGGCGTAGGACTGCGCTGGATCGAGCCCGGCGAGTACTGGTCCATGTCGTGGGCCATCCGGTACCACGACGTCAGGGTTCGATGACGACCTTGAGGCCCTGCCGGTCGGCGGCCACGGTGAATGCCTCCGCCGCGCGCTCGAGCGGATAACGATGGCTCACGATCGATGAGATATCGATCAAGCCCCGTTCGACGAGCCGAATCGCCCGCGGGTACGCCTCGTTCATGCGCCTGACCAAGACCAGCGTGAGGCCCTTGCGACGGGCAAGGGACGCTTGGAATGACGTGCGGTCGCCATCGGGTATGCCGCCCAGGACAACTCGAGCACCTGGCCTGGCGGTGCGCAGCGCGATCTCGACGGCCGTATCGGAACCGGCCATTTCGAACACCGTGTTCGCGCCGATGTCGTCATATGCCTCGTCCACGTCGAGCAGGACATCGGCACCCAGCCGCTTGGCTGCATCCCGGCGGTGCGCAAGCGGCTCGACGACCACCACGCTGGTGGCCCCGGCGTTCTTGGCGGCCTGCACCAAGAGCAGACCGATCGGCCCCGCGCCGACGACCGCGATCGTCGATCCAATCCGCAAGTGGCCCAAGTCAAGTGCGTGCAACGCGACACCGAGCGGCTCGAGCACCGCACCGTCGATCGCGGTCATCGTGTCGGGCAACGGATGCAGTGCCCACGACGGCCAGGCAAGGTATTGCTGCAGTCCGCCGTCTAAGTCACCGTGGCCCGCGAAGACGACGTCGGGGCAGAGATTGCGGTACCCGTCGAGACATATTTCGCAGCGCAGGCACGGCAGAGCCGGATCGACGGCCACCAGTTGCCCGTGACGCGGACCGCCCTGAATCACACCCGCGAACTCATGGCCGGGCACGACTGGTCGGATGAGACGCGCATCGCCGATACCGGCCTCGGTGAACCAGTGCAGATCGGATCCGCACAGACCGACTGCGGTGACGCGGACGAGTTCCTCTCCGGTGCCGACCGCCGGGATGGTCTCGGTGTGCAGTCGGACGTCGCGCACACCGTGCAGTCGCGCTGCGGTCATCGGTTCCGGCATAGCTCAATGTTAACGCTAACATTCGCCTCGTCAAAGCCACGTGAGCGCTCACATCCGGACTACTATGCGAGCACAAAAGGAGGTCACTCCGATGGCCGAAAGGGTCGAGCGCCGCCCGGTCAACATGTTCGATGTCGCGAAAGCGGCTGGGGTTTCCCACCAGACTGTTTCGCGCGTGCTCAACGACTCGGCCGCGGTCAAGGAATCCACCCGCCGCCGGGTCAACGCCGCCATCGACGAACTGGGCTACCACCGCAATCTCGCGGCGCGGGCGCTGGCGACACACCGGTCCAAGACCTTGGGGGTCGTCTGCTTCGACAGCACGTTGTACGGGCCCGCAAGCATGCTGTACGCGATCGAGCACGCCGCCCGCAACGCGGGCTATTACGTCAGCGTGGCCAGTGAATCCACCATCGACAGCACAACTTTGCCGAGGGCGCTGACCCGGTTGACCGAGCAGTCGGTAGAGGGCGTCGTGGTGATCGCGCCCTTGTCAGAAACCCGCAACGCTCTCTCGGGTCTCCACCGCGAGCTGCCGATCGTGGCGGTCGATGCCACCGGCGGATTGGGAATGCCGGTGGTCAGCGTCGACCAGTTCGACGGAGCGCGGCAGGCCACCCGGCACCTGCTCGCGCAGGGCGCATCGACCGTGTGGCACGTGACAGGCGCCGAGGGGTGGACGGAAACCGACGCCCGCCTGGCCGGGTGGCGTGCCGAGCTCACCGAAGCGGCTTGCGCCATTCCCGAACCGCTGCACGGCAATTGGTCTGCCGCATCGGGATACCAGGCCGGGATCACGCTGGCTCGGCGCACCGATGTCGATGCGGTGTTCGTCGGCAACGATCAGATGGCGCTGGGCCTGCTGCGCGCGTTCGCCGAAGCCGGACGCGTCGTGCCCGACGATGTGTTGGTGGCGGGTTTCGACGATGTCCCGGAAGCCGAGTTCTACTCGCCGCCCCTGACGACCGTCCGCCAGGATTTCGCGACAGTCGGCCGTAGCAGCGTCGAAATGCTCATCGCCCGTATCGAAGACAGCGACGACTCGCCGATCGACGATCAGCCGATTCTGGTGCCTGCGCAACTGGTCGTTCGGCAGAGCACCCGGAGGCGCTAGCGCCCGCCCTTGCGTTTGTTGTAGACGTCGAACCCGACTGCGGCGAGCAGAACGAGGCCCTTGATCACCTGTTGGACATCACTTCCGATGCCAAGGATCGACATGCCGTTGTTCAGGACGCCGAGCACGAGACCACCGACGATCGCGCCGAATACGGTGCCGACGCCGCCGCTGGACGATGCGCCACCGATGAACGCCGCCGCGATGGCTTCGAGTTCGAAGTTGACGCCCGCTTGGGGCGTGGCGGAGTTCAAGCGCGCCGCAAACAGCAAGCCGGCAACGGCGGCGAGCATCCCCATGTTGACGAAGACCAGCAGCGTGACCCGTTGGTTGCGGATTCCGGAAAGGCGTGCAGCTGCGGAGTTTCCGCCGACGGCGTACACCTGCCGACCCAGCACGGTGTTGCGCATGACGAACGCGTAGATCAACGTCAGCACCACCAGGATGATCCCGACGATCGGCACCCCCCGGTAGCTGGCGAGCAGCAGGGTGAACGCCCCGAGCGCGGCGACAATCGCGACACACTTCGCGACGAATAGCGCGGTGACCGAAACCTGCTGGCCGTAGCGGATTTGCGAACGCCGGCGGCGGATCTGCACCGCGAGCGTGGCCACCATCATCACGACGCCGAGAATGACCGTCGGCCAGTGGTACACGGCGTTGGTTCCCATCTCGGGCAGGAAGCCGCTGCTGACCTGTTCCAGGCCGCGCGGCATCGGGGCGATGGACTGCCCCTCGAGCAGATACTGGGTGGCTCCGCGGAAGACGAGCATCCCGCCGAGAGTGACGATGAACGAGGGTATTCCGACGTAGGCGATCCAGAATCCCTGCCAGGCGCCGATGAGCGCACCTATCCCCACGCAGACACCGACCGCTACAAGCCACGGCATGTCGTTGCGCACCATCAGGACGCCCGACACCGCACCGATGAATCCGGCGATCGACCCGACGGACAGATCGATGTGGCCGGAGATGATCACGATGACCATGCCGATCGCCAGCACGAGAATGTAGCCGTTCTGCTGGACGATGTTGGTGACGTTCAGCGGCTTGAGCAGAATGCCGCCGGTCCAGACCTGAAACAGCAACACGATGGCCGCCAACGCCACGACCATGCCGGACTGACGCACGTGTGACATGAGAAACGACGACACACGCTCGCGAAGGCCCGGCGGTGTCGGCTCACCGGATCCTTGTTCCGCCTCCGGCTTTTGCGCCGGGTGCTCGACAGTGGTGGTCACTTAGGCACGTCCTTTCATCATGTAGCGCATCAGGCTCTCCTGCGTCGCATCGGCTTGCGCCACTTCGCCGGTCAGGCGGCCCTGGCTGAGCGCGTAGATGCGATCACAGATTCCAAGCAGCTCAGGCAATTCCGACGAGATGACCAGCACGGCCTTGCCGCGCGCGGCGAGTTCGTTGATGATCGTGTAGATCTCGTACTTGGCACCGACGTCGATGCCCCGGGTGGGCTCATCGAGAATCAGCACGTCGGGATCGGTGAACAGCCACTTGCTCAGCACCACCTTCTGCTGGTTGCCACCCGACAGCTTGCCTGTGACGGCTTCC
>DATJIX010000249.1:0-5856 GCA_035492865.1 Mycobacterium sp. | reverse complement strand
CGGCATTCTCAACGTCGCGTTGCGCGACCTGGCCAAGGACATCGGCGAGGACACCGTGCTGATGGCCGACACCTGCCTCGACGAGTTCACCGACCACGGTCACTGCGGGGTGCTCGACGCCGCGGGCCGGGTCGACAACGACGCCACCAATGCCAGGTACGTGGAATTGGCTGTGGCGCAAGCGGAATCGGGTGCCCGCGTAGTGGGTCCGAGCGGGATGATGGATGGTCAGGTAGCGGCGATCCGCGACGGGCTTGACGTCGCCGGGCACACCGACACGGTGATCCTCGCCTACGCCGCGAAGTTCGCTTCGGGGTTCTTCGGTCCGTTCCGCGAAGCCGTCGGCTCCAGCCTGCAGGGCGATCGACGCACGTACCAGCAGGGCGCAGGCAACGCCCGCGAGGCGCGACACGAGATCGAGCTCGACATCGACGAGGGCGCCGACATGATCATGGTGAAGCCGGCGATGAGCTACCTGGACGTGGTGCGCGTCGCGGCGGACATCTCGCCGGTACCGGTGGCGGCGTACCAGGTCTCCGGCGAGTACGCGATGATCAGCGCCGCCGCCGCCAACGGCTGGATCGATCTGCAGACGGTGGCGCTGGAGACGCTGACGAGCATTCGGCGCGCGGGCGCCGACATCGTGCTGACGTACTGGGCGGCCGACGTGGGGCGCTGGCTGGCGTGACCGACCCTGAGCCGACGGACACGGGTAGGCCCGTGGACGTCGACACCGGATTCTGGCTGTGGCTCGCGGCGTTGCCGCTGATGGTCGTCGGCTACGTCGTCGACCTCGTGGTGAACGGCAAGCACCCGCCGGTGATCGTGTACGCGATTTCCGTGGTGTTCGTGGTGGTGCTGTCGACCGTCGTGGTGACGTTCCTGATTCTCATGCGGCACGGCTACCGGTGGGCGCGCACGCTGTTGACGGGTGGCGGGATCGCGTCGGTGGTGTACACCGCGACCAGCCTGTTCACCGTGGATCGCCCCACTGCGGCGGCGATTACCTACGCGGTCACCGCGATCGTCGGATCGGTGCTGATCGTGGGCGGTGCCTTTCTGTTGCATCGCAAGGACGCGCACACGTTCTTCACCCGCTGACCCGCTAGGCTTGCCCGGAAATGACAGCCCCACAATCGCGACCGCGTGTCGTCACCGCCGCATTCTGGTGCTGGGTGGTGGCGTCGTTTCTGCTGATGGTCGGCGGTTTGATCGCGGCGTCGCTGAATGTTGCCGTCGTCTTCCGCGGCGCGGGCGTGATCTTCGCGCTCGCGGGTGGCGGGCTGGCGTTTCTCGCCGGTCGCGTCCGCACCGGCGACACCCGCTATCGCAGGGCGGGGCTTGCGCTCGCGCTGACGCTGACCGTACTGGTCGCCGTAGCGGCGCTGTTGAGTCTTGCGAACGGCATCACGCTGCTGGCGGTGCTGCCGTTGGTCGCAGGGACCGTGCTGATGACCCGGCCCGCCGCGTCGTCGGAACAGGAGTCGCAGTGACCGAGGCCGGTCCGCCGCCCGAGGTGCTGTTCTACGAACAGGGTGCGAGCTGGTGGTGGATCGCGGCGGGTCCCGCCGCAGGAATCGCCATGGCGCTGATTCAGCTCTCGGCCGGCTACGGCATCCAGCTTCTGGTTCCCGGCGCGTTCTTCGTGCTCGTCACCGGCTTCCTGGCGATTCAGGTCAAGGCCGCGCGCATCCATACCTCGGTGGAGTTGACGCCCGAATACCTGCGGCAGGGTACGGAACGGCTGAACATCGACGCGATCGTGCGCATCTATCCCGAGCCGACCGGTCCTGACGAACCGAGGTGGCAGTCGGCACGGGCGCTCGGCGAGCTCACCGGCGTCCCGCGCGGGCGTAAAGGCATCGGCCTGCGGCTGACCAACGACCGCACCGCCCAGGCGTGGGCCCGCAAGCATCATCAGCTGCGGTCGGCCCTGACCCATCTGGTGGAGGAGCGCATCCCGCCGGAGCCGGCCGCGTGAGGGCCCGGATCGAACTGTCGTTGGCCGTCGTCGCGGCGGTCGGCTGCGTGCTGAGCTGGCTGGCCGCCAGTTCGACGGTGGTGGTCGCGCCCGTGCTGGACGGTGAACCGCAGACGACGTCGGTGGTCTACAGCGCGCCACTGCTGGTGCTGTCGCTGTTGCTGGCCACTGTCGCCGGTGTGCTGGCGGTGCTGGGCATCGCCCGGCTGCGATCCGCGAAATAGAGTTCCCGGTCGCTGATCCAGCGGCATAGCAACCCTGGCTTCTCTCTCGACGAAGGCGTGAGCCCGCTCACAACCGGGTGGTACAAAGTGCAAAATCTGTAACACTGTTTCCTATGACTGAGCTTGCGGAGCGGCGCACCGCTGCAGATGCCCTGCCTTTGGGCCCGGAGTCGCTGGTCTGGCGCTACTTCGGCGACAATCGGATGTACCTCATCGGCCCGCGCCCGGCCGTGCTGCAGAACATGCTCGCCGAACTCGGGCAGGGCGTGCTGGACCACTCGGTGTTCTTCGCCGATACCGCGGCGCGCATCAAGCGCTCGCTGCCGCCGATCTTCATGACGGTCTACGGGTCCGACAACCACAACGAGGGCACCCGGGTCCGCGACTTTCACACCAACATCAAGGGTGAGATGCCCGACGGTGCGCGTTACCACGCGCTGGATCCCGACACCTACTTCTGGGCGCATGCCACGTTCGTCGACCAGGTGCTCTATTTCGCCGACACCTTCGTCAAGCGGTTGAGCCGCGAGGAGAAGGAGCAGATCTACCTCGAGTCCAAGACCTGGTATCGCCGCTACGGCGTCAGCGAACGGCCGATGCCCGCCAATTACGAAGATTTCGAACGGTATTGGAACCGGATGATCGACGAGATCGTCGTCGCGCACCCGACCGCCAAGTACGGCGTCGGCTACGTCACCAAGGGCTTCCCGTGCCCGAAGGGGGTGCCGCCCGCCCTGTGGCGCGTGCTCGCACCCGTCTTCAATCCCGTCGCCGCGTTTCTCACCACCGGCGGCATGCCGCCACGCACCAGGGAGATGCTCGGCCTGCCGTGGAGCGAGCGCCATGAGCGTCGCTACCAACGGTTCGCCGCGTTGTGGCGCTCGCGGCCAGTGAACTGGGTGTGGGATCATCTGCCAATGCGGCTGCGCTACAACGGCTATGCGCTAAAGGGCTATGCCAGCAGCTGATCCCACTCTGGAAGCCATCCTCGACGCCGCTGTCGTCGAGTTCGAACGGCATGGCTTCCGACGGGTTGCGCTCGATGACGTCGCGCGCCGGGCCCGGGTCAGCCGCACCACCATCTACAGGCGGTTCGCCAACAAGGACGACCTGGTGGCGGCTGTCATCGAGCGGGAGAACGTCCGGCTGTTCTCCGACATCGCCGCGGAGCTGAAACACGCCGGACCGCAGTCGAACTACTACGTCGAAGCCTTTACGCTGTCGATACTGAAGTTTCGCAGGCACCGGGTGCTCGACCGGATGATCGCCGACGAGCCCGGTCTGGTGCTCGAGATGGCGGGACAGCACTACGGCGCCGCGATCGAGCGGATGGCCGATGCGTTGCGGGTGATCTTCCCGCCGGGCTTCGCCGAGCGGATCGGCGAGCAGGCCGTCACCGAGCTGGCCGACACGATCCTGCGCTACGCGGCGATGGCGCTGTTGCTACCCAGCGCACAACCGCTCGAGACGGCCGACGACATCCGCGCCTTCGCCAGGCAGCACTTCCTGCCCAGCCTGCCGGTCGCGCTGCGCGCCGTGCCCGCTGGTTAGCTGCACTGTGTTTGATAGCTCACATCACCGGGCAGCCCTACGCCATGGGTACCGAAGAAGACCAGCAACCAAATCAATCGGGCGGCCAGCTGACCGAGAAGCCAGAGGTCACCGACGAGCACAAGGAAAAGGCCAGAGAGATGGCCAAGGCGTACGAAGACGAGCCACAGACGACCACCCTGCCCGGCAGTCAGGGGACGGTGTCCGGAACGGCAGTCACCGAGTGGGTTGACGACAAGGACAAGGGCAAAATCGAGACCTCTGCCGAAGAGGGCAAGGTCGAATATCGCAAGACCGAGGAATTCCGCAAGATCCAAGAGTCGTGACGCTTCGAGCCTGGGCGCGACGTCATACGCCTAGGCTTGAAAAGCGTGACACCGCTTGAGGTAATCGCGCCCGCGTTCATCGACATGGCCCACTCGATCGTGTGGGCGTCCGTCGCCACCGTCGATGAAAACAGTCGGCCCCGCACCCGCATCCTCCATCCCATCTGGGAATGGGACGGCACCGACCTGTTCGGCTGGATCGCCACGGTCCCCAGCCCGGTGAAGAAGGCGCATCTCGCCGTCCACCCGGAAATGGCGGTCAGCTACTGGACCACAAACCACGACACGTGCAGCGCCGAGTGCCTGGTGGAGTGGTATCTCGACGACGAAACCCGAGCCACGGTCTGGGACAGGTTCGCGACCGCTGCCGCGCCGGTCGGCTACGACCCGCGCATCATCCCAATGTGGGCCGACGGCCCGACGTCGGAGGAATTCGCCGTGCTTCGATTGAGCCCGTATCGGCTGCGGGTGATGCCGGGTACGGCGATGATTAGCGGTGAAGGCGAAACCCTGACCTGGACTGCGAGATGAACCCGACGACCACCGAGGCGATCGACGTCAGCGCACTGCCGCTGGTGCCGAAGAACCCGCTGCCGCTATGGCAGTTGGCCAAGTTGGTGCGCAGGCTCGACACCGGCCAGGAAGTGATTCGGGATGCGGGCGGACCGATCACGCGGATCGCATTCGGGCCGAAGTGGCTGTTTCCGCCGATCGTGGCGGTGATGTCGCCCAACGCGATGCGCGACGTACTGGGCCGCAGCGATGCGTCTTCCGAGCGGTGCATCATTCACGAGGAAGTTCAGAACATGGCAGGCGACAGCCTGTTCGTTCTGCCCAACGAGCAGTGGCGCCCCCGCAAGCGAGCCTTGCAGCCGGTATTCACCAAGCACAACGTTCGAAACTTCGGCGGCCACATGTCCAGGGCGGCACAGCAATTCGTCGACCGCTGGCCGGACGGCGGTGAAGTCGACCTCGACATCGAATGCCGCAAGGTCGCTATGCAATCGCTGGGGCGTTCGGTGCTTGGCATCGATCTCAACGAACGGGCGGACACCATCGCACGGTGCATGCATGTCGCGTCCTCCTATACGGCCGACCGTGCGTTGCGCCCGGTACACGCACCGCGGTGGCTGCCGACACCCGCGCGCCGCAAGGCCCGCGCCGCCGTCGCGGCGATGCGCGAGATCACCGACGAGATGGTGCGGGCCTGCCGCGAGGACCCGACACGGGACGCGCCGCTGGTCCAGGCGCTGATCGCAGCCACCGATCCGGAGAATGGTCAGCCGCTTTCCGACCAGGACATCTCCAACGACCTACTGATCTTCATGCTGGCGGGCCACGACACCACTGCCACGGCACTGACCTATTCGCTGTGGGTGCTGGGTCACCACCCTGACATCCAGGCGCGTGTCGCCGCCGAGGCCGCCGCGATCGGCGATCGGGAGCTGACGCCCGACGACGTGCCCCGACTCGGATACACCGTGCAGGTGTTGCACGAGTCGTTACGCCTGTGCCCGCCCGCCGCGGGCGTTGCGCGATTGGCGACGAGCGATATCGCGGTGGATGGGTATCGCGTGGAGGCAGGCAGCCTGATCGCGGTGGGAATCTATGGCCTGCATCATGATCCGGCGATTTGGCCCGATCCGATGACCTTCGATCCCGACCGGTTCAGCCCGGAGAACACCAAGGCTCGCAGCCGGTGGCAGTTTCTTCCGTTCCTCGGCGGCGGCAGGCCGTGTATCGGTGAACACTTCGCGAGGCTGGAAACCACACT
>DATJIX010000248.1:0-2857 GCA_035492865.1 Mycobacterium sp. | reverse complement strand
CCCGGCTGTTCACCCGCACCGAGGTTCCGCCGCTGATCCTCACCACCAGCCGATTCCACGACGACGCACACCGGAGGCTGGGCGCCATAGCCGAGGTCATCGACGCGTCGGGTCCCGAACCGGATTCCGTCGACTCCGCGACCGTGCTGAAAATCCTGGCGGACCGCGGGCTTTACCGCGTGCTCACCGAGGGCGGGCCGTTGCTTCTCGGCACGCTGATCGAGGAGGGTCTGCTCGACGAGCTCTGCCTGACCGTGGCGCCGATCCTGGTCGGCGGGGGGTCCAAGCGGATCGTGACCGGTATGGGCAAGGTGCACACCACGATGCGCCGCACGCACGCGCTCACCGATGCCGACGGCTACCTGTACACCCGCTACGTCAAGGGAGCCTAGGTCGACCATCAGTACATTGGTCAGCATGCATCGGCGTCGTCAGGTCGCAAAGGCCCTGGGCCTGGCAACTGTGTTGGCATTCGTCGCTGCCTGCTCACCGGGCCTCGCCGCGAATCCGCGCTACGCGACCGACTCCGGCGCGGGCCCTCAGGGAGCGCCACAGACCACCAAACCGCCGACCGGCCCGCCGCCGATCGAGGCCCCGA
Source organism: Mycobacterium sp. (assembly GCA_035492865.1). GTDB lineage: Bacteria > Actinomycetota > Actinomycetes > Mycobacteriales > Mycobacteriaceae > Mycobacterium. The sequence goes on along the minus strand of DATJIX010000248.1, from coordinate 2,259 downwards.
AGAACGACCTGTCCTGGCGGGACTGCACCTCGCGGGTGTTCAATGACGCGGCGGTTCAGCCGCTGCCCGGCGTCAAGCTGGACTGCGCCAGCTACGACGCCGACCTCGACCCGATCAACGGCGCCACCGGGACGGTGAGCATCGGCGTGGTGCGGGCCACCGGGCCGCAGACCCCCGCGGACGCCGGGCCGCTGGTGATGACCACCGGATCGGATTTGCCGTCGTCGACGCAGCTGCCCGTCTGGTTGTCGCGTGCCGGCGCCGACGTGCTCAAGAAGAACCCGATCGTGGCGGTGGATCGCCGCGGCACCGGAATGTCGGGTGCGTTGGATTGCCGCGACCTGTTCGACCGTCAGGAGATGATCGACCAGGCGCAGTTCCAGTCCGGCGACGACCCCGTCGCCAATCTCGGTGCGATCACGCAGACCGCCACCACCAGCTGCACCGACACCATCGCGCCCGGCGACTCCGCCTACGACAACTCACACGCCGCTGAGGACATCGAACGGCTTCGCAGCACCTGGGACGTCGGCACCATCGCCCTGCTCGGCGTCGGCAACGGCGCACAGATCGCGCTGGCCTACGCCGGATCGCACCCGAACAAGGTGTCCCGGCTGGTGCTCGACTCCCCACTGCCGCTTGGCATCGCCGCCGAGGCTGCGACGGAACAGCGGATCAAGGGTGAACAGGCCGCGCTGGACGCCTGGGCCGCGCAGTGCATCGCCACCAATTGCCCGCTGGCGCCGGATCCCAAGGGCGCGATCGACGACCTTCTCTCGTCGGCGCGCAGCGGTGGCGGACCGGGCGGCGCGTCGGTCGCGTCCGTCGCCGATGCGATCTCGACGGCGCTTGCCTACCCGCGCGGCGACCGCGTCAATGCAGGCAACGACCTGGCCGCGGCCGTGGCGGCGGCCCGATCCGGCAACCCCAACCAGATGACCAACCTCATCACCGCCGCCGAGAACATGCGCCAGACCGACGGCCAGTTCGTCAACGGCTGCAGCGACTCCCTGAACCGGCCGACCCCGGACCGGGTCCGCGAGCTGGTGGTCGCCTGGCCCAAGCTGTACCCCCAGTTCGGCGCCGTCGGCGCGCTCAGCCTGGTCAAGTGCCTGAACTGGCCGAGCGGATCGGCGCCGCAGGACCCCAAGAACCTGAAGGTCCCCGTCATGCTGCTCGGTGTGCAGAACGACCCGATCGTCGGCAATGAGGGCGTGGCGGCGGTGGGCGCGACCATGATCAACGCAGGCACCCAAAGCAAGCGCGTGATGTGGCAAGGCATCGGGCACGGCGCCACCATCTATTCGCCGTGCGCGCTGCCGCCGATCCTCGGCTACCTGGACAGCGGCAACCTCCCGCCCACCGACACGTTCTGCCCTGCCTGACACCGACCTCTGGGCCGGTCGGTGTACGGTGCGCTGGTGGCGGCTCCTGACTCCATTCGAACCGGCCTGCTGAAGGCGTTTGCGCCTCGCACCTCCCCGCCAAGCGTCGCGACGGTGCTGCGGTCCATCCTCTGGCCCATCGCGATCCTGATGATCATCCATCGCAGCTACGTGCTGGCCACCAACGGCTACATCACCGACGACTACGGACCGGTGTACCGCGCGGTGGTCAACTTCAAAATGGGCTGGGACATCTACAACGAGCACTTCGAGTACGTCGACCCGCACTACCTCTATCCGCCAGGCGGCACGCTCATCATGGCGCCGTTCGGTTACTTGCCCGTCGACGCGTCGCGGTACTGGTTCATCACGTTCAACACGATCGCCATCATCATCGCGGCGTTCCTGCTGGTGCAGCTGTTCAAATTCTCGTGGACGTCGGTGGCCCTGCCCGCCCTGCTCGTCGCGATGTTCTGCACCGAAAGCGTGGTCAACACACTTGTTTTCGGCAACATCAACGGCTGCGTGCTGTTGCTGGAGGTGTTGTTCTTCCGGTGGCTGCTCGACGGCAAGGTCAATCATCAGTGGTGGGCCGGGGTGGCGATCGGCCTGTCGCTCGTGGTCAAACCGCTTCTGGGTCCGCTGCTGCTGTTGCCTCTGCTGAACCGACAATGGCGGGCGCTGGTGACGGCGATCGTCGTGCCGATCGTCTTCAACGTCATCGGATGGTTCATGGTCAGCGACCCGATGAACTTCGTGCGCGGCACGGTGCCGTACATCTTCTCCATCCGCGATTACTTCAACAGCTCGATTCAGGGCAACGGGATCTATTACGGCCTGCCGATGTGGTTGATCCTGTTGCTGCGCATCGCGT
>DATJIX010000247.1:0-7243 GCA_035492865.1 Mycobacterium sp. | reverse complement strand
GACGGCGCGCGGACTCGACACCGACCGCAGCATGATCAGGAACGGCTCCAGCGGCTCGGCGTCAGGGTCCGTGCGCTCGACGAGTGCGATGGCGGCGTCGTGCGCGAGCGAATCCGCATCGGCGGCGATCACCGCAGGCGGTGCGAAGGACGTCTCGACAGCCTCGGCGAAGAGCTGCTCCTTCGACCCGAAATACCTGTTCACCATCATCGCGGTGACCCCGGCATCGCCGGCGATCTCGCGCACCCCGACGCCGTCGTAGCCGGAGCGGGCGAAGCTGCGAATCGCGGACTCGAGGATCGCCTCACGGGTGGCGGCCGCGTTGCGCGGCCGATGTTTGGGCGCCGTCATGCCTCGACGGTAGGGAATAGAAACCGCTAAGTCTACGTCTGTATACAACATGTCTGATACTTCGAAGGTTTGGTTCATCACCGGGAGTTCCCGCGGCTTCGGCGCCGAGTTGGTCCGTGCCGTGCTCGCCCATGGCGACCGCGTCGTCGCAACGGCGCGCCAACCCGAGCAGCTGCGCGCACTCGTCGAGGGGCACGAGGACCGGGCTCGCGTAATCGGCCTCGACGTGACCGACGCAGGGGCAGCGGTCGCGGCAGTCGAGTTCGCGGTGGCCGAGTTCGGTCGCATCGACGTGGTCGTGAACAACGCAGGCTATGCCAACAGCGCGGTGATCGAGGAAACGGATCCAGCCGACTTTCGCGCCCAGATCGAGGCCAACCTTTTCGGCGTCGTGAACGTCACCCGCGCGGCGCTGCCAGTGCTGCGTGCGCAGCAATCCGGTGTGTTCGTTCAGTTTTCGTCGATCGGCGGTCGGGTGGGCGGCACGCCGGGACTCGGCGCGTACCAGACGGCGAAGTTCGCCGTCGAGGGTTTCTCCGAAGTACTCGCCAACGAGGTGAGCGCATTCGGCGTGAAGGTGATCATTGTCGAACCCGGCGCATTCCGTACCGACTGGATGGGGTCGTCGATGACCATGCACGAACCGGGCCCCGACTACCGCGACGCACTTGCATTCATTCACGAATTGCGTAAGACCGCCAACGGAAGTCAGAAGGGTGACCCGGCGCGTGCCGCCCGCATCATCATCGATGTCGTGAATTCATCTGAGCCGCCGCGGCGGCTGCTGCTCGGCAGCGACGCCGTCGAACTGGCATTGGCCAATGGCGCGGAACGCAACGAGGAGGCCCGGCAGTGGGCAGCGGTCAGTCGCAGCGCCGACTTCCCTGAGTAAAGGCTGATGATTGGCCGAAAGCGCAATGCCGCAACCGCCTGACTGGCAGCATGCTAAACGTGACGGCAGCAGTCACTCCTAAGGGAGAACGTCGACGGTATGCGCTGGTCAGCGCGGCCGCTGATCTGCTGTGCGAAGGCGGGTTCGACGCAGTGCGCCACCGCGCGGTCGCGCGCCGTGCGGGGCTGCCGCTTGCGTCGACGACGTACTACTTCTCCTCGCTCGACGATCTGATCGCGAAGGCCGTCGAACACGCCGGAACGCGCGAGGCCGAGCAATTGCGAACCCGGGTGTCGACGCTGTCGCGCAGGCGTCGCGGCGCCGAGTCGACGGCCGATGTGTTGGTCGATCTGTTGGTCGGTGAGGCCACCGGGCTGCGCGTCACCGAACAGTTGATCTCACGCTACGAGCGGTACATCGCGTGTGCGCGCCAGCCGGGCCTTCGGGAGATCGAGCGACGCATTCTGCAGCAGCGCACCGATGCGGTGGTCGAGGTCGTCGAACGGTCCGGTCGCGCGGTGCGCGCCGAATTGCTCACCGCACTGGTGTGCGCCGTCGACGGCGCGGTGGTGGCGGCGTTGGTGGGCGACGGCGACGGTCCCCGGGCGACGGCAAGGGCCACGTTGATCGATGTGATCGACGTGCTCGCGCCGATCGACGAAAGAATGGTGTCGGCATAGCCGAAGTTTGCGTGCTCCGGTCTTTGGTTATTTAGCTCGCAATGACGATCGCGGCGGTTCTCGACGGCGTGCTCGACCGCTCGGTCGTGCTGGGCTACAGCAGGGTCGGCGCTCGCGTGCGTCGTCTCTGGTGGCCGGACGGGCCAGGCCCGAAAGCGATGGCAGGCAAACGGGTCGTCGTCACCGGCGCGACGACGGGTATCGGCGAGGCCATCGCGACCTCGCTTGCCGAACTGGGCGCGACCGTACATCTGCTCGGCCGCAGCGAGGAGAAGGTCAAGAGATCCGCGGGCACGATCCGCCGGACCATATCCGGGGCGATGGTGATCGAAGAGGTGTGTGACGTCTCGGACCTCGACGCCGTGCGCTCGTGGAGCGACGACCTTTGTGGGCGCATCGACGCGCTTCACGGACTGGTGCACAACGCCGGCGCGATGCCGAAGGAGCGAATCGAGACGGTGCAGATTCATGAGAGCCAGTTGGCCACTCATGTGTTGGGCCCGCATCTGATGACCGAACGGCTGTTGCCGCTACTGCGCGAAGCCGCGGGCGCGTCGGTCGTGTTCATGTCGTCGGGCGGCATGTACACGACGCCGTTGACCGTCGACGATCTGGAAGCCGAATCGGGCCGATACGACGGCGTTCGGGTCTATGCGCGCACCAAGCGAATGCAGGTGGTACTGGCCAACGCGTGGGCGGAGCGATTGGCGGGCAGCGATATTCGTGTCGAAAGCATGCACCCGGGCTGGGTCGAAACGCCTGGTGTTGCCGATGCGTTGCCTGCCTTCCGTGCGGTGACTCGCCCGATTCTGCGCGATCCCGCCGAAGGCGCTGACACGGCCGTTTGGCTGCTCGCGATGCGACCGCAATCCTCTCCCCAACACTTCTGGCACGACCGCGCTCAGCGACCGACCACCTTCGGATGGCAACGCGACGTGGATCGCGCCACCGTTCGTCGATTCCTTGACGCGGTGTCATCGAAGACCGGAACCACTGTTTTGGCAGGCGACGGTCAGGACGCGCGCCGTGAGTAACGCCCAAACAGCGGAGCGTCAACCACAACTGCGGCGAGTCATGGGCCCGGGACTGTTGCTGTTGTTCGTCGTCGGCGACATCCTCGGCACCGGGGTGTATGCGTTGACTGGCGATGTCGCGGCCGAAGTGGGTGGGGCAGCGTGGGTCCCGTTTCTGGTCGCATTCCTGATCGCCACCGTCACCGCGTTCAGCTACCTCGAGCTGGTCACCAAGTACCCTCAGGCGGCGGGCGCTGCACTGTACGCGCACAAGGCTTTTGGCCTGCAGTTCGTGACGTTCCTGGTGGCGTTCGTGGTGATGTGTTCGGGCATCACGTCGGCGTCCACTGCGTCGCGGTTCTTCGCGGCGAACTTCGCCACGGCATTCGACCTCGATTGGGGCAAGGTCGGCATCGTCATTGTCGCGTTGTTGTTCATGGCGATGATCGCGGGCGTCAATCTGCGTGGCGTCGGCGAAAGCGTGAAACTCAATGTGGCACTGACCATCATCGAGATCACCGGGCTGCTGCTGGTCATCCTCGTCGGGGTATGGGCGTTCACCGGCGGTGCCGACGTCGAGTTTTCCCGCGTCGTCGCATTCGAGACCGCATCGGACAAGAACGTCTTCCTCGCCGTCACCACCGCGACATCACTGGCGTTCTTCGCGATGGTCGGATTCGAGGACTCGGTGAACATGGCCGAGGAGACCAAGGATCCGGTGAAGATCTTCCCCAAGGTGCTACTGACGGGGCTGTCGATCGCAGGCGCCGTTTACGTGATTGTGGCGATCGTCGCCGTCGCGCTGGTGCCCGTCGGGGTGTTGGAGGCCAGCGAGACCCCGTTGGTCGAGGTGGTCAAGGCAGGCGCTCCGGGGCTGCCGATCGAGGACATCTTGCCGTTCATCTCGATGTTCGCGGTGTCCAATACGGCGCTGATCAACATGCTGATGGCGAGCCGGCTGATCTACGGCATGGCGAGACAACACGTGCTCCCGCCCATGCTGGGTGCGGTGCATCCGAAACGGTTCACGCCGTGGGTCGCGATCGTGTTCACCACACTGATCGCGTTCGGGTTGATCTTCTACGTGACGGCATTCGCGAACAGCGACGCGATCTCCGTGCTTGGCGGCACCACTTCGCTGCTACTGCTGGCCGTGTTCGCGATGGTCAATGTCGCGGTGCTGGTGCTGCGGCGCGATGTGCGCGAAGGCGGTGGCCATTTCAAGACCCCGACCGTGCTGCCGGTGATCGGTTGTGTGACCTCGCTGTATCTGGTGACGCCGTTGTCGGGCAGGCCTGCTCAGCAGTATGTGTTGGCGCTGATTCTCGTTGCGATCGGCATTCTGTTGTTCTTCGTGACGATGGTGATCAACCGCCAGCTCGGCATCCGTGGGGCGGGCATCACCGACCCGACGCATCTGGGCTCCGCACCGGACTAGCGCAGCGCCTCGCGAATCGCGACCAACTCGCGCTGGGCGTCTTCGAGCAGTTCCATCGCGCGGATGACCCGGTTCTCCAGTGACGAGCGGCTGCCGCGGCGTTGCGGTGTTGAAGTGGTCGCAGGAGGCAGCGTCGGTGTGACGATGTAGCCGGTCTCGTAGTCGCCGTAGATCGTGACGTCCTCCGGCCGGTGATACCAGTACAGCGCGACGTAGGCGGCAATGACTGCGTCGACCGGATCCTCGTCCCTGTCCAGTTGGCTCGCCTTGGTGGCACCCTCCACCCTGCGACGGAGTTCGACCCACGCCACGCTGCGATTCGCGCGAAGCCGCGGTGTCTCGTTGTCGAGTCCCTCGATCAGGGTCATCAGCTTGAGCAACTCGTTGCGGCGCTCGTCGAACGAACCCTTCTTGTACTTCAGCGTCTTCTCGAGCCCGAACAACACGACGGTCGCCGGATGCGGATAGACCTCGATGGCCCGACGGTTCGCGTTGGACCCGGGATCCATGTCGAGGCCAAGAGCGCTGGCGAGCCCCGCCGCGCGCGGTGGATTGAACAGGGGATTGGTCGTGTTCGCGGGGTACGCGCCTGCGTCAAATTTCTGGAAGTCGCGGTTGAATTCGGTCTCTGCTGGCCGGTATCCGGTGGGGGTGTTGACGATGAGCGGCGCATCGATGGCGACCACGCAGTCCTCGCCGGTGAAAGGGGCGATGGCGTCGATGATGCTGGCGTCGTCCTGGGCGATGCCCACGTGAAGCAGGCGCCCGTCGGCGTCGATGGCGGCCACGCCTGTCTGTTTCTTTTCGCCCCACGCGAGATCGAGCCCAACGAAGTACATACGCCTAGCCTGCCTTACCCGGGCCGTAAGCTGTGTATCTGTGGCGATCCCTAATGTGCTGGCCAACAGGTATGCCAGTGACGAGATGGTGGCGATCTGGTCGCCGGAGGCCAAGGTCGTCGCCGAGCGCCGACTGTGGCTGGCGGTGCTGAGCGCGCAGGCCTCGTTGGGGGTCGACGTGCCTGCCGGCGTGGTCGAAGACTACGAGCGGGTGGTCGACGATGTCGACCTGTCGTCGATCGCCGAGCGGGAACGGGTGTTGCGCCACGACGTCAAGGCGCGCATCGAGGAGTTCAACGCGCTGGCGGGCCACGAACATGTGCACAAGGGCATGACGAGCCGCGACCTCACTGAAAACGTCGAACAGCTGCAGATCCGCCGGTCGCTGGAATTGGTTTTCACCCACGGCGTCGCGGTGGTGGCGCGGCTCGCCGAGAAAGCGATCAGTTACCGGGACCTGGTGATGGCCGGGCGCAGCCACAATGTCGCTGCGCAGGCCACCACGTTGGGCAAGCGATTCGCGTCGGCGGCCGAGGAGATGCTTGTTGGTTTGACGCGGCTGCGCGCGCTGATCGAGCGGTACCCGTTGCGCGGCATCAAGGGTCCGATGGGCACCGCGCAGGACATGCTCGACCTGTTCTCCGGTGACACCACCAAGCTTGCCGAGTTGGAGCGGCGGATCGCCGAATACCTGGGCTTCACAGAGATTTTCACCAGCGTCGGGCAGGTGTATCCGCGGTCGTTGGACCACGATGTGGTGTCGGCTCTGGTGCAGGTGGGTGCCGGCCCGTCGTCGCTGGCGCACACCATCCGGCTGATGGCAGGCCACGAACTGGTGACCGAGGGCTTCGCCCCCGGGCAGGTCGGCTCGTCGGCGATGCCGCACAAGATGAACACCCGGTCCTGTGAGCGGGTGAACGGGCTGCAGGTCGTGCTGCGCGGCTACGCGTCGATGGCCGCCGAGTTGGCAGGCGCGCAGTGGAACGAGGGCGACGTGTTCTGCTCGGTGGTGCGCCGCGTTGCGCTGCCTGATGCGTTCTTCGCGATCGACGGGCAGATCGAGACGTTCCTGACGGTGCTCGACGAGTTCGGCGCGTATCCGGCCGTGATTCAGCGGGAACTCGACCGCTACCTGCCGTTCCTGGCGACCACGCGGATCCTGATCGCCGCGGTACGCGCGGGCATGGGCCGTGAGGCCGCGCACGAGGTGATCAAGGAGCACGCCGTCGCGGTGGCATTGGCGATGCGCGAAAAGGGTTTGGAGCCAGATCTTTTGGACCGCCTCGCCGCCGACCCGCGGCTGCCGCTGGACCGGCCTGCGTTGGATGCGGCGTTGGCCGACAAGCAGGCGTTCACCGGGGCGGCGGGCGATCAGGTCGACCGGGTGGTCGACGCGGTCGACGAGTTGGTGGGCCGCTATCCCGAGGCCGCGAAGTACACGTCGGGCGCGATCCTGTGACTTCGGTATCGGGGTTGTCGCAGATCGACTTCACCGATCTCGACAACTTCGCTTCCGGCTTTCCGCACGCTCTGTTCGAGGTGCACAGGCGCGAGGCGCCGGTCTACTGGCACGAGCCTTCCGAACACACCCCGGACGGCGAGGGCTTCTGGTCGGTGGCCACTCACGCGGAAACACTTGCGGTGTTTCGCGATCCGGAGACGTACTCATCGGTGACCGGCGGCACGCGGCCATACGGCGGCACGCTGTTACAGGATCTGTCGATCGCCGGCCAGGTGTTGAACATGATGGACGATCCGCGGCATTCGCAGATTCGCCGACTGGTCAGTTCGGGCCTGACGCCGCGGATGATCCGACTAGTGGAAGACGATCTGCGGGCGCGAGCGCGTCGGTTGTTGGACGCGGTGGTGCCGGGGGAGCCGTTCGACTTCCTCACCGACATTGCCGCAGAAGTGCCGATGCAGATGATCTGCATTCTGCTGGGAGTGCCGGAGTCCGAACGGCATTGGCTGTTCCATGCCATCGAGCCGCAGTTCGACTTCGGCGGCTCACGCAAGGCATCTGTCGGGCA
>DATJIX010000246.1:0-24172 GCA_035492865.1 Mycobacterium sp. | reverse complement strand
ACCAACCGTGCTGTTTCTGTGCACGCACAACGCCGGGCGCTCGCAGATGGCGCTCGGCTTCTTCAACCGGCTGGCGGGCGATGGGGCGGTTGCGTATTCCGGAGGTTCGGAACCCGCCGATCAGATCAATCCGGCAGCCGTCGCCGCGATGGCCGAAAAAGGCATCGACATCACCGGCGAGCGGCCGAAGCGCTGGACCGACGAAATGGTGGAAGCAGCCGACGTTGTGGTCACGATGGGCTGCGGCGACACATGCCCGTTCATCCCCGGCCGGCGCTATGAAGACTGGTCGTTACCCGACCCGGCGGGCCAAAGCCTTGATGCGGTGCGTCCGATTCGCGACGAGATCGAGGCCCGCATCCGGGAATTGTTGACCTCGCTCGGCGTGAGTCCCGCAGCGGGCTAGCAGGTTTCGCGCGCAACGCCTGCTACGGTTTCGTCCGTGGGGTTCCTCGACGACGCGCGACGGCTTCGGGAGATCAAGGAAGCGAATCCCGACCTTCCGATGCGCGATCTTCAGCGCTTGCTGGAGGTCGAGAAGCACGACGCACAGGCTAGGAAGTTCGACGACCAGTTCGCCCCTGCGGCGATCGTGCCCTACATCGAGGTCGTGCCCGCCAAGCTCTACAAGAAAGACCTCAACGCGTTCGTGAAGACCTACATCGGCATCGTCGGGCTGCAACCCGAGGACACGTTCGGGATCTTCACCGAGCCGTGGGGGGAGTCGGCAGGCCCGTTGAGCATCGTCTACCGCGACCGACCCGAATACGCAGACGGCCGCCGCCGCTACCGCAGGGCCGTGCTCGGCGAGTAGTCGAGGCGCCAAGGCGATGCCGGCCGAACAAATTTTTGGGCCGAATTCGCCGACATTGGCCACACTTTGCCGCACCATTGAGTTGCCGCCTTGCTTCGCCATGTGCGAGCGGGTTGGCGCGGGGGAAGGTGCGTCGGTGGACTTCTACGACGTGGTCGACAGGGCCGTCGACCTGTTGCGAAGCCGTGGGCGCGTGTCTTACCGAGCGCTGAGGACCCAGTTCGACCTCGACGACGAGCACCTCGGCGCCCTCACCGAAGAGTTGCTCTTCGCGCATCCCGGCGTGATTGTCGAAGAGGAGCGCGGGCTCGTCTGGCACGACCACCCGCCCGTGCCGGCCGAGTCGACGGAGGCACCGGTGGTCCCGCAGGGGAGTGACGCCGAACGCCGCCAGCTGACTGTGCTGTTCTGCGACCTCGTTGACTCGACACCGCTTGCCGATCGGCTCGACCCCGAGGAGTGGCGCGAGGTGGTGCGGGCCTATCAGGATGTGTGCGCCAAGATCATCGCGCGCTTCGACGGCCATATCGCGCAGTACCTCGGTGACGGGCTGCTCGTCTATTTCGGGTACCCGCGTGCGCACGAGGACGACGCGCAGCGGGCCGTCCGCGCCGGCCTGGGGATGATCGAGGCCGTCGGGCAGCTCAACACCACATTGACCCAGAAGCACGGGTTGTCACTTGCGGTTCGCCTCGGCTGCCACACCGGTCTGGTCGTAGTCGGCGAGGTCGGCGGCGGGACGCGTCACGAACAATTGGCCCTCGGCGGCACGCCCAACGTGGCAGCGCGCCTTCAGGGTGTTGCTGCGCCGAATACCTTGGTAATAGGGGCATTAACGTATCAGCTCCTCGGTGGCCTGTTCGCCTGCCAGTCGTTGGGCGCCCCGACGCTGAAGGGCGTCGCCCAACCTATTGACGTCTACCAGGTCCTCTACGAGAGCACCGCGCGCACCCGCCTCGAAGCGATCGGCCTCAGTGGTTTGACTCCATTGGTGGGTCGGGAGCCTGAACTCAGTTTGCTGCAGGACAATTGGAGTCAGGTACTCGGCGGCCGGGGTCGGGTGGTGCTGCTGAGCGGTGAGGCCGGGATCGGCAAATCGCGTCTGGTGCAAGCACTTACCGAACACGCCGCGGAACGGCAGGGGTGGTTGATTCCATGCCAGTGTTCGCCGTATTACCAACACACCGCGTTCTATCCGCTCATCGACCTGTTCGAGCGGGTGGTACTGCGTTTCGAACGTCGGGAGTCCGCGGCGCAGAAGTTGCGCAAACTCGAAGGCTTCCTTGTCCAAACCGGCCTTCCGCTGGCCGAAGCCGTGCCGCACTTCGCGTCGCTGCTGTCCATTCCGCTCAGTGACGACTACGAGCCCGCGGGCGGCACCCCGGAGCAGCAGAAGCAGCAGACCATGCGTGCGCTGTTGACCGCCGTGAAGCGTAGAGCGGCAAACCAGCCGGTGCTGTTCGTCGTCGAAGACCTGCACTGGATTGATCCCACGACGCTGGAACTGATCAGCCTTTTCGTCGACGAGTGCCACACGGCGCGCATCATGCTCGTGCTGACCAGTCGACCCGACTTCAACCCACCGTGGGCCGGGCGGGAACAGATCACCGAGGTATCGCTGGCCCGGCTGCCGCACAGTCAGGCAGCCGAGTTGACCAGCCGGGTGGCCCACGGCAAGTCGCTGCCTGCTGACGTCGTCGCCCAGGTCGTCGCCAAGACCGACGGCGTCCCCCTGTTTGTCGAAGAGCTGACCAAGATGCTGATCGAGTCGGGCCTTCTCGAGGAGAAGGCGGAACGCTACGAATTGAGCGGGCCGCTGCCTCCGCTCGCCATACCCAACACGCTGCACGACTCGCTCACCGCGCGCCTGGATCGTCTGTCGACAGTGAAGAGCCTTGCGCAACTGGGCGCAACACTGGGACGCGAGTTCAGTTACGCGCTGCTACAAGCTGTTTCACCGTGGGGGGAGGGCATTCTCCAGGAGGGGCTCGCACAACTGGTGACAGCGGAGTTTCTGTACCAGCAGGGTCAGCCGCCGAAAGCCACATATCGCTTCAAGCACGCGCTAATCCAGGACGCGGCCTACCAGTCGCTGCTGAAAAGCACCCGCCAGCAGCATCATCAGCGCATCGCAGGCGTGTTGGAAACCCAGTTCCCCGAGGTGGTAGTGACGCAGCCCGAGCTGTTGGCGCGTCACTACACCGAAGCCGGGTTGAGCGCGCAGGCACTCCCGTACTGGCAGGCCGCCGGGCAGCAGGCGCTCGCGCAGTCGGCCAATCGGGAAGCCGCCAGCCACGCGACCAAGGGCTTGGAAGTCCTCGCCTCGCTGCCTGAATCCGACGATCGGACGCAGCTCGAATTGGCCATGCAGATCATGCTCGGTGCCGCGCTGGGCGCGACGCAGGGCTATCAGGCAGTTGAACACGTCTATGCAAGGGCATGTGAGCTCGCTCGTAAGGTGGGCAGCGCGCCAGAGTTGTTTCCCGCGTTGTGGGGCTTCTGGTATTCGCATCTGGCCCAAGGGGATATGCATCGGGCTCGGGTTCTGGCGGTGGAGTTCTTGGCGCAATCCGAGCAGCAGGACGATCCGCTGATTCGCGCGATAGGACACCGAATGCTGGCGAATACGGCTTGGTGGGCGGGCGAGTTGGCCGAAGCGCGCGAACACAGCGAGGCTGGGTTGTCGCTGTACGACTCGCAGGTGCATCGCGCGGGTGAGGTCAGCTACGGCCAGGACTCAGGCGTGTGTTGCGGCTGGATCGGCGCGCTGACCAGTTGGGTGCTGGGCTACCCGGACCAAGCCGTGCACACCATGGAGCAGACGCTGGCGCGTGCCAGGGAGCTGGCGCATCCGTTCAGCGTCGCGCAGGTGATGCTGTTCTCCGCTCAGCTGGGCCAGCTGCGTCGCGAGCCGCACGCTGCCCTCGAGTACGCCGACGCGGCGCTCGAGTTGTGCGCAGAACAGGGATTGGACGCGTACGGCAACTGGAGCCTGTTGCCCCGGGGTTGGGCCCTTGCGCAGCTCGGCCAGGTGTCCGAAGGCATCGCAGATATCCGTAAGGCATTGGAGGGCAGGCTGGCCACCGGCACCCGTGCGGTGCTGCCGCGCTTCCTCGCGTCACTCGGCGAGGCGTACGGCATGGCGGGACGAATCGAAGAGGGACTGGAGGCGATGGAGCAGGCGGTCCAAACGGTGCAGGACAACGACGAGCGCCTGTACGAGGCCGAGGTATATCGGCTCAAGGGTGAGCTGCTGCTGATGCGCAGCGTTCCCGATGTGATGGCGGCGCAAGCGTGTTTCCGTCAGGCGATCGACGTCGCCAGGCGTCAGCAGGCCAAGTCGTGGGAGCTGCGGGCAGCGGTGGCGCTCGGTCGGCTTTTGCAGCAAAAGGGCGACGTCGACGAGGCACGTGCGATAGTTGCACCGCTCTATGACTTCTTCACCGAGGGCTTCGACACCGCAGATCTGCAGGAAGCGGAGGCGTTTCTGGCCGCGCTGTGATTCTGGAACGATGCCTGCCCGAAGGCATTTCGACGACATCGCATCGCAACAGTCCACGTTTGGCTAACCTCAATCCATGTCGGGGGACAGTCTTCTGTTGAGCTCGGTCGGCATCTTCGCCGACGTGCCTGAGGACGACGTCGCCGAGATCACCGAAGCCGCGCAGTCGCTGTCGTTCGCGCCCGGCGAGGTGCTGATCCGCGCAGGAGACAAGGGAGACGAGGTATACGTCGTCACCGACGGACGGTTCCGGGTCACTCGGCATGAGGACGACAACGAGGTCCATGTCGGCGATGTGCTGCCCGGCGAGTGTGTGGGTGAGATGGCTGTCCTTCGTGACACCCCGCGAACGGCGACGGTAACGGCCGTGCAGGATTCCAAGGTGCTGTGCGTGCCGGGCAGTCGACTGCGCGAATTGATGAAGTGCGACAAAGCATTTCGCACGTCGGTCGAAGCGCACGTGGCGCATATCGAGCGGTGGACGACCGTGCGCAGGTACCGACCTAGCGCCGAGGAGGTGGTGGACCAGCTCTCGCGGATGCTTCCCGGCACGTCCGCTGACCTGTTGGGAGAGCTTGAACCACAGCTGCAGTGGGTGGCGCTGCCTCGCGGAACGACGCTGATGGAACAGGGTGAGGTCGGAGATCACCTGTACTTCGTGGTGTCGGGACGCCTGACCGCGTCGGCCGTGCGAGACGACGGCACGCAGGTGCCGTTGGGTGAGATGGGCCCCGGCGAGTCGGTCGGTGAAATGGCCCTGCTCGGTAACGGCGGCCCCCGGACGGCGACCGTGGTGACGGTCAGCGACTGCGAGCTGTTGCGGCTGTCGAAGGAGGGGTTCGACAGCCTGCTCGCCCACGATCCCGCCGCCAGTGCGACGCTCGCCAAGATGATGGCCAATCGCCTTCAGGAGCGACTTCGGGCGCGGACGTTCGTCGCCCAGTTACGGTCGTTGCCGCTCGTCACGCAGGAGGATTGCGCCGACGTCGTGGCGACCGAGCATTTGGTCCTGAGGAACCTGAAGGTCACGGATGCCTACTACCGGCTCAGCATCGGCATGACCTTGCTGACGGGTCATCAGGACGTGAGCTGGTTGACCTTCGCGTGCAACGCCTCGAAGACGGTTGGCACGTTCATCCGGGGTGAGGCGATCCCGGCCGAGCGGATGGTTCAACTGTCGCGCCGCGTCATGCCGTCGTCGCGAGTTGCGAACGCCGTTCGCGAACGGATGACGGCCGCGGTGACCGATGTGGCGGCGATGATCTCCGCAGGCAACATCAAGGTCTTCGGCGAGATCGGACCGATCTTCGCCCGGATGACGCTCGAGTTCCACGACGCACACGAGTACGACCCTGCGGCGTTGGAAGAGTTCGTGGACCGCCTGGCGCTGCGGACGGGACCGTCGGATGCCGGCGGACAGGACACGCTGCGGCAGGCCATAAGTCATTACTACGACGCGATGTTCCAGCCCGATCCGAAGCGCAAGGCGGAACTGATGCTGCTCGCCAACTTCAAGGTGGGGCTGCACGAGCAGATCCGCCTGCAGCCACACATCGCGGGTGCGATGAACGCACCCGTCGCCGAGGACCTGTTCGAGGTGCTCGGGTCGCCGCAGTTGGCGAACGAGGCACGCGAGTCGCTCACCCGGGCCTGGCGGCACCTCGCGACCCGGGCGATCATGCGCTACCGGTTGCCGTATGGCGCGGTGCCGGTCAGCGGTGATCTGCCCCTGCTGCCCAATCGCCGCACCTACCCCGATGTGCTTGCCACCCTGGACCATCCGGAGCTCAAGGCGGTCGCTCACCGCTACGGCACGCAGTCAGGTCCGAGACTGTTCAAGTCCCGCGACTGGGCCAACCTCGACCAGCGTATGCAGTTCATCTTCAACCTCTTTCGCACCCGCCAGAAGAGCCTCGAGCTCTTCGACCCGCCCTTCCTGTACGAACAGCGCCTGGCCATCGGTTCCGACCGACTGCCGGCCGGGCGGCTGTGAGGTTGGGGGCATGACGACGTTCGCGTTGATCCACGGTGCGTGGCACGGCCCGTGGTGTTGGGAGCGGTTGACGCCCTTACTGCAACAGGCTGGACATGACGTCGTCGCACCGGAGCTGCCGAGTGAGGACGGGTCTGCGGACTTCGATGCCTACGCGGATGCGGTGTGCACGGCTCTTCGCGGATGTGGCGACGACGTGGTCGTGGTGGCGCACTCGTTGGCGGGTGCCACGGGGGCGTTGGTTCCGGCCCTGCGCCCGGTGCGCCATTTGGTGTATTTGTGCGCTGCTGTTCCAGCGGCCGGTGTCGGCTTGTTTCAACAATGGCAGGCGCAGCCCGACATGGTTTGTACGAAATTCGCGGAGGGTTGGCTGCAGGGATTGACGCAGCCAGATGATCAATTGCGGACCGAGTGGGTCGACTTCGATTTCGCGCGGGAAGTGTTCTATGCCGACTGCGATCAAGCCACGGTGGCCGCGGCCATCGATCATCTGCGGCCCCAATCGGGATACCCGTACGCGATACCGTCGTCGCTGCCCGAACACCCCTCGGTGAGGTGTACGTCGGTGGTGTGCAGCGAGGATCAGGTCGTCAACCCCGACTGGTCGAAGCGGATCGCTCGCGAGATTGGCGCCGACATCGTCGAACTCCCGGGCAGCCATTCACCGTTCTTGTCCCGGCCATCAGAGCTGGCCGAGGTGTTGCTGCAAATTTCAGCCGCCTGACCTGGCAAATCTGTACGCATAGCCAAGCGCAGCAAATTCACCGAGACCATCTCGATTACCAACGGCAAACCGCTACACTACGCAGGCAATCTTGTCGTCTCGCCGGTCCAGGCCAAACACTCAAGCTCGGTAAAGTGCGTTTACTCGGCAATTAAGGGAAATGATGCAGATGCGATACGGCAGGTATGTCGGACGGGTTGGTGCCCTGGCGGTGGCGCTCGGAATCGGATCGGCGGTCGCTAGCCCCGTAGGTATCGCCTGGGCAACTCCCGACTCGTCGACTTCGGGCGCCGACGCGAACGCCGGAGCGGAGACAGGCACTCCGCCACCCGCCACCGGTACCCCGGCCGACAACGCAGGCGCCCCCGCCGGGACCTCGCCGACCGATGAGCCGAAAACCACCGAGCCCGTCGACCCGAAAGCGGGTTCGTCGACCACCGAAGAGGTAGCACCCGGCGTGGTCGTGTCCAGTTCGGGCGGAGCCCAATCGGGCTCCGACTCCCCGAAGAAGCCGAAGAAGAAGCCGACTCTCAAACCTCACGCCGGCGTTGGCGAAACCTCGAAAGCGACAAGCAAGTCGGTTGAGCAGCCGAGTGCGCAGACCACGACTGGCACCACGACGTCGGAGGGCGAATCCGAACCGGCGGCGCAAGCAGCGGTCTCGTTCGCCGCGACGCAGTTGTCGACCACCGAGGTTCCGACCGCGCTCGCAGCGGCCCCGACGCCGGCGCCTAACCCGGTTCAGGCGATCAGCACCCTGGTCAGCAGCGTGGTGCGCCCCGTGTTGACGGCGTTTTTCGGCATCCTGCCCGGTGGGTCCACCGAATCCCCGCTGTCATGGCTGATGCTCGCCGCGGCGCGGCGGCAGGTGGGGACTACCGAGGACGTCACCACTGAAGTCCCTGCTCAGCAGATGGCAGCCACCCAGACCGTCGCCGCAGCGGCTGCGAACCAACCGCCGTCCGCCGCAGTGGCATGGGGCAGACCCGACGCGACGACAGGCAAGGTGTTGGGGCAGCTGACCACCACCGATCCCGAGGGCAACACGGTCACGGTCGCGCTGAAGAGCGCTCCGACCGCAGGCACGTTCGCGTACAACGCCACAACCAAAGTCATTACCTACACTCCGACGACCGCGCAGCGCTTCGTCGCCGCGACGACGTCCACTCCCGACGACACCATCGGGATGACGATCACCCTGTCCGACGGGGTCAACACCGTTGATGTGCCGATCAACATCCCCGTGAGCCCGTCGCCGTTCTACAAAGACACCGACTTCACCGGGGTCACCGACCCGAGCGCCGTGGCCGCCACGAGCACGCGGGCGTACATCACCAACCGCAGTGCCGGCACCGTCACCGTCTACGACACCATCAAGGGCACCGTCGTCGGCACGTATCAGGTCGGCGCTGCACCCGACGGCATCGCGGTCAAGAAGGACGGCACCCGGATCTATGTGTCGAGTTCGAGCAACAACACGGTCACCGTCGTCGACACCGCGACCGGCGCCACGAAGAAGACGATCGCCATCGCCAATCCCACTGCAATCGCCATCAATCCGAGTGGCAGCACCGTGTATGTCGCCAGTGGCAGTGCAGCGACGATCAGCAAGATCAGCACGACGTACAACACGGTCTCAAGCAGCGTCGTCAAGCTCGCGACGGGCCTGAAGCCCACGGAGCTGGCGGTGAGTTCCGACGGCACGAAGATTTACGTTGCGAGCGCGAAGTCGACAGGCGGCGGCAACCTCTCGGTGTTCTCGTCCAGTGCGACGACGGCCACGTCGATCACCGATATCGCCGGTGCGCCAACGGGTCTGGCGATCAGTGCGGCCTACCCGAGGTTGTTCGTCGCCGACACCGCCGGCGGGGTCACCGTCATCGACACCGCGGCGGGAACCGCCGTGACACGGAACCTTGGTGTGCCGCTGTCTGGCATCGTCGTCACCAATGACACCAGCGCGGTGTTGGTCACCAGTAACACGGGCCTGCTCGCGGCACTGAGCACCACCGACGGCTCGACCTTGGGGGTGACCACTATTCGGAGCACGAGCACCCCGATGTCGGTGCAGCCCGGCGTGGTGCTCAGCCCGGACGGCACGCAGATGTTCGTCACCGACTACGACACCGACAGCGTCCACGTCGTCTCCCTCGTCCCGGCGAATCTCGCACCGTTCTCCAGCGATCCGGTCTACAACGTCTCCAACCCGGCGACGGGCGCGCTCACCGGAAAGGTCGGAGTCGTCGACTTCGACGGCGATCCGCTGACGTACACGCTCGTCACCAAGCCGACCAAGGGCACGTTGGTGCTCAAGACCGACGGCACATACACGTACACGCCCACCTCCACGGCGCGGCACGCCGCGGCCGTGCCCGGCGCACCCGATTCGGTGACGCAGGACTCGTTCACCGTCACGGTCTCAGACGGTCGCAACGGCACGGTGACGACGAAGATCATCGTCGACATCGACCCTGTCAACGCGGTCCCGGTCGTGACGACGACCATCGGCGCTCCCAGCTCGACGACGGGAACCGTCACGGGCAGCGTGAAAGCCACCGACGCCAACAGCGACGTACGGAAATACACCGTGACCGGGGCGCCGACGAAGGGCACGGTCACCATCACGTCGACGGGATCGTTCACCTATAAACCCACGGCCGACGCGCGGGCCGCCGCCAAGGCGCCGGGCGCTACGTACGCCGACAAGGTGGACAAATTCACCGTCACCGTCGACGACGGTCACGGTGGCGTCGTGACCGTCGACGTGAATGTCAAGCTCGCTGCGGCCAATGTGAAACCCACGGGCGCGGTGGCGACGGTGACCAACACCAACCCGCGCAGCGGGGTCGTCACCGGGAACCTGACCGCGACCGATGCCGACGGCGACCCGCTCAGTTACAAGGCGAGCACGACGACCAAGGGCACCATCGTCATCAACCCGAATGGTTCGTTCACCTACACGCCGACAGCCGCTGCGCGCCTTGCGGCTTCGGCGGCCGGAGCCAGCTCGACCACCAAATCCGAGACGATCACCATCACGGTGAGCGACGGATTCGGCGGCACCACAACGACATCGCTCAAGGTGTCCATCGCGCCGAACCCGACGACCAACGGCGCCCCGACGAATGGCCATGTGGTACCGGGAAGTACGACGACGTCGACCGCGATCGGCGCTGTGACGGGTACGGTCACCGCCACCGATCCCGACGGCGACAACCTGACCTACAGCCTGGGTTCCGGCCCGGCGTTCGGCGCAGTGAAGGTGACATCCGACGGAAAGTTCACCTACACGCCCGACGTGGATGCCAGGTACCGCGCACTGGTGACTCCGAACGTCGACACCGACAGCTTCACGGTGAACATCAGCGACGGCTTCGGTGGAACGACCACGGCGACGGTGAGTGTCGATATCGCGCCGCCGTCGTCATCCGCGGTCGATCAGCGTCCGACGACGGTGGCGGTCAATGCCCAGCAGATGTACTTCTATTCGCAGACCGACACCGACAAGGCGATGGGGCTGCTGAAGGACGCCGGCATCGACACCATCCGGATCCTGATCCCGTGGGCGGGTGTCGAACCCCAGAACGATACGTACGACTGGGGCGCCGCCGACCGGATGATCAACAGCGCCAACGCCAAAGGCATCAAGGTGCTCGCCGTTCTGAACTCGACGCCGGACTGGGCCGCTGTGCCCGACCAGCCGCCGTTGAGCGGGCATCCGGCAGACCTGAACGAGTTCAGCGAGTTCGTCAGCACGGTTGCGACCCGGTACAAGGGCAAGGTGGCTGACTACGAGGTCTGGAACGAGCCCAACTACAACCTCTTCTGGTCGCCCGAGCCCGACGCGAAGCAGTACACCGAGTTGCTCAAGGTCGCGTACACCGCCATAAAGGCGGCCGATCCGAACGCGACCGTCATCGCCGCCTCGGTGGCTGCGGCGGCTGAAACTCCCGGCGGCCCAACGGTCAACCCCGTGACCTTCCTGTCCGAGATGTACGCGTCAGGGGCGGCCGGATACTTCGACGCCGTGTCGTTCCACCCGTACCTGTACTCACTGCCGTTCTCGGCGGGGGAGGGTCACGCGGGTGTGCCGATCACGCAGGCCGAGCAGATGTACGCGGTGATGGTCGCCAATGGCGATGGCAACAAGAAGATTTGGGTCACCGAGTATGGTCAGCCGTCGTCGGAGGTCTCCGAGGCCAACCAGGCCGCGTTCGTCGGTGACTTCCTACGCACCTGGCGCAACCTCGATTTCGCCGGGCCTGCGTTCATCCACACCTTGGCCGACTATCCGTCGAGCGACCCGATTCAGGCGTCGATGGGGTTGTTCCACCAGGATTGGACGCCGAAACCCGTGCTCGCGGTTGTCAAGCAGGTGATCGCCGAGAACAACGCGATCGAGGCCGCCGCCAACAACAACGTGCTGTAGGCATCGCGTGGGCAACTACGCGTACAGGGTCAGCTGCGCTTGTGGTTGGGAGGCGGAGGCTCAGACGAAGGCCGAGCGTGACCGGCTGGAGGAAGAGCATCTGGAATACCACCGCGACAATCCCGACAGCGGCTAGCTCATCGATGTGCGGCGCACGGTCGACTACCAAAAAGGGTTGTGAGATAAGTGGCTTCGTCGTACCCGCGTGAGTTAAGACTCCGAGGTGCGGCGAGGCAATGGCCTGCGAATAGGCTTAACGCAGGCGGTGCCCAAGTCCCTGGGCGCGGTCAGCATTACCCTCTGGTACCCCTTGCGGGGTCGCCTCTGCCCCTCGCCGCACCATGCGATCGTCGCACAAGAGTCCACGAGCCATCAATGACGAAACGAAGTTGGAGGAGCGCTGCAACTGAGTTGCAGCGCTCCTGAGGTCGGACGTATTACGTTGGTGTCCCGCCTTTCACCGGGCGCTGACTTGAGCTGAATCGAAGACTCGCGTGGGCAATCCAGCCTTCGGGTTGGTGGTCGGGTTGACCTTCGGGGGCGGCGGGTTGCAGTTACCGTCGCACGACGATTCCTTCACCCACGTGCCGTTCACGCACTTGTACTTCGCCCAGCTGGTGCCGCTGGTTTCCGTGTGGTAGCCACCGTCGCTGGTCGTCTGGCCGTTCCAGGTACAGGAGGCCTTGGGGGTCGTGTCATTTGGTTCGGCCGAGGCGGTATGGGCGCTGATGATCCCCACGACGGGGAGGGCAACCAATGCCATCGCGGCGATGAACCCGCGGACTTTGAAGGTGTTGGTGGTGTGTGTAGTAGTCATGAGTGAAATGGTCGCGATCACGGAGTGTTTCAGTAATCGCCGCGAAGCCACATTCCGCCAACAGAAGGTAAGAGTTTCCTATCCGTGAGGTGAGGTACCTGCTCCATGACCTCAGCTGTTTATGATGCCCTGTGGCGCAACTATTTTCAATCACACAGGAATTGCCACCGGACCGTCATAGCCTAGTTAGCCCACCAAATCCGTTGTAGTGGATTGGATTCGGAGAACGCAGGGCTACGCTCCGAGCATGAGCCGGACGTGGTAGGGCGCCCCGCCGTGGATCGGGGTATTGAGTTGGCCGTCCTGAACCGCACTAAGTGAATTGTCCGGTGGAACAGCACGGTGATGCCGCCTGTCACCATCGTGTCGGATCCGGTGCCGCGCGTGCCCGTCACATGCCGGGTGTCCTTGGAGCTGCGCCAAGCGTCACAGATCTACCTGAAACGCGAAGAGTTGATCTTGAACCGTCGCATCGCCCAAAGTGGGGCACATAGTTGCGCTGGCAGCGCGGCCTGCATCTTGCTTGCCGTGCTCCGCGCATCTTCGTCAGCGCTACTGATATCCCTGGCAGACGCGAAGTTTGTAGGGTAAACACCTGATTTCTTGCGACGTCAATTAGTTCTACTCTCCCAGCGAGTGCACAGTGCCCACAAAGGTTTGCTGTGCGTCGGGCCGGAGGGTACATCGTGAGAAATGCAAGCAACGTCGCGCACGCGCACTACCGCTCGACCCGAAACCCCTTGCCAGACAGCACCATTGAGGCGCGGCCGGTTCAGCGCGGCGGCGGGCAGCCCCCGTCCGCCAGTTTCGCGCGTTATGTCGGGCGGGTGGGCGCGTTGGCGGTGGCCCTGGGCGTGGGCGCGGCGATCGCCTCCACACAGCCGGTGGCCTCTGCCGACTCCACCGGCTCTGGTGACTCGGGGTCGGGCACGACGACGCACACCGAATCGTCGAACACGGGATCTTCGCCGGGCACATCACCGTCGGGCGGGGCGACTGGCGCCGGAAGCGGTGACGTCTCAGGCGGTTCGCCGACAGCATCGGACCCGCCGGGAACCAGCTCGGGGGCGGGCGGAGCCGACACCACCGGGTCTGGCTCGACGACCCCAACGGGTTCGCCGTCGTCGACGGGTGACGGCTCGTCGGCTGGATCGACTGACCCGTCAGAAAAACCCAGATCGACCGCCGGTGCAACGACAAACGGTGCCGGTACACGTCGGGCGTCTCATAAGGGCGACACGACCGGCGCGACAACCACCAAGACAGCTCACCCGCCGACCCTCAGCTCGACGGCCTTGGCCGCCACGACGTCGTCGACTGTGACGCCAGGTGGCAGTGGTGCGTCGACGCCGAGCCCGTCGCCAACCCCATCAGTGCAAGGGACAACGTCCACGGTGTCGACGGCCACGCTGTCCGCGCCGGCCCTGTCCGCGTTGCGTGTCGTGGAACCAGTGACCACATCGGAGGCAACTACCGCGCCGCGGCCGAATGTCGTCACCGCCCTGGTGGCCGGGCTCCTTTCGTCGCTGGGCCTCGGCCCGGAAGCCACCGGAACCGACCCCGGGACCCCGATACAGCTGCCGTTCATGTGGGCGGCGTTGGCATTGGTGCGACGCGAATTCGGCCAGCCGACGACGCGCAACCGGATCGAAGACACCAATGCCGCCGGAGCCGATCCGGCGCGCAACAGCTTGGTCGTCGATCCTGGCGGCTCGCAACCCAACACGTTGATCGGCTCGGCCGGGAACGCGCCAGTCGTCACGTCGGCCCTAGCCTCTCCACATGTCACCGCGATACCGGCGGCGTCCGGAATCGGCTCGCTCATCGGCAATTTCGTCGCCGTGTTCATCAGTAATGGCACCGCCAGTCACCCCAACGGCGGGCTTCTGATCGGCACCGGGTTCAGCTACGACGCCAGCACATGCGCCAGCGTCTGTCGGGGCGGCAATGGCGGGTTCTTCCTCGGTAGCGGCGGCAGCGGCTTCAACGGGGGCGATGGCGGTTCGGCGGGTCTGATCGGCGACGGTGGTGATGGCGGCAAAGGCGTGGCCGGGGTCAACAACGGCGACGGGGGCCACGGCGGCACCGGCGGCTTGTTCCTAGGCAGCGGCGGTAACGGCGGTGCCGGCGCAGCAGGCGTCACCGGAATCAACGACGGAGCCGGCGGTAAAGGCGGCGCAGGCGGAAACGCCGGCCTGCTGTCATTGGCCGGCAGTGGTGGCGACGGCGGCGAGGGCGGCGCCGGTGCCCCAGGCGAGCCCGCCGAGAACGGCGTCGATCCTGGCGATTCGGGAACCACCGGCGGCGCGGGTGGCGCAGGCGGCGCCGGTGGCGCGGGCGGCAACGCGGGTCGATTTGCCTTGTCCGGCAACGGCGGAGCGGGCGGTGCAGGCGGCCGTGGAGGCGACGGCGCTGATGGCGGCAACGGCGTCGAGGGCCGGACGGCGACCGCCGCTGGAGAGGCCGGCGGCGACGGCGGCGACGGTGGCAGCGGTGGATCCGGCGGTGCAGGAGGAGTCGGCGGCGCGGCCGGAAGAGGCTCATACTTCGGTCACGTCGGAGCCAATGGTGACGGAGGTGACGGCGGCGACGGCGGGGACGCCGGCACCCCGGGCGACGGTGGCGACGGGGCCGACGGCGATATCTCTTCGCCGAACGGCGGTCGTGGTGGCAACGGCGGCGACCCCGGCAGCGTCGGAGCCGCTGGACTCGGCGCTGATCCTGGAACCGGGGGTACCGGCGGAAGCAGCGGCGCCAATGGAGTCAACGGAATCGCGGTGACTGGCCTGGTCGGCAGCGGCGGGGATGGCGGAAACGGCTTCGATGCGGTCGGGCCCGGAATACCGGACGGAACCAAGGCCGGCGACGGCGGTCGCGGCGGAGACGGTGGCGCACTCGGCAACGGCGGCGACGGCGGCGACGGCGGCAGGGTGACAGACGGTGATAGCGGCGACGGCGGTCGCGGTGGAGACGGCGGATCGATCAGCGGCGACGGCGGTGACGGCGGTCGCGGCGGTGACGGTGAGGGCGGCATATTCGGAGACGTAGTCGCCGGCAAGGGTGGCGACGGCGGCGATGCATTGAGCATCGGTGACGGTGGGACAGGTGGCGACGGCGGCAACGGCAACGGTGTTCAGGGCGGGACCAGCGGCGCAGGTGGAAACGGCGGCAAGGGTGGCCTGATCAGCGGCGACGGTGGCGACGGTGGCGACGGCGGCAGTTCGGGCCGCGACTCAACTGACGAAGACGGCGCCATGACCGGCGGAGCAGGTGGCCGTGGCGGCGATGCCCGCGGCGACGGTGACGGCGGTGACGGCGGAAACGGCGGCTACGCCGATCCCGACATGGGAGTGACCGTCGGCGGTGCGGGCGGCGATGGTGGCGACGGCGGAGTCAATGGCAATGGCGGACGAGGCGGTGACGGTGGCTTCGCAGGCGACGGCACCCACGCGGCCACCGGCGGTGCGGGCGGCGACGGCGGTGCGGGCGGCACCGAAACCGGCAACGGCGGCGACGGCGGAAACGGTGGAAAGGGCAACACCGGTGTCAGCAAGGGCACCGGTGGTGCGGGTGGAAATGGCGGGGCCGCAGGCAAATCCGGCGATGGCGGCGACGGCGGCATAGGGGGTGAGGCCGAAGCAGGTATCAACTCCACCGCGACCGGAGGTACCGGCGGTGACGGCGGCAGCGGTGGCACCACCGGGGGAGCAGGCGGCAGCGGCGGTGACGGCGGCAAGGCCACCGGCCACGGCGATGCCACGGCCAACGCCGGCGCCGGCGGAGCCGGCGGGCAATCCTTTGTTGGCCCTGCCGGTGCGGGAGGCGCGGGCGGGGAGGCCAAGGGAACCCAGAACGCCGATGCCACAGGCGGGACAGGCGGCGCGGGCGGCAGCGTGCTGACAGCCGGTGACGGCGGAGCAGGCGGCACGGGCGGTAAAGCGTTCGCCGACAGCGGGAACGCCACCGGTGGCGATGGCGGTGCCGGCGGGTCCGGCGGCCAGCAGAGCGGCAACGGCGGCGACGGCGGCAAGGGTGAGATCGGCGGATCCTTCAGCGGAGACGCCAAGGGCGGCAACGGCGGCCACGGCGGCGCCTCCTTCATCGGTGACGCCGGTGACGGCGGGTCCGGCGGCGAGGGCAATGGCGGCGTGTTCGGCGACGCTGTTGGCGGCGATGGTGGTGCCGGCGGCGACGCGGCGACCCAGGGCAACGGCGGCGAGGGCGGGGGCGGCGGCGCGGGCAACGGCGTCAAAGGGGGGACTGGCGGAGCCGGCGGCGCTGGCGGCCAGGGTGGCACGGAAACCGGTGACGGCGGCGACGGCGGCGACGGCGGCTCGGTCGGTAGTGAAGGCACCGCGGAAAACGGTCCCGGCACCGGCGGAGCAGGCGGCCGCGGCGGGGATGCCCGCGGCGACGGTGACGGCGGTGACGGCGGAGATGGCGGCAACGCCGATCCCGACATGGGAGTGACCGTCGGCGGCGCGGGCGGCGACGGCGGCAACGGCGGAGTCAATGGCAACGGCGGACGAGGCGGTGACGGCGGGTTCGGCGGCGATGGCACTCATGCCGCCACCGGCGGTGCGGGCGGCGACGGCGGTGCGGGCGGCACCGAAACCGGTGACGGCGGCGACGGCGGTACCGGCGGCGCGGGCACGACGGGCGTCAGCTTGGGTACCGGTGGTGCGGGCGGAAATGGCGGTGCCGCAGGCAAATCCGGCGATGGCGGCGATGGCGGCACCGGCGGCGAGGCCGAAGGCGGCATCAACGCCCACCCGACTGCCGGTGACGGCGGTGCCGGCGGCAACGGTGGCACCACGGCCGGCGCAGGCGGCGACGGCGGTGACGGTGGCAAGGCCACCGCTCACGGCGGAGCGACCGCCATTGGAGGCAACGGCGGTGACGGCGGCAACGGCACCGGTGCCGCGGGCGGCGCGGGCGGCGACGGTGGTTCGACCGTCACGACCGATGCCGCCACCGGTAACGGCGGCGACGGCGGTAACGGCGGCCATGGCTCGCCCCCGGGTCCCGGTGGCAGCGGCGGCACGGGCAGTGGCGGCGGCAGCGACGGCAGCGGCGGTGTCGACGGCTAGTCCGGCGGTCGGACTGTTCCATCAGGAGTGAACGCGTGCTGTAGGAGATCGCCCGCGCGGGTCGCTACGCGCTTCGGTTCAACGGGCTGAGGATGCGGTAGTGGGGTGCCTTCCGACGGACGTCGGATGGCCGCTGTCCGAAGCGGGCCGTGAACGCGCTGGAAAAGTAGGCGCTGGACCGAAATCCGCATCGCGCCGAGATGTCGGCGATGGTCATCGTTGCGAATGACCGCAACTCCAACATGTTTCGCGCCGCGTCTAATCGTCGGCCGAGAACATATTGCGGAACGGTCGACCCCGCGCGCGACATGATCCGTGACAGGTGGCGGGGGCTGATCCCGACTGCCTGCGCGATCTTGGTAGCACAAAGTGACGGATCACTCAGCCGACTGTCGATGAACGCCTGGGCGACTGACAAATACGACGAGAAGTGCGGTTCGACGTCAGGGCTGCACACCGCGCCAACCAAACGCAACAGCTCGCCTTCCTCGGGCGCCTGCTTGTCGCTCGGGCGAAGCGCCTGCCTCATCTGTTGCGCCAGCGATGCGGCGACGGCGCCGTGTCTGGAGGAGAAAGACTTGAACAGTGGCGCTTCGACACTCGTCAGCCCGCTGTTCTCATGGAAAGCGTGTCTGGACACACCCATCAAAAACTCGACGTATCCCGCCGAGTACCCGCCCAGGAACGGCTGATCAGCATCGCAGATCACAAGCTGGCCGGGCCGCAGAGTTCGAATTCCATCGTCGAGGAATACGAACGCTTCTCCTGCCAAGACGAATTGCAGGACGATGGCGTCTGCCGGACACTGCTGGATCATTTTGGGGTGGCGCTCGATCACGATCGGCTTCGCGGTCGTGACGTGTGCTATATGGGTATGAGCCAGTTGCAGATTGATTGTCGCCGCTTCGAATTCAGTCGGCT
This sequence comes from Mycobacterium sp., assembly GCA_035492865.1. Lineage (GTDB taxonomy): Bacteria > Actinomycetota > Actinomycetes > Mycobacteriales > Mycobacteriaceae > Mycobacterium. The sequence continues at coordinate 5,882 of DATJIX010000246.1, read as the reverse complement.
GCACAGATCGACACCGCAAATTCGCGAGCGAATCCGAAAGGTATTGCTGCCACGAGGCGACGCGTTGTTCGGGCGGAAGTCCGGCGGTGCTGAAGTTGGTGGTGCTCATCGATTCGGTCACCGTTCGACTCCTTCACCTCGAGGACGCTATCGGGAGGTGACACGCCACTGCGGCCTGCGCCAGCTCTGACCACTACACGTCGTCTTGAAGTGGGCGCCAACCACATTGTCCGCCGGAGTCAGTCGGTGAACCTGAAAGCCAGCGGGCAATCACCTGAGGACTGCGCCGCGGCCTCACATGGGCGACGAGGATAAGGCGCGTGCGGTGAAGTCGGCAGCCTGCTCTGCCATTCCGTTGCTCTTGTATTCGCTGTGCGCAGCCCGGCTGAGCCCACCTCCGCAGACGGGATCGCCCGGTGCGCACAGTTCGATGGTCTTGGCCGAGTACAGCTGTCCGATCGTGATGGGTGGGGCGCTGCGGTCGACGAGATCCAGGAAGCCGTTCGATGGCTTTCCGAACAACGTCACGGCTGCGACGTGCGGAGCAATTGCCGCAGGCATCGGTCCGGTGATGCCGGCGGGCAGAACGTAGTCAGGGGGCACCGAGTCGGTGGTGGTGTATCCGGCCACTGCGGCTCCTTGCGAGTAGCCGCCGAGCACGATCTTGGTGCGAGGGCAGTTGGCAGCGATCGCTTCGACCTCGTTGCCGGCATCGACGACGCCCTGTGCGGCGTCATCGAAGTTCAATGATGCGGGGTAATTCACTGCATAGACATCGACGGCCTTGTCGCCCAGACGGGAGGTGAGAGCGTCGACGAATGCCTGGCCGGTCTCGCCAACACCTGGCGCTTCGAAGGTGCCGCGGGCAAACACCACCTCGACATAGGGACAAGAGGGATCAGATTCTGCTGTAGCACATGCTGTCGCGTGCGATCCCGTCCCGGCGGCCAGGCAGATGATCCCCGCCGCGAGACCGCGCAGCATCCAATGTCGGCTCTTGCGGTCGGTTGCGGCGACACAGTGCATGGTGGTTCCTTCCGGTGGCGGCAAGCGGGGCTCACGGTGCGTCGCTTGCCGCCACCAAATGATCATCAGGAAGCGGATTCGACGAAAGTACCCAGAAAGCACGCGAGTTTCGTCGACGGGTGAACTGCTGTCGCTCAAAACCCTCTCTGGGTAAGCCATTTCAGGATGACGTGGGCAACGTCGCTCCAGCCGTGGTCGATGGTGAGTGAGTGTCCGCGGCCTTCGAAGAGGTGTAGGTCGGTGTGCCCGGATCCCTTCTCGTACATGGCGAAGACTTCTTCGGTGACCTTGAGCGGGACGGTGTGGTCGTCGGTGCCCGAGGTTAGGAGCAGGGGGCCACGGTCGGCTTTCTGGGTGTCGACCTTGGCGGGTGAATGCCGGGAGAAATTGGCTGCAGCCCCTTGAAATAAGGGCTTGCCGGGGCCTGGGATGGCCCATTTGGAGTGAAGTAGGTCGGATTCTTCGTCGGTCAGCATGTTGCCGAATGCGTAGCGGAACTGCGCGGGGGTCAGCGAGACGGTGCGGTGGCGGTTGGCGGGGTTGCCGAGAATGGGGAAGGCGGAGCGCAATTGCGCGAACGGGAGTGCCTTGACTCCTTTGATCTGTGCCGGGTCGATCCCGACGGCGGCCGCTGCGAGATCGTTCGCGAGGAGTTCTTGGGCGATGAGGCCGCCGAAGGAGTGGCCGATCACGATGGGTTTGACCTCGGGTGTACCGATGAGGCGGGCGTAGTGATCCACCAGCATCTCGATGTCGACGTCGTCCAAGGCATCCGGGTTGGCGCGGGTCTCCGCGACGGTCGGGGCGTCACCGGGCCAGCCGGGGGCCGACGCGCGGTAGCCGTGTTGGGCGAAGAGCTCTATCCACGGGTGCCAGGCGGTGGAGTGGATCCACAGTCCGTGGATGAAGATGACGGGGTTGATCTTCGTTGGCGTGGTCATGACGTGTCTCCTGGGGTGTCGTTAAAAGTGGCTGGCTGCAACGGATTTGCAGTAGCTCACGGTGGCGTCCTGCCGGTTATTAGTACGAAGGAACGTGAACCGGAGGCGTCGATGTGATTGTGTGGCTGGCGAAGCGGAAAATCGATGGACCAGGCGAAACTGGTCCGGAACCGGAAAGAATGGCCGATTTCTCGCATTCCGCCTGGATTCGGAGCCCCTGGTTGCCGACCCCGCGAACCACCAAGCCCACGATGGGCCCAGCATCCTGACAAGGTCAGGCAGGATGCGTTGTCGGGCAGGTGATTTCGATTACCAAGATTGCGATTGGTTTGCGCGACGAGGGGTTGGCCGTGGTGGATTCAGAGGGCTCAGCTCGACATTTTGCGCTAGCGCGAATCGGCCCAGCGGGCATGGCTAGCGGCTAAGCTTCGGCAAACCGCACAACTTTGCAGGCATGACCTGGAGGTAAAACTCGTGGGGCTCACCATCGGCATCATCGTCGTCGTCGTAATACTCCTGCTGCTCGCCGTTTTCGTGATCGCCGGCTACAACGGCTTGGTCCGCGCGCGCAACGCATACAAGAACGCCTTCGCGCAGATCGACGTCCAGTTGCGGCGGCGATTCGATCTGATTCCCAACCTGATCGAGACCGCCAAGGGCTATATGGCCCACGAGCGCCAGACCCTGGAGGCCGTTGTGGCGGCACGCGGCGCCGCAATGAACGGCCTCGCGGCTGCGCAGGCCAATCCAGGCGACCCGGCAGCGATGCAGCAGCTGGCGGCTGGGCAGCAGGCGTTGGACGGCGCGCTGAGCAGGCTCAACGTGGTCGTCGAGCAGTATCCCGACTTGAAGGCGAGCCAGACCATGATGCAGCTGTCCGAGGAGCTGACCTCCACGGAGAACAAGGTCGCTTTCGCTCGGCAGGCATACAACGACTCGGTGATGAACTACAACAACAAGCGCGAGACCTTCCCGGGCAGCGTCTACGCGGGCATGTTCAACTTCACCGCTGCAGCGCTGCTGGAGATCCCACCGGAGCACCCCGAGATGCGGGACGCCCCGAAGGTCCAGTTCTGACCGACCGGCGGTCATGAACTTCTTCGACCACCAGCGGGCGGCCAAGGGCACCACGCTGAAGCTGGTGTTCCTCTTCGCCGCTGCGGTGGTGGCGTTGGTCGCAGCCATCGACGCTGCCGCGGTGATCGCGATGCTGTACCTCGGGTCGGACCACAAGGAGATCGACCCCTCGGCCATTATCGCGGTGGTCGTCGTGGTCACGGCGATCACACTGCTGGTCATCGCGGGCGGCATGCTCTTCAAGACGCTGTCGCTCCGACAGGGCGGTGCGGGCGTCGCCGCCGCGGTCGGTGCGGTGCCCGTCGACCCCACCACATCCGATCCGCAGCTGCGCAGGTTCGTCAACGTCGTCGAGGAGATGGCGCTGGCCTCGGGCGTGCCGGCGCCGCGCCTGTTCGTGATGCCGCGCGAGCAGGGCATCAACGCATTCGCTGCCGGGTTCACTCCCGCGGACGCGGCGATCGCGGTGACCGCGGGCGCGCTCTCCCAACTCAACCGCGACGAGTTGCAGGGTGTGATCGGGCACGAGTTCAGCCACATCCTCAACGGCGATATGCGGCTGAACATCCGGCTCATCGGATTGCTCGCCGGAATCCTGTTGATCGGCATGATCGGACTGCGGACCCTGCAGTTCGGCGGTCGCGGCAGCGACAGCAAGGGAGCACTGCCGTTCCTCGCCTTCGCATTCGCGTTGATGGTGCTCGGATTCGTCGGCGTGTTCTTCGCGAACATCATCAAGGCGGCGGTGTCGCGGCAACGCGAGTGGCTGGCCGACGCGTCTGCGGTGCAGTTCACCCGCCAGACCGACGGACTCGAGGGCGCGCTGAAAAAGATCGGCGGCATTCCGACCGGTTCTCGGCTGCGCGACTCCCGTAGTGCGGCTGAGGTGAGCCACATGCTGTTCGGGGAGGGTGCGCGAAAGTCGTTCGCCAACTTGTTCGCGACGCATCCGCCGTTACCGGACCGGATCAAGGCGCTCAACCCCAACTTCGACACGGGCGAACTGGCCGAGCTGCAACAGCGCTATGCGCAGCAGGCGCCCGACGGGTTGGCCGAGGACTTCGCCGCCGGATTCGCTCCCGCCGGGACAGCGGTGGGCCGTCCGATCGGAGCACCGGTACCTGATCCCGCGTCTGGCAGGCACGCCCTCAGCCCCGAGCAGGTTGTTGCCCGCGCGGGCACCATCACCCGGGACGACCTGAAATACGGTGCCGCCCTTCATGCGCGATTGCCTGACGACGTCCGGCAACTGGCCTCGCAGCCGAGCACGGCCCCGGTCGCTGTGATCGCGTTGCTTCTTGCGCCGCCCGGTGAGCCGCTGCAGGCGCGTCAGCTTGCCGCGGTGGCTCAGCGACTCGGGCCTGCACCGTCGCGAGAGGCCGCGGCACTCGCAGGCCAGATGGCGAAACTACCTGACGAGCTGCGCATGCCCTTCATCGGACTTGCCCTCCCGCAGTTGGCGACTCATCCCCGCGCGTATCAGGACCGGTTGGTGGCGGCGCTGAACGACCTCGCCGTGGCCGACGGCACCGTGACCATGTTCGAGTACTGCGTCACTCGCCTGGTGTGGAACTACCTGCTTGACGCGGCAGACCCCTCGCGTCGCAGCAGGGTCGGCAACGGCTCGCTGAGCGCCGTGCGCCCCGTGGTGACGACCCTCTTGGCGACGCTTGCGGTCGCCAGCGGCGGTGACGAACACACCGGACGGCGAGCATTTCATGGTGCGCTGCAGCGCCTCTACGGCGATGCGGCCGCGGCTGACAATCCGCGTCGCCTCAGCTGGCAGCAGACGCTTGACGGCGGCTGGGCAGCACTGGACGCGTTGGAACCGAAGGCCAAGCAGGCGCTTGTCGAGGCGATGGTGGTGGCAGTCCTCGACGATGGCACGGTGACGGCAGCGGAGGACGGACTGCTGCGCGCGGCCTGTGGGTTGATGCACGTTCCGCTGCCTGCATTGCTGTCGTAAGGGGACGGAATAGCTCGGGCTGTCGCCACGTTGGGCTCTCTGTGACCACGCAACCGGAACTGAGCCCGACGGACTGGGTACGCGAACAGACAGAGCGCATCTTGGCGCAAGGCACCACGGACGGCGTGGAGATCCTCGACCGTGCTGTCGTCCTCTTCACGACGACCGGCGCGCAGTCCGGCAAGGCCCGTTACGTACCGCTCATGCGCGTCGAAGAGGATGGCAAGTACGCGATGGTGGCGTCCAAGGGCGGTGACCCCAAGCACCCGAGTTGGTACTTCAACGTCCGGGCCAACCCCGCGGTCACCGTGCAGGACGGTGACAAGGTCACTTCCGGAACCGCGCGCGAGATCGAAGGCGCCGAGCGCGAACACTGGTGGGAGCTGGCTGTGGCTGCCTACCCGCCATATGCCGAGTACCAGGCCAAGACCTCGCGACAGATTCCGGTCTTCGTCGTCGAGTAACTCGACACGACGGAGGGATCCCGCAGCCGCCTGGGAGCCCGACTACCAAAACGTCACCAAGGGTCTGCGAGATGCCGACGAGCCGGTCAGCCTGTCAACGCGCTCCGCGCCATGCGCGGACATCGCGATCGTCGGCCACACGTCGCGCGAACTGAAAAAACGTGGGTGCCCCCGGCAGGATTCGAACCTGCGGCCTTCTGCTCCGGAGGCAGACGCTCTATCCCCTGAGCTACGGGGGCGCATAGAAGAGGTGCGCCGTTGGGCTCCGACAGCCTAACGCATGCAAGCGACCGGAAACGGATTCGGGGCCTGACCACCTCAGACCATAGGATGGACCCTCGTGACCCCCGCCGACCTGGCCGAGCTGCTCAAGACCACCGCCGCCGCGGTGCTCGCCGAGCATGGCCT
>DATJIX010000245.1:0-13561 GCA_035492865.1 Mycobacterium sp. | reverse complement strand
AGGAATGCAGCCCATTTCCTGAGGGCGCGCCGTACGGTGGCGCCATGACCATCGGTCAGGTTGCGGAACTTTGGCGCTATCCGGTCAAGTCGCTGGGCGGCGCCCGTATCGAACAGGCCGACGTCAGCGCCAGGGGAGTGCTTGGCGATCGGTTGTGGGCCGTGCGCGACGTCCAAAAGGGTGTCACGGCGTCCGCGAGGCAACTCCCAGTGCTGCTGACCGCGACGGCTTCCTACCCCGGCGCGGTCCCGCCCGACGCAGGCCCGGGCAACGCTCCCGAGGTCGAGATCACCTTCCCCGACGGAACGGTGATTTCCAGCAGTGATGACGCGGTGCACGCCAAGCTGTCTGAACTGGCCGGTCGCGAACTCCGGCTGACCGCGCTCCCTCCGGCCGAAGACACCAGCCTGCACAAGCTGACCCGCGAAGAGCGCTCCGAGACCATGTCGGGCTCTTGGCTTCGGTCCGCCTTCGGCATGTCGGCCGATGAGAAGCTGCCCGATCTTTCGATGGTCCGGGTCACCGACATGGTCAACTTCACCCGCTACTCGACACCACCAGGCATGTTCGTCGACCTGGCTCCCGTCCATGTGCTGACCAAGACCAGTCTTGCGACCATTGGCGCGGAAGTCGGCAGCGACCTCGATGTGCGCCGATTTCGTCCCAATATGCTTCTGGCGCTTGACAGTCCAGAGGACGGCCTGCCGGAGTCGCACTGGACCGGAGCGCAGCTTGTGCTGGGCGACATTGTTCTCAACGTCGCGATGCCGACGATTCGTTGTGTCATACCCAGCCGTGCGCAGCCCGGTCTCGAGGTCGATCGGCGCATCACCAAGGCAGTGGCCACCCGAGCGCAGCGCTGCCTCGGTGTCTATTGCTGGATCGACAGCGGGGGCAGGGTCCGGGTTGGCGACGACGTTGGGCTGCGTCCTGTCTCTGCGGGGCGCAAGGTTCTCACCAACGCCGCCCGGCGCACGAAGCGGTTCACGTTCGGCTTGTTCAACGAAGCAATGGACCGACTTTCGCGTTGACTCGGGCTGCCAAGCAGCAGCTTGCAGGTGCGCAGGAGCAGCTCACGCTCCTCGTCACCGCAATCAACCGCACGCGTTGTGGACACCACTTGCACGCACCGCTCGCGCACCCGCTCGGCGCTCATCCCGAACTCCACGAAGCATTCGTTGTCGGGCGGTCCGCCGTACGGCGCCCAACTGAGAATGAACACGAGCAGGTCGCGGTCGAAGCGATCCAACCGCTGCTTGCGCGACCCTTTCCCGGTCAGAGTCCCGCCGCGGCGTGGTGGTACACGTCGTTCCACTTCAGCTCCCGAACGAATCCGCGCACGGTGGTGTCGGCATCGATCACCAGCAACTCGGTGTCGGTCATCGCGGCGAAGTCCTCGAGCATCTCCGTCTCGACCGCAGTGGTGAGCACGGTGTGGTGGGGCGCGCCCGCCATCAGCCACGTCTCTGCCGCGACCGACCAGCTTGGGCGCGGTTCCCACACCGCGCATGCCACTGGCAGATTCGGAAGTGGGGCCGTCGGCTCGACCACCCGAACTTCGTTGGCCACCAGACGGAATCGCGAACCGATGTCGCTTATTCCGAGGATCACTGCATCAGCTGGTGTCGCCGTGAACCGCAATCGGACGGGATCCTCGCGGCCACCGATCGACAAGGGGTGCACCTCTAGCGACGGCACGTCGTCGGTAATGGACGGACACACTTCCAGCATGTGCGCCCCCAGCACCCGTTCGGCGCCCGCCGTCAGGTCGTAGGTGTAGTCCTCCATGAACGAGGTTCCGCCGGGCAGCCCCTCGGCCATCACCTTGACCGCCCGCAGCATGACCGCGGTCTTCCAATCGCCTTCGGCGCCGAAGCCGTAGCCATCGGCCATCAGACGTTGCACGGCGAGGCCGGGCAATTGCCGCAGCCCTCCCAGGTCCTCGAAGTTCGTGGTAAACGCGTGAAAACCGCCGGTTTCCAGAAACTTTCGCAGGCCCGCTTCGATCTGCGCGCCGTGCCGGAGCGACGTGTGGCGCTCGCCGCCCGGCCGAAGCTCTGGCGCAAGCCGATAGGCGTGTTCGTACTCGCGGACGAGTTTGTCCACCTCGGCGGCGGGCACTCGCTCGACAACGTCGACCAGCTCGTTGACCGGATAGGTGTTGATCGATGCGCCGAAATGCGCCTCGGCTTCCACCTTGTCGCCCTCGGTGACGGCTACGTTGCGCATGTTGTCGCCGAACCGGGCTACGCGAAGCGTTGCGAGCTCGGCGGTCGCCAGCGCGGCGCGGGTCCACGCCCCGATGCGTGAGCGGGTCCGCTGATCGCTGACATGTCCGGCGATTGTCTTGCGCGACGTCGACAACCGTGACTGGATGTAGCCGAATTCGCGGTCGCCGTGAGCGGCTTGATTGAGGTTCATGAAATCCATATCGATGCTGCCCCAGGGCAGTTCGACGCCGAACTGTGTGTGCAGGTGCAGCAGCGGTTTCTGAAGTGTCTTCAGTCCGCGGATCCACATCTTCGCAGGGGAGAATGTGTGCATCCAAGCGATCACGCCGATGCACTGGGCGCTGTCGTTGGCTTGGCGCATCACCGCGGCGATGTTGTCGGCCGTGATGACCGTTGGTACCCAGACGATTCTGACCGGAATCTCGGCGCAGCCGTCGAGCTGCTCGGTGAGTTGACGAGACTGACTCGCCACCTGATCCAGGGTGTCCTGGCCGTACATGGATTGGCTGCCGGTGACGAACCACACTTCGCCATCGAGCATTCGCGAATCGATCATTGTGTCGAGCCTTCCTGCGCAGCGGCCGGTTGGCCGTAGACGTTCTGGTAGCGGTCGAAGAGTGCGGTGATGTCCCGTCCGTCGATGCGGTCGAGTGCGCCGAGTTGCCTGCCGATGTGCACGGTGCGTGCGACGTCTTCGACCATCACGGCTGCCTTGACCGCCGAGCGGGCATCGGGTCCGACGGTGAACGGGCCGTGGTTGCGCATGAGGACGGCGGGAGATCGGCTGCCGCGCAACGCTTCAACGATGCCCTGTCCGATGGAGTCGTCGCCGATGAGGGCGAACGGACCGATCGGGATGTCGCCGCCGAACTCGTCGGCGATCATCGTCAGCACGCAGGGAATGGGCTCGCCCCTGGCCGCCCACGCGGTGGCGTACGTGGAGTGGGTGTGCACCACGCCGCCTACCTCCGGCATGTGCCGGTAGACGTACGCGTGGGCCGCCGTGTCCGACGATGGGGCGAGGTGGCCGTCGACCAGGTTGCCGTGCAGATCGCACACCACTATGTCGCCTGCCGTGAGCGCGTCGTAGTCCACGCCGGACGGCTTGATCACCATCAGGTCGTGACCGGGTACCCGCGCGGAGACGTTGCCTGCAGTCCAGATCACGAGCTGATACCTGGTCAGCTGCGCATGCAGGTCGCAAACTTCCTGGCGGAGTCGCGCGACGATGGTGTTGATTTCGCCAGTGACGGTCATCGCGAAGCTCCAGCTCTTGCGGGGGTGGATATCTCGCGCAGCGTGCGCATCATGGCGTTGCCGCGGCCGAACCAGTCGTGCAGCTTGACGTATTCCGCGTAGAGCTGGTCGTAGCGCGCGACGTTGTCGACAATCGGTGTGTAGGCGTTGCGGGTACGACCACCCATCTGGTTGGCCGCGGCGAGCACATCCTGGTACGCGCCCGCAGCCGCGGCGGCGTGAATCGCAGCGCCCAGCGCGGGCGCCTGGGCCGAATTGACCGTCGACAGAGGCAATCCCACCACGTCGGCGTAGATCTGCATCAGCAGGTGGTTCTTGAGGAGGCCGCCGCCGACCACGAGTTCGGTCACCGGGACACCGCTGTTGACGAAGGTCTCGATGATCATCCGGGTGCCGAAGGCCGTCGCCTCCAACAACGCTCGATACATATCGGCACACGTGGTGGCCAGCGTCTGTCCGACGATCACACCCGATAGCTGGTGGTCGACCAGCACCGAACGGTTACCGCTGTGCCAGTCCAGTGCGAGCAGTCCGTGCTGGCCGACGCGCTGCGCCGAGGCCTGTTCGGTGAGCAGGTCATGGACGGAGACATTGCGAACGCGGGCCTCCTCGTGGACGGCCGCGGGTACACAGTTGTCGACGAACCACGAGAAGATGTCGCCGACACCGGACTGACCCGCTTCATACCCCCAATACCCGGCGACAATGCCACCGTCGACGACACCACACATACCCGGGACCTCCCGCAGCACAGCCGCATTCAGCACGTGGCAGGTAGAGGTGCCCATGATGGCAAGCAGCTGGCCGGGCTCGAGGGAATCGGCCGCTGCCGCAGTGACATGTGCGTCGACGTTGCCGACGGCGACCGGCAGCCCGGCCGGAAGGCCGGTCCATCGCGCGGCCTCCTCGGTCAGCGGTCCGGCGACACGGCCCAACGCCGCGATCGGTTGGTCGAGCTTGGCGTCGACGAAGTCGGCGAATTCGGGGTGGAGCGCGGCCAGGAAATCCCGGGTCGGGTAGCACTCGTTCTGGAATATGCCCTTGTACCCTGCGCTGCACGCATTTCGTAGGTAAGACCCGCACAGCTGCCACACGATCCAGTCGGCGGCCTCGACCCAGCGATCAATGGCGTGATAGACCTCGGGGTCCTCCTCGAGGATCTGCAGTGCCTTCGCGAACTCCCACTCGCACGAGATGACGCCGCCGTATCGCTTGAGCCACGGTTCATTCCGGTCGGCCGCGATCGCGTTGATCCGATCGGCCTGCGGCTGCGCAGAGTGGTGCTTCCATAGCTTGGCGTATGCGTGGGGCCGATCTTCGTATGCTGCTGTCTCGCAGAGCGGTGTGCCGTCGGCACGTGTCGGGATCATGGTGCATGCGGTGAAATCGGTGCCGACACCGATCACGTCGCCAGGATCGATGCCGGCTCGACTGATGGCTTCCGGTACCGCGATCTTCAGCACGCGCCGGTAGTCTTCGGGTACCTGCAGCGCCCACTCGGCGGGCAGGCGCACGTCACCGACCGGTAGCGACTGGGTCAGTACGCCGTGATCGTAGTCGTGAACCGCGCTGGCGATTTCCTCTCCGTCATCTACTCGAACGACGACGGCGCGCCCCGAGAGCGTGCCGAAATCGATTCCGATCGTGTACTTCTGGCGTGGCATCGAGATCCTCACTTGATCCTGGTATGCGGGCGGGTGCTATCTCGAACGACGAGTTCGGGAGCGAGCAGTGGCGTGGCCGGCGAGACTCCGTCGAGGACGGCGGTCAGAAGTTCGATGGCGCGCCGGCCGACGGCATGGAAGTCCTGCCGGACCGTACTCAGCGCGGGATTGAGGTAGGCGGCTTCCGGAACGTCGTCGAAACCAATCAGGCTGACGTCGTCCGGCACAGCGATTCCGGCCTGTGCGAAGGCGTGCAGAATTCCTATCGCCATCTGGTCGTTGGCGACGAAGACGGCCGAGAAATCGTTGCGCTTCACCAGTTCTCGGCCAAGTGCGTAGCCGCGTGCCGGGCTCCAGTCGCCTTCAAGGTCGGCACGCACTTGCAGATGGGCAGCGCGCATGACCTCGATGTATCCCGTGCGACGGGCACGGGCCTCGGTCCACGTCAGCGGGCCGCTGATATGGACGATGTCGCGGTGTCCGAGGTCGATCAGGTGCTGCGTCGCCAGCCGTGCGCCTTCCATCTGGTCGACACCGACGCTCAACCCGCGCCCCGACAACTCACCCTCGACGACGATCAACGGGATGGTGGTGGCCTCCGAACGCACCACGGCGAGCGCGTCTTGCTGTGTGACGATCATGACGATCGCCTCCACCGACTGCCGGCTGAGATAAGCAAGCGCCTCGCGCAATTCGTCGTGGGTCACGGTCGCGAGAGTGACCAGGCTGGTGAAATATCCTGCGGTGCGGGCCGCATCCTGAATCGAGAATTGAATGCTGGCCGGCCCGAAGAGGGCGGTGTTGCTGCCGATGATCCCGATGGTCCGAGATCTCCTGGTGACCAATGCGCGCGCAGCGGTGTTCGGGTGGTATCCGAGGTCGGCGATCGCCCGCTGCACCCGGTCCCGTGTGCTGGGTCGGATGCTCGCCGATCCGTTGATGACCCGCGACACCGTCTGATGGGAGACGCCCGCCAGGCGGGCGACGTCCGCCATGACGGGTCGGCGCGGCGTAGGCTCCGCCGTCATCGGGTGTTCCTGACCAGTACGCGCTGGACGAGTACGAAGATCAGCAGCATGATGCCGGTCATGATTCGAGTCCAGTACGAATCGAGGTTCTCGGTGGTGACGAAGACCTGAATGGTGCCGAGAACGAGCACACCGATCAGCGAGCCGAATACGAAACCGACTCCGCCGGAGAGCAACACACCTCCGATAACCGCCGCGGCGATCGCGTCGAGCTCCAGGCCGACGCCGTTGAGGCTGTAGCCGGACAGCTTCTGTACGCCGAGCAACAAACCGGCCAACGCTGCGCAGAAGCCGCTGATGACGTATACCGAGATCTGAGTACGCGCGGCAGCGAGCCCCATCAACTGGGCCGACTGTCTGCTGCCGCCGATCGCGTATACCGTTCGTCCGAACCGGGTTTCGTGCAGCACGAACATCGCCACCACCACGACAGTGAGTGCGATGACCACCGTCCAGCGGATGAACTTGTCCTCGTAGAGGTACACGTAGTTCAGGCCGAGCGAACGCAGTAACGGATCCTTGATCGGTAGCGTGTCAACGCTGATGACGTAACACAGGCCACGGGCCAGGAACATGCCTGCGAGCGTGACGATGAACGGCTGCACCTCGAACAGCTCGATGACGGTGCCCATCAGGAGTCCGAGCAAGGGGCCGACGATCAGCACGGTTGCGATCGCAACCGGTGTGGGCCAGCCGGATTGAAGGGCCTTGGCCAGGATCACTGTGGACAGCGCTACGACGGACCCGACGCTCAGATCGATACCGCCGGTGAGGATCACAAACGTCATCCCCACAGCGAGCACGATCAGATGGGCGTTGTCGACGAGCAGGTTGAGGAACACCTGCGAGGGGCTGGCAAAGGCATAGCGCAGGATGACCGTGCTGAACAGCGCGACGAAGAGAACGACGGATGCCAGCGGGGCCAGGTACCGCCCATGCACGCGCTGGGCGTTGACCGGTCGCCGGATCGCCCGGCGTAGCAGGGTTTGAGTGCTCACGATGCCGCCACCTTGTCCAGCTCGGGGACTCCGGGCTCCGGCACAGTCGGCCGCATCGGGGCCGCGCCTCGTCGCCGTCGTCGCATCAATTGGCGGAACTTCGGTGCTTGCATCAGGCAGACAGCGATGACGACGATCGCCTTGAAGACCAGCGTGGTTTCCGGGGTGATGCCCGCGGTGTACACGGTGGTGGTGAGGGTCTGAATGATCAAGGCGCCCAGAATCGTTCCCGTCAGACTGAAGCGACCGCCCAGCAGCGACGTGCCACCGATCACCACCGCGAGGATGGCGTCCATCTCGATCCAGAGCCCCGCATTGTTGGCGTCGGCGGCCGAGATGTTGGAGGCGATCATCAACCCCGCGACACCGGCACACAGCGCGCTGAACACGTAGACGGCGCACACGATAGTGCGATATCGCACGCCGGCCAGTCGGCTGGCCTCGGGGTTGATGCCGATGGATTCCAGAAGCATGCCAAGGGCGCTTCGCCGGGTGATCAGTCCAACGACCGCGAAGACAGCCAGGCTGACGAGGATCGCCACCGGCAGGCCAAGGGCGTAGCCCGCGCCGAGCACCTTGAACGGTTCACTTGTCACGGTGACGATTTGGCCCTTAGTGATCAGCAACGCGACGCCGCGCCCCGCCGTCATCAGCACCAAGGTGGCGATGATCGGCTGAATCCCGAAGGTGGACACCAGCATCCCGTTCCAGAGGCCGAGAATGACGGCGGCGGCGAGCGCGATGAGAATCGCGGAGACAATGGTTGCCGCGCTGCCCGAGTCGGACGCCGACGCAATGTGCGCGCATGACAGTGCACCGGAGATCGCCACCACCGCGCCAACCGACAGGTCGATCCCGCGCGACGCGATGACCAGAGTCATCCCCAACGCGACGAGCATGGTCGGTGCGCCATTGCGCAGGATGTCGATCAGGCTTCCGTAGAGATGACCGTCCTCGACGCGAATGGTCAAGAACGACGGGGTCAGAACGACATTGAGGCCCAGCAAGGCGATCAGTGCCAGCATCGGCCACAACAGCGGCGAGGAGGTCAGGCGATGGATCAACGTTGGCTCCCGACGGCGATCAAGCGGGTGAGTTCCGAGACCGGGCAGCCTCCGTCGATCTGTGCAATGTTGCGCCCGTCGCGCAGTACTGCGATGCGGTCGCTGATGCGGGCTACCTCGTCGAGTTCAGCCGAGATGAACAGCACGGCCATTCCGTCGGCTGCCAGATCGCTGACCAGCTTCTGGATTTGGGCCTTCGCCCCGACGTCGATCCCGCGGGTCGGCTCATCGAGGATGAGGAGCGCAGGCTGGGTGATCAGCCAACGAGCCAGCAGCACCTTCTGCTGGTTGCCGCCGCTGAGGTTCTTGATGAGTATCTCCGGATCGCGGGGCCGGATATCCAGCGTTTCCATGTAGTTTCGTACGAGTCTGTGCTTGGCCCTCGCCGATAGCGGCCGGGCGAAGCCGCGCCGTGCCTGCAGCGCCAGCACCAGGTTGTCGCGGACACTGAGCTCACCGATGACGCCTTCACTCTTGCGGTTCTCCGACGTGAACCCGAACCCCCGCGCGATCGCGGCCCGCGGTGATCGCAACCGGGCCGGCTTCCCTTCGATGCTGAGCGCCCCGCTCGTTGCCCGGTCTGCGCCGAACAACAGGCGGGCGAATTCGGTTCGGCCCGAGCCGAGCAACCCGGCAAGACCGACGACCTCACCGGAGTAGATGTCGAGGGTGAATGGCTGAACCCGCGGCGTCCGGGCGATGCCTGAAGTGCTCACAATCGGCGGGGTCAACTCGTTGCGGTGCGCGCCAGGGGCGGTATCGGCGATCTTGTCGAGCAGGTCCAGCTCCCGACCCAGCATCGCGGAGATGAGCTGGTGCCGGTCCACCTCGGCGGTGAGGTATTCGCCGACTCGGCGGCCGTTGCGGAGCACCGTCATTCGGTCCGAGATCTGATACACCTGATCGAGGAAGTGCGAAACGAACAGCACCGCCGTGCCGCCGTCACGCAACTGCCGCATCACCCTGAAGAGTTCGGCGACTTCCCCCGCGTCCAGACTCGACGTGGGTTCATCGAGGATCAGGACACGTGCCGATACGGCGGTGGCCCGCGCGATCGCGACGAGTTGCTGAATGGCGATGGGATGAGATCCCAGCGTTGAGCGCGGGTCGATGTCGAGTTCGAGGGTCGACAGCAGATCGCGGGCGCGCCGGTTCAGCGCCCGATGGTCGATACGTCCGAGCCTGCGCGGTTCGCGGCCCAGCAGAATATTCTCTGCCACGGTCAGATTCGTGCACAGGTTGACTTCCTGGTAGACCGTGCTGATCCCAGCTTCCTGTGCCTGTCGCGGACCGGTGAATCGGCATGGCACGCCGGCCACCGTGATACTGCCCGCGTCGATGTCGTACACGCCGGTGAGCGCTTTGATCAAAGTGGACTTGCCTGCTCCGTTCTCGCCCATGAGCGCATGCACCTCGCCGGGCCGCAGCGCGAACGTGACGCCGTCCAGGGCCTTGACCCCGGGAAAGCTGATGCTGATATCGCGCATCTCAACCACGGGAGCCAACGGCTCGGTGGTGGATGTCGTCGGCATCTGAAGTCGCTTTCCCGGGGTCAAGGTCGGTGAGGGGGGTCAGTACTTGCGATCGGGCAGCGCCGCGATGGCTTGCTGTTGGTCAAAAGTCTTGTCGGGCACGACAACCCGCGGCGGCACAGACTCACCGGCCACGACCTTCTTGGCAAGATCCATCAATTGCGGGCCGAGCAGCGGATTGCATTCGACGAGGTAATTGAACTTGCCGTCGGCAAGCGCCTGCATGCCGTCGTGGGTGGCGTCGACCGCGACGATCTTGACGTCTTGTCCCGGTTTGAGCCCAGCCGCCTCGATTGCCTCCATGGCGCCAAGGCCCATGTCGTCGTTCTGGGCGAATACCACGTCGATCTTCGGGTGCGCCTTCAGGAAGGCTTCCATCACCTGCTTGCCCCCGGAACGGGTGAAATCGCCTGTCTGCGAGGCGATTACCTTGAGGTTTGGATTCGCCGCGATGGCCTCGGAGAATCCCTTGCTGCGGTCGATGGCGGGGTCGGCGCCGGTGGTGCCTTGCAATTCGACGATGTTCACCGGTCCCGGCGCCGTCGCGTTCTGCTTCACGATCCAGTCGCCGGCGCGGCGTCCCTCTTCGACGAAGTCGGCACCGACGAAGGTCTTGTAGACGTCCTTCTCCTGGGTGTCGACCGCACGGTCGGTGAGGATCACCGGGATGCCCGCGTTCTTGGCTTCGAGCAACACCGCGTCCCAGCCGGTGCGCACCACGGGGCTGAACGCGATCACGTCGACGTGCTGCTGGATGAACGAGCGGATCGCCGAGATCTGGTTCTCCTGCTTTCCGTTGGCATCGGAGAACTTCAAGTCGATGTTGGCCGCGGGCGCAGCTTCCTGGATGTTCTTGGTATTCGCGGTTCGCCAACCGCTTTCGGCACCGACCTGCGAGAAGCCCATGGTGGTCTTGCCGTCCGCGGATCCTCCTGGTGCCGGGCCGCTTCCGCAGCCCACCAAGGTGGTGGCGATCAGGGCGCCCAGCGCCGCTGCAAGGGTTCTCTTCACCGCAACTCCTCACTCGTCGGTTGTCGAAGTCGGTCGCTTGCGGGACAGGTCGGCAAAGTCTCCTAACCGCACCTGCGGGTGTGACCGGCGTTACAGAGCCAGGATGTTAGCGTTAACACTTGAAGGGTGTCAACGGTGGATATCGCAAGCCGCCGCCCACTGAAGCCTGCGGGGGCAGGCGCCATCCGATCCGACAAATGCAGAGCTCAGAGCCCAGATCGAAATGACTTGTTGACAACTCAGTGAGGTCGATCACATACTATCGCCCGAGATGTTAACGCTCACATTCTGCTCCACGCGGGAACCCGCTTTCGTCCGCGTGCCGTGGCCATTCAGGAGGAATTCGTGAGGAAATTGATCTGGGTCGCCCTGGTGGCGCTGCTGACCACGCTGGCGCTCGCCGGCTGCGGCCGGTCCACCGACAGCGCGGCAGGCAGCGATGGGAACAAGGGCACCGTCGGAATCGCAATGCCGACCAAATCGTCAGAGCGCTGGGTTGCCGACGGCAAGAACATGGTCGACCAATTCCAGTCGTTGGGTTACACGACCGATCTGCAGTACGGCGACGACGTCGTGCAGAACCAGGTATCGCAGATCGAGAACATGATCACCAAGGGCGTCAAGCTCTTGGTCATTGCGCCCATCGACGGGTCGTCGTTGACCACCACGCTGCAGCACGCGGCGGACGCCAAGATCCCGGTGATCAGCTACGACCGGCTGATCAAGGGCACTCCCAACGTCGACTACTACGCAACCTTCGACAACTTCAAAGTCGGTGTGCTGCAGGGCAGCTACATCGTCGACAAGCTCGGGCTGGCCCAAGGAAAGGGACCGTTCAACATCGAGCTGTTCGCCGGCTCGCCTGATGACAACAACGCGACCTACTTCTTCGACGGTGCGATGAGCGTGCTCAAGCCCTACATCGACAGCGGCAAGCTCGTCGTCAAGAGCGGCCAGACGTCGTTCGACCAGATCGCGACGCTGCGCTGGGATGGCGGATTGGCCCAATCGAGAATGGACAACCTGCTGAGCCAGGCTTACACCACCGCGCGGGTGGACGCGGTGCTGTCGCCCTACGACGGAATTTCCCGCGGCGTCCTTTCGGCGCTGAAGAGTGCAGGGTATGGGAACGCGGCGAAGCCGTTGCCCATCGTCACCGGGCAGGACGCCGAGCTGGCGTCGGTGCAGTCGATCGTGGCCGGCGAGCAGACGCAGACCGTGTTCAAGGACACCCGCGAACTGGCGAAAGCCGCGGTGCAGGAAGCCAATGCCGTGCTCACCGGTGGCAAGCCGGAGGTCAACGACACGAAGACGTACAACAATGGCGTCAAGGTGGTGCCCTCGTACCTGCTCCAGCCGGTAAGTGTGGACAAGTCGAATTACCGGGCGGCGCTGGTTGATTCGGGCTACTACACCGCGGCGCAGGTGCAGTGACCTCCACGTTGTTGGAGATGCGGGGCATCACCAAGAAGTTCCCCGGCGTGACAGCATTGTCCGACGTGGACCTGACGGTGAAGGCAGGCGCCATCCACGCGATCTGCGGGGAGAACGGCGCAGGCAAGTCGACGTTGATGAAAGTCCTCAGCGGCGTCTATCCGCACGGCGATTACGAGGGCGAGATCCTGTTCGATGGGCGAGTCTGCGAGTTCAAGGACATCCGCTCCAGCGAGCGGGCCGGCATCGCGATCATCCACCAGGAGCTGGCCCTGGTGCCGTATTTGTCGATAGCCGAAAACGTGTTCCTCGGCAACGAACTCAGTCGTTGTGGTGTGATCGGTTGGGATCGAACGCTCACCGAGGCACAGGCCTTGCTCGATCTGGTCGGCCTTCCGGAGAGTCCGCAAACCCGCGTCGCGGACATCGGCGTGGGCAAGCAACAGCTCGTCGAGATCGCCAAGGCGCTTTCGAAGAAGGTCCGTCTACTGATTCTGGACGAGCCGACGGCGGCCCTCAACGATTCCGACAGCCGCCACCTGCTCGACCTCATCGTGGATCTGCGCGGCCGCGGAATCACCTCGATCATCATCTCGCACAAGCTCAATGAGGTGATGCAGGTGGCGGACACCGTCACGATTCTGAGGGACGGAAACACCATCGAGACCATCAACGTCGGTGAAGACCTCACCGAGGATCGCATCGTCCGGGGAATGGTGGGGCGCGACCTCACCCAACGCTTCCCGCCCCGCCCCGAGCGCGAGATCGGCGATGTCGCTTTCGCGGTGGCCAATTGGACCGTGCTTCACCCGATTGATCAGCACCGCAGGGTCGTCGACGACGTGTCACTGAACGTGCGTGCGGGCGAGATCGTCGGCATCGCGGGATTGATGGGTGCCGGCAGGACCGAACTCGCGATGAGCGTGTTCGGCCGCACGTATGGAAAGTATGTGAGCGGCAAGGTGTTCAAGGGTGATCGCGAGGTCAGCACCCGAACCGTCTCGGATGCGATCCGCAATGGAATCGCCTATGCGACCGAGGACCGCAAGCACCTTGGCCTGAACCTGATGGACAGCATCGCGCGAAGCATCACCCTGCCGTCGCTGGGCAAGATCAGCAAGCGGTTCGTGGTAAATCAGCACGAGGAAGCCGAAGTCGGTGAGGGGTACCGCGCCTCGATGCGGATCAAGGCATCCACCGTGGAAGCCGTCACAGGCAAGCTGTCGGGTGGCAACCAGCAGAAGGTGGTGCTGAGCAAGTGGCTGTTCACCGATCCCGACGTGCTGATTCTCGATGAGCCCACCCGGGGCATCGACGTCGGTGCCAAGTACGAGATCTACAC
>DATJIX010000244.1:0-11131 GCA_035492865.1 Mycobacterium sp. | reverse complement strand
GCGCGGAGGAGAACCTGCGCCGCCAGCTCCAATTACAAATCAGGCTGCAGCGGATTCAGGCGACACTGATTTCCGGAGGCACCCAGTTGGCATCGCTGCGGTCGCACATCCTCGGTGCCGCAGGGCAGGCGACGGCGCTGGGCGGCCTCGTCAGTGACGACGGCTCGGTGCGCGCGACGGGTTTCGGCAGATTGATGACGCCCGTGATGGCGGCGGCATACACGGCGTTGCTCGAGAAGCTGCTCGAAACCTTCGACGGTGTCGACCGGGCGACGGCGTCGGCCATCGCCGGTGCGGGCGTGCCGCAGTCCCCACCCGGACGGTCGACGACGACGATCCCCGACCCGGGCACCGACCCGCAACAGGTGAAGCAGTGGTGGGATTCGCTGAGTCCCGAAGAGCGGCAACGGCTTGCGGACCAGGAGCCCGAGCGGATCGGCAACCTCAACGGCATCCCGGTGGCCACTCGCGATCACGCCAATCGTAGGGTGGTGGAGCGGGATCTGGATCGGGTCCGCCACGCGGCCGCCAATGCCGGGGTATCCGACGAGGTGGTGCTCGCCGATCCCGGCAAGTACGGACTGACGCAACGAGACGTCACCCGGTACCGCAACGCCACCCAAGTCGACACCGGTATCGCGTTGAACGAGCAGAGGGACGCCAACGGTGTCCCGAAGAATCCGGTCTTCCTGCATACCTACCAGCCTGAGGAGTTCGGCGGTCAGGGTCGCGCTGCCCTGGCGATCGGCAACCCGGACGAGGCCGACAACACCACCGTTTTGGTGCCCGGCACCGGGAACAGCGTTCGGGACGGATACTTCAGGCGGCCGGACGGCCTGAACGTCTACAACGAGACTCAGAGCGCCGATCCGACCAAGAAGAATTCCGTGGTGATGTGGATGGGCTACGACGCCCCCGACAGTCCGACGGACCTCCGGATCGCACAGACCGATCTGGCGCGACAGGGCGGTGCGCTGCTCGCACCCGACGTCAACGCGTTCGATGTCACCAACGGGGACAAGGATTCCCACGTCACGGTGATCGGCCACTCCTACGGCTCGACGACGGTGGCAGACGCCGCCGCTGGCTCCGGCATGCACACCGACGACGTCGTGCTGGTGGGCTCGCCGGGTACGGACCTTGCCAAAAGCGCGGCCGACTTCCACCTGCCCGGCGGCGGCCACGTCTACGTCGGGGCGGCGTCATCGGACCCGGTCACGCATTTCGGCAGCCAGCAGATCCCGATCACGCCGTTCCCGCCAAGTCCCTTCGACCTGCCGACACCGGGGATTCCGGTCGGGCTCGGCACGGACCCGGCGCTCGACGGATTCGGGTCGACACGGTTCAAGGCGGAGGTGCCCGGCCTGACCAACCCGTTCGGGGACCACTCCCAATACTTCACGCCGGGCAGCGAATCCCTCTACGCCATCGCCGACATCACGTCGGGCAACGGTGGGCTGCTCGAGGCGCACGACATGACCGCCCGTCATCGCGGCGAATACGTGTTCGCGGATTCGGTGGACCCTGAACTGTTCCGCACACCCACCTCCGGTCACTATCACTAGAAGGAATGGCGATGATTGGGCTCCGGCTATTGCTGGCAACCGCAACGGCAGTGGCGACGGTTTCGGGATGCGCGATGGTGAACAAGTTGAAGGACGGAGTGTCGGACCCGATGACACCTGACGAGGCCAAGTCCCAAGCGATCGCGGCCGCCCGCGACGTGGTCAAGACGTTGCAACTCAAGGACGTCGGCGCGACGTTCCGGTTTGAGGCGTGCAGCGACGAGGGCAAGCCGCCGTTCCGCGGCCTGGTTCAGATCGACTATGCGCATGCGCCGACCTACGAAGGCTCCCAGGCCGAAGTGGCGGCGTTCGCCGAAGACTTGCGTCGCGACGGCTGGAGCAGTGACAGCGGCTTCGCGAGCCATGCCACATCGCTGGCCAAGAACAACATCGTCACCGTGCTGCGCCCCTATGCGCCGAACGGCAGCGGGGGCATCGAGGTTCGCGGCGAGTGCCGCGACGTCACCGATCATCGCGACGGCCGCGACATCATCAACGCGCCGTTGCCGCCGGACGCGCTGTCGTAGCGGCTAGTCCGGAATGTCGATCTTGTTGATCGCGTCTGCGGCGACCTGATCTCGGTTCTCGTACCAGCGCGCCGCTGCCTCCAGGTTGTCACTGAACTGACGGGCGTCGGCGGCGGCCGCGGTCACCTCGGCCGTCACCTCGGATGCCGCGGCGCGGCATGCGTCGGAGATCTGCAGCGAGTGCACCGCCGCGGCGGCATCGTTCAGCGGCGTGTCGGCCCGCACCTCAGCAAGGCCGTCGGCCGCCTGACCGAAAGCTGTTCCTGCACCCTGTAATACGGCGGGGTCGACCTCGAGTGTCATCGCGGACCTAGAACCGGATGTTGCGCAGCACGTCGTACACGCTGGCGATCCACAGGAGCAGCGGGATGACCGCGGCGATGGCCGCGCCGTCGGTCAGTTCCAGGATTCGCTTCGTCACCGGCGACACCCGGCGCACACCTTCGGTCGCGCCGACGATGATCAACGCGACGATCGCGGCCGCGGTGTAGACACTGAGCACCAGCCACGCACTGTGCGGGTACCACAGGCACAGCCTGACCATCACACCCGTCGGCACGATGACCGCCGCGGCCAGCAGCGCCCATGCGCACCAGCGCTCCGCGTACAGGCGGGACCGGAAGCCACAGATGACCGCGACCAAACCGGCGACGATCAGGCTGTGAATGAAGAAGTGGCCCTGCTCGACAACCGCAATCGCGCCCGCCGACAGCACCAGCGCGCCCGCCGTCACGAAGCCGATCAACAGCCGCTTGGCCAACAGGCTGCGTTCGTGCAGCCGGGCCGCCGAGTCGGGGACCGACTCGATGATCGCCTGCCATGTCGACGATTCCTCGTTGACGCCATCGGACGTTGCGACGGGGTCGAGCAGTTCGTCGTTGTGCACCGTCTCGCCCGGCGCCGGGATCGGCGGCAGCGCAATCCGCGCGACCGCGACCGTCAGCTTGGCGGCGTTCGTCACCACGATGAGGCCGAAGGCGACGGCGCCTGCCGGCACCCAGTACTGCCACCCGTATCCGTAGGCGATCGCCGCCGCGGTCACCGCGATCGACGTGATCGCCATGAACGACGCCAGCTCTGCGCGCTTGCGGGGTCCGCCCCGCGTCGCCAACGTCAACAGCAGGGCGACCGCGCCCGCACCCGCAACTTGCGGCGCACCAAGGGAATCCACCCCGCGTGGCAGCGGCACCGCCAATGCGACGGCGCCGGCAAGCACCGGCACGGCGGCGGCCAGCAGGCTCTCCGCCATGTCGATGTTGTTGAACCGACTCATCGCCAGCGCGTTACCGCCGAGCACCGCGAGTCCGAGCACCCCCAGCGCCACCGGCCAGTACCAGCCGTGGCCCGTTTGGGACCACGCCACCAGCGACATCACCGTGATCGCCAGCGCAGCCGCCGGAATGGCCAGGCCGACAAAGCGATTCAGCGCGGTGCGGTCGAACTCCGGCGACTCGTCGAGCACCGCGATCGCGTCGATCACGTCCTCGACCAGCGGCCGGTACCGCTCCGTGCGGCTGACCGACACCAGGGTCAACAACGAGCCGTCGACCACTCCTGCGTCATCGAGCGATTCGCCGCCCTTGAGCGGCGGTGCGCCAGGGCGCGCGAACGCCCACACGCCCTGCGCCGTGAAATCGAACCCGGCCAGCACGTCCTTGGGGGTGTCCTCCAGGAGATCGGCCAGCACCGAGACGGTTTCGTCGATGTACGTCTCGATCGGCGCCGACGCCGGCAACACCAGGTCCGTCATGCGCCGCCCGGTCAGGATCGTCACTCGCGTGGTCGACGGCCTGCCGGGCGTGACGCTCGACGTGGATGCTGCGGCGGCGGTGGAGGTCACCGACGTTCGAGCCTGTCGAAGTCGTCTGACAGTGCGGCCGCCAACTCGGTGATCCGCCGCTGGAAGGTGCGGGACAGCAGGTCGTGCTGGATCTCCGTGCCCGCCGCGATGTGCTTGTCGTACGGCAGCACGATGACGCGACCCGGCGCAACGTGCCGCTCGAACTGCTGCACCAGATCGTCGACGTCGATGTTCGGCTTGCCGGGTGTGACGTGGTTGATCACCACGCACGAGCGGCCAAGCAGATCCTGATATCCGTTCTGCCGCAACCAGTCCATCGTGACCGCGGCCTGCCGGGCGCCGTCGATCGAGGCGCTCGCAACGATCACCAGACCGGACACCGTCGACAGCACACCGCGGCTGGCGGGCTGGAACAGCCCGGCACCGCAGTCGGCGAGCACCAGGTTGTAGTAGCGCGACACGATGTTCGTCGCGCCCTTCCAGTCGTCGTCGTTGAACTCCCGCCGCGCACCGCTGTACTCCTCCGAGGACAGAATCTCCAGGTTCGAGGAGTTCATGCTCGTGTACGCACGAATGTCGTTGTAGCGGGCCAACTCCTTGTCGGCCAACAGGTCGGAAACGGTGGCCGCGGACTGACGCCCCGCGCGATCGGCGAGGTTGCCGCCGTCCGGGTCGGCATCCACGGCGAGGATCCGGTCGCCGCGGACCTTGCTCAGCGCGGACCCGAGCGCGACCGTGACTGCGGTCTTGCCGACGCCGCCCTTGAGCCCGAACACGCCAATCTGGTAGGAATCGCGTGCATTTCGGCGGATCCGGGTGTGCAGATCCATCTCGTAGAGCTCATCGGGCGACAGCCCCAGGTTGATCCGGGTCAGCATGTACAGCATGTGCCGCCACCCGCGCTGCGACGGCATCTTGACCGCCGACTTCACCCCGACGTGCGAGAGCGCGTCGATGGCGCGATGGTTTCCGATCGTGGCCGCCGATGTCGGCGCGGGCTGGCCGGCCGACGCCTGGCTCGCCCGCCAGGTGCTGCTTGCCTCGGACTGCTCCTCGGCGAAGTGCTTGGACGGCGCGGGTGCCGGGGCGGGCCGCGGCGGCGGTGTCGGGGCCGTCCGAGGCTGCTCGAAGCGCGCGCCCGCCGACGTGGCCTGCGACGCCCTCATCATCCCGTTCGGCTGACGCTGCTGCGGCGCGGTACGGGTCGGCGGCATCTGTGTGGTCACCTCGGTCTGCCGCGGTGGGGGGGCCGGGGCCGCCTGAGTCTTGGTGGGGGCGATCGGCATTGGAGGCGGCGTCACTTCGCTGCGGCCAGGCCCGGTGGGCATGGGCGCCGCGGTGCCGCGCTCCGATTCCTCTTCGGCTGTCTGCACAGCGTCTCCGGAAGAATGGAAAAGCCGGTCATAGTCGGCCGACATGGGTACCTCTCATCACTGCTAATTCACGCAAGACACGTGGTGGGCGAGTCCGGTCATAACGGCCGGCCCGCCCGCCACGTGTGCCTCGTCGTGTTATGCGAACATCCCGGTGACGCCGGCTTCGGTCTGGGCCATCGTTGCACTCGACTCGCTGATCGTCGAAGCGAGGTTCTGCAGTGCGGAGTTCAGCTCGTTCGACGTGCTGTCCCAGCGCATCTGGACGGCCTGGTAGGCCTCCGAACCGGTGCCGCCCCAAACCGCGGCGAGCGAAGCGAGCGAACCCTTGCCCTCATCGAGCAGGCCGGCGGTGGTCGCCACGGATCCCTGGATGTCGGCGGCGCCGCCTTCGATTCCTGCAAAGTTCCAAAGCTGTTCAGTCATAAGATTTCTCCGTTTCTATCGGTGGTCAGTGGTCAGAGGTGCATCGCGGACGACAGCGTGGAGTGCTGGTCCTCATCGGTGGTGGTGTACTGCACACCAGAGGTGTGGATGTTGGCCGAAATGTCGTTCAGCTCCTGAACCTGACGAGCGGCGGCCTCGTGGAACCGCATCAGCGCGGCTTGGGCCGCGGTGCCCGCCTGACCGTGCCACTGACCGGCCAACGCACCTGCGACGGACTCGACGTGCGCGATGACGCCCTTGAGCTCGCCCGAGATCCTCTCGAAGTTCGCTGCCTCCTTGGCGAGGACAGCGGCATCTGTATTCATCTGTGCCATCTGGATAACTTCCTTCTGTTCTGCGTGTCCTCACCACGAATGGCGAGTCTTTCCGGCCATTTGACCGGGAAGTCTTGTGGTCGACTACCAGTCGTCTTCTTCGTCTTCGGCGAGGTCGTAGGCCAGCGGCGACGGCGCCGTCAGGCCCTGCTTCGATCCGCCACTCTTACTGCCGTGGCCCATCATTCCCATCGGGCCCGCGCCGCCGCCGGAGCCGACCGGCGCCAGACCCGCCGCCGACGCACCCGCCGCCGCGCCCGCCGCCACGGACACCGGCGACACCGTCGGCTCGAGTTCGGCCCCGACGAGCTTCGACATCAGCGGAGTCCGCGCCGCCGTGCCGCCGGCACCGGGCAGCGAGGCGGCCCGCACCAACCCGGCTCCCGACCCAGCACCCGTACCCCCGACCAGTGGATGGTTCGACAGCGGGCTGGCTCCGATCAGCCCCATCTGGGCGGACTTGTCGCCGCCAAGACCACCCATCTGGCCGAACATCGACGTGACCTGCTGCAGCGGTTGCGTCAGCTGCTGCATCGGTTGCATCACCATCTGACTGGCCTGCTGCGGCAGCTGCCCGAGCGTCGAACCCAATTGCGACGCCATCTGCATGCCCATCTGCATGCCTTGCTGGGCGCCCTGCTGCAACTGGTCCTGGTTGCTGAACTGCTGAGCGTTCTGCGCCTTTTGCGCCTGACCTTCGGCCGCCGTGCCCATCTGGTTGGCCTGCGCCGCGCCCCGACCGGCCTGCAGCCCCGCCGACTCGACGGTGGCCTGCGCACCGACATGCGCGATCGCCGCTTCCCTGGCGACGGCTCCCGGCGCCTGCGCCGCGACCTGGCCGAGTGCCGCCCCGACGGTGCTCTCGCCCACCCCGGGGATGACGATCGGTGTCATCGGCGGAATCGGCTCGAACAGCGTGTTGGCCACCGTCTCCGCCTGGTAGGCGTCCATCGCGAAGGCCGCCTGGTTCCACATCCGGATGAAGTAGTCGGCCTCGTTCACCCCGATCGGAACCGTGTTGACGCCGAGGAAGTTGGTCGCCTCCAGGACAGCGTGCGTGACGTGGTTCGCCTCGATCTCGGGGATCGGCGGCGTCGTTGCCATCGCCATCGCATACGAGCTCGCCTGCGACGTCGCCTGCAGCGCACGCTTCTGCGCCTGCAACGCCGTGGTGCGTAGCCAGACCACCATCGGCATGGTTGCCGAGACGGCCCGTTCGCTTGCCGCGCCGTTCCACGACGACGACAGCGCCGCCAAGCTTCCAGCCAGTTCGTCAGCCTGCGTTTCCAGGAAGATCGCGAGTGCCTCCCACCCCGCGGCGGCCTGGAGCATCGGCGCATCGCCTGCCCCGGCCATCAACCGCGCGGTGTTGAGTTCTGGCGGCATTCCATGCCAGATCATCGCGACGATCTGTGGAAGTGTTGGCATAGGTGACTGTCTTCGATGGGCCCGACTGCGGGCCTACGACAGGACGGCTGCGTTCTCGCCGTCGACCGCGGTGTAGATGCCCGCTGCCTCCATGTATGCAGCACCCGCGCGTGAAAGCTCCTCCTGCGCGAACGTGTTCAGCGCAAGCGCCTCGACGCCTTCACTGGCAAACGCAAGGGCGGCGTGGGCGGAAACCTCATCGGCGCCCGCCGGCACCAGCGCGGTCACCTCGGCCGACGCCGCGGTGCCGGTGGCCGCGCCACGCGCCCCATTTGCGACGACCTGCGAGCCGATGCCAACGGCGGCGGGGTTGTGCTGCATTGGTTGCATTTGCGGTTACTCCTCACTCGTTCCGAAAACACTGGATATCGATTTGTGCGCGGCTCAGCGACAGTTGCCTAAACGTACGGGATTCCATGCCCCGACCCGTTTGCTGACGCGTCGTCTTTGACTTTGCTGAGTGTCTCGTCATATCTTAACCGCCCCCGAAGGGTGGTGCCGACACTTCTTCTTCCGGTGGATCCACGTAGGCCGCCTGGATCACCTCTTTTGCATCCGGCGAGACGAGAAATGCCTGCCCCGGGGGACGGCGCTTGAGCTTGATTTCGCTTGAAGGGAACTCCTGCTTCTCGCCAGACAGGAACATGGTCGGCGAACCCGCCCCATAGGCGGCGCCGACGAACTTGTCCATGGTGGCTCGGTGAGCCTGGCTCATCTGACACGTGACGATGATGTGCAGCCCGATGTCCGCCGCCGCGGGCAGCAGCGGGGCCAGCGGTGCCATCGGAGGAACCACGCCGCTGGCGGCGACGATCATGTGCCAGTCGTCGACAAGCAACACCACGTCGGGCCCGGTCCACCACGACCGCGATCGCAGTTGGGCGGTGGTCAGGTCGGGAGGCGGCAGCCGTTTCTGCAGATTGATGGCCAGCGCCTTGATCGCCTCCTCGAGCGTGGCGTTGTTGCGGTTGACCGCGCCCGCGTCGAGCAGATGACTTTCGGGCACCGCGTCCAGCAGACCCGACCGGTAGTCGGCCAGCATGAAGCGCACCTGCGCGGGACTGTTGCGTTTGCAGATCGCCTGCGACACCGCGTGCGCTATGCGGGTCTTGCCGGACTTGGGCGCACCGAAGATCAGCAGGTGCGGCGTCATGTGCATGGAGTTGTAGGCCACCGACAGATCCGACTCCCGAATGCCAAGCGGCACAGTCCATCTGGTGCGGTAGTCGGCGTCCGGTCCCGGCGGATGCGGATCCAGCTCGTTGAGGTAGATGCGCTCCGGCAGCACCCGCACCCGGGGCGCCTGCTCGACGGTGCGGGCGGCGATGATCTGCACCGCCTCCGAGATCGCAGGAACCAAGTTGTCGGCGCTGTGCACACCGTCGAGCCGCGGCACCCCCATCATCAGGTGGTGCTTCTCCAGCGATACGGCGCGGCCGGGCCGATTCTGCGGGATCTCGCGGGTGATGCGGTCGATCTGGGTTTCGTTGACGTCACCGAGCCGGAACTCGATCTTGGTGCCGAGGTAGTCGCGCACCCGTGACTTCAGCTCGGTCCAGCGCGGAGTCGAGATGATGGTGTGCACACCGAACGCCAGCCCCTGCCCTGCGAGGTCCTGCACGACGGGCTCCAGGTCCGGGAACTCCGCGACGAACGCGGGCCACCCGTCGATCACCAGGAACACATCGCCGAACGGATCGGCCGCAGCGGGATGGTTGGGGTCTTCGCGCATCTGCCGGTAACCGGCCATCGATCCGACCCGGTACTGCTTGAACATGGCTTCGCGTTGGCGCAGAACGGCTTTCATTTCGGCGATGACACGATTCACCCGGTCGGGTTCGGAACGGGTGGCCACCCCGCCGACGTGCGGCAGGTCCTCCAGGTACATCAGGCCACCACCGCCGAGGTCGATGCAGTAGAACTGCACCTGCCTCGGGGTGTGCGTGGCCGCGGCCGACAGCACCAGCGTCTGCAGGAACGTCGACTTGCCGGTCTGCGGGGCGCCGCCGACGGCGATGTTGCCGCCTGCCGCCGACACGTCGATGCCCCAGACTTCCTGGCGGTGCCGACGTGGCTCGTCCATGATGCCCAGCCCGAACCGCAGCGGTTGCCGCTGCCGGTCATTCTCGACTAGCTCGTTCACCGGCGTCGGATCGGCCAACGGCGGCAACCACATTCGGTATGCGCGGATCTCCCCGGTGGTCAGCTGATCGAGGACCACCTCGCGCAGCACTCTCTGTTCCGACTCGAGGCTCATGGCGTCGTCACCGCCGTATCGAAGATCGGCGCCGCAGTGAACTGGTGGATCCGCAGCCGGCTGTCGGCCTGCACGCGCGGCTTGACCTCACCGTTCTCCTCGACGACGACCGATGGCACGTAGTTGACGCCGGTCCACACGCTGTGGAACTTGACCGGGTCCTCCATGCCGACCCGAAGGAACCCCACGCCGCTCTCCTTGTTCGTGATGTATTGCGCCTCTGGCGTGCCGATCACCGCCTTGGACTCCGCGGAGCTGGTGGTGCGCAACGCAATCCGATACGTCAGGTTGGGCTCGAGTTTGTCGATCCGGACGCCGCCGGTGTTCAGTGACTGGGTGGCCAACAGCAGGTGCACGCGCAGCGACCGGCCAACGCGACAGATCCGGTCGAACAGGCCGATGAAGTCGGGGTGGTTCTGCAGCAGCTCGGCGAACTCGTCGACGACAACGAACAGCGTTGGTAGCGGCGGTAAGTCGGCGCCACGTTCGCGGTGCTTCTCGTATTCGGCCACCCCTGACAGCGCGCCCGCCGCCCCGACCTGCATACCGGCCTGGCGCAGGATCGACTGCCTGCGGTCCAGCTCGCCGGTGAGCACCTCACCCATCCGGCTGACCAACTCGGCTTCTTCCTCCATGTTGGTGACCACCGCAGCGGTATGCGGCAGCTTCTCCATGCCGAGGAACGTCGAGCCGCCCTTGAAGTCGGTGAGCAGCAGGTTGACCTGGTCCGGGTGGTGGGTCGCGGCCAGTGACAGGATCAGCGTACGCAGGAACTCCGACTTGCCGGAACCGGTTGTGCCGATGAGCATTCCGTGCGGCCCGCCGCCGAACTCGGCGCCCTCTTTGATGTCCAGATACATCACATCGCCGGTCTTCAGTTCGTGGCCGAACGGGATCCGCAGCCGGTCGCGATCGGTGTCGGTGAACATCCGCCACCTGGCCGGCGTGACCTCTTCGATCGTCTGCGCGCCGACGATCTGGTGCCACTCGGTGGCGACCTTCTTGTTCACGCGCACGCTCTTGTCGATGATCGTGCCCGTGATCGACCACCCCGCAAGCTTGCGCGCCACCCGGGCGGCCTGAGCCGGCGTCATCGAATCGGCCGCCGAGGTCACCAGGCGGAATGTCTGGTTGGGCAACCGGTCATCGGCGGTGCCGTCGGCGTCGACGCGGATGCGATACGCGGAGCGGTGATTTCCCAGCGTGATCACCGTGACCCCGGCCCGGCCGTCGACCGGGAATCCGGCCCTGCCGCCGGTGAGGTCGACGACGACGACGTACGGTCCGCTGGGCGCCGAATCGGCGGTGTGCGGGCCGCGCGCGGTCAGATCGCTCAACCCGTCGGGGCGGGTGAACACCAACCGGGTGGCGCCCGCGGCGTCGGTGTCGCTCTGATGCTGGACGTGCGGTAGCCATTTG
>DATJIX010000243.1:0-15708 GCA_035492865.1 Mycobacterium sp. | reverse complement strand
ACCTAAGACAGTGTCGCGGCCACCAATTCTGCGATGACATCGTTGACGTCTTCACGTCGGTGCCACGCGCGCCGCTGCCGAATCGCCCCGTTGCCCTCGTCGTCCAGGCGCGCCAACTCGGCGCACACCGTCTGGTAGTCGCCGACATCTTCAAGCGCGGGCCTGACATGGTCGACCATGCGCTGCAACAACTTTCGCGCGGGAACCGGCGCATGGCTTTCGCGCAGATCGATCGCGTGGCCGTCCAGACCGTCGCGCGCCGACTTCCAGTACGCGGCCTTGAGTGCGTAGGGACTCAGCGGTGTGGTCGGTTCACCGCGCCGCTCGTCGTCGAGCGCCGTCATCACGCTGCCCCGGATCAACGCAGCGAGTAGCACGGTTTCACCGACCGTGGCGGGCACGTCGGCGACGCGCACCTCGACCGTCGGGAACTTCGCCGACGGCCGGACGTCCCAATAGACCTGGCCGTCATCGAGCATCGCGCCTGTGCGGACCAACATCTGCACTGTCGCGTCGTACTCGCCGACCGAGTCGAAATGCGGTGGCGGCCCGGCGCTCGGCCAGCGCGCCCACAATATGCTGCGCCAGCTGGCGTAACCGGTGTCTGCGTCACGGTAGATCGCCGAGTTGGCGGTCAGCGCGAGGAAGAGCGGCAGCCACGGCCGTAGCCGGTTACTGACCCGGACGGCGAGTTCGCGGCTCGGCACCGCGATATGCACGTGCGCGCCGCAGACGCCCTCCTCGGCGATCGTGCCGAACTTCTCACCGATCTCGCGGTAACGGGGCGTGTCGGTGATGGGGAATTCGTGCGGCCGGTTCGGGGGCAGCCCGGCGGCGAGCAGTCGCGCGCCGCTGGCCTCGGCCGCTTCGGCCGCAATGCGCCGCAGCCGGGTCAGCTCCCGGCGGAGTTCGCGACTGCCACTGACGACCTCGCTGGTCGTCTCGATCTGACAGCTCGACAGCTCCAACTGCAGCTTGACGCCTTGCTCGGCGGCGTGGGCGGCCACAGCCTCGTTCACGGCGACCGGCTCGCCGCTCATCTGGTCGATGAGAAGGAATTCTTCTTCTACGCCGAAGGTGGGATGGCTGGTCATGGTCCAAACATTGATCCGGCCCGTCGGAGATTTCACGACGGGCCGGATCCGGCGGGAAGTCCTTGTGTTTTCGGCCCGGGATTTCCCACTCGACGCGCGTGCCAAACCTGACGGGCGACTGCTTACGATCACAAAATGATCAAGGATTTCCGGTTCGGTGTCGGTCTCACGGCCGCGCGTCGTCGAAGCACACTGCAGGACACCGCGCGCCGCGTCGAGGACATGGGCTACGACGTCCTGCACATGGCCGATCATCTCTATACGACGGCCCCGTTTCCGATGCTGACCGCGGTCGCGATGGCTACCGAGAAGCTGCACGTCGGCACGTTCGTGCTCAATGCGGGTTTCTACCGGCCGGCATTGTTGGCCCGCGACACCACCTCGCTGCGCGATCTGTCCGGCGGACGCTTCGAGCTCGGCCTCGGTGCGGGATACAACGAGGTCGAGTTCGAGCAGGCCGAGCTGCCCTATCCGACGGCGGGTCAGCGCGTCGAGTGGCTGCGCCACGTGACCGAGCACATGAACGAGAACGTGCCCGACGTGCCGATCCTCATCGCAGGCAACGGCGACAAGCTGCTCACAATGGCAGCTCAGCGCGCCCACATCATCGGGCTGACCGGCGGTGCCCCTGCCACCGACGACTCCGACCCGCTCGCCGACCGCATCGCGTTCGTCCGCGACGCGGCGGGTGATCGCTTCGACGAACTCGAACTCAACATCTCCGTCACCGCGATGCCGACCGACGATTCGGGGATGCCGGACCTGACAATCCCCCGGCGGTTCCTGCCGCAACTCTCCGACGAGGAGTTGTTGCGGGCACCCTCGGTGTTGTCGGGGTCGACGAAGGACATCGCGGACACCATCCGTGGCTACCGCGACACCTACGGAGTCACCTACATCACCGTGCAGCAGCCACACGCCGAGCCGTTCGCGAAGGTCATCGCCGAACTGCGCTGAGGCGCACTGTGCGGGCCCGCCGGCCTGCTACCGGTAAGCTCCCAGCGGGTCACGCCCTCGTAGCTCAGGGGATAGAGCACGGCTCTCCTAAAGCCGGTGTCGCAGGTTCGAATCCTGCCGGGGGCACTTATTTCCGCAGGTCAACGTGGCTGAGAGAGTGCTGACGGTCGACTTCGAATCCGCGCACAACTGCCTGAATTTCGGATAGATAACCGATCACGCCACGTTCGGCTTGATGTGACGAAACGGCTATGGCATGTGAAGAAACGGCTCGAGATCGCCGCGCTGGCAGCGTTGTTGATGGTGGCCACGGTCAGCGGGATCGGCAGCGTCGGCACCGCAAGCGCGTTCTCTCGGCCGGGACTTCCCGTCGAGTACCTGATGGTGCCGTCGCAGTCGATGGGACGCGACATCAAGGTGCAGTTCCAGGGCGGCGGAACGCACGCGGTCTATCTGCTCGACGGCCTGCGCGCACAGGACGACTACAACGGCTGGGACATCAACCTGCCCGCGTTCGAGTGGTTCAACAATTCCGGGCTGTCGGTCGTGATGCCGGTGGGCGGCGAGTCCAGCTTCTATTCGGACTGGTATCAGCCAGCGGTCGGCAACGGTGGAACGTGGACCTATAAGTGGGAGACGTTCCTGACGCACGAACTGCCCGCGTGGCTTTCGGCCAACAAGGGCATCAGCCCCACCGGCAATGCGGCGGTCGGCGTGTCGATGGCAGGCTCCGCGTCGTTGATCCTCGCCGCGTATCACCCGCAGAACTTCATCTACGCGGCATCACTGTCCGGTTTCCTGCATCTGTCCGACGGAATCTGGCCGACGCTCGTCGGCTTCGCGATGAACGACGCAGGCGGCTTCAAGGCCGACGCGATGTGGGGACCGTCGAGTGACCCCGCGTGGGCGCGCAATGACCCGACGGTTCAGGTCGGCAAGTTGGTCGCCGACCACACCCGTCTCTGGATCTACGCCGGGAACGGAACTCCGTCCGATCTCGGCGGGGCCAACGTACCCGCGGAGTTCCTGGAGAACATGCTGCATCAGAGCAATGTCGACTTCCAGAACGACTACCAGGCCGCCGGCGGCAACAACGCGACATTCAACTTCCCGGATAACGGCACCCACGACTGGCCGTACTGGGGCGCGCAGCTGCAAGCCATGAAGCCCGACCTGCAGCACGTACTGGGCGCCAGCACCACATAGTTGGGATCGGTAGCAGCTCTCGCCCTCTTCACTTGCGATGCGGCCACCACGGAGCCGCCAGTACGAAGGGGGACCCATGACCCACAACCTGAAGAAGGCGGCCGCCAAGGCCCTCGTCTCCGGCGCCCTCGCGCTGGCCGGACTGGCACTGGCCTCGGGCACCGCGCACGCTTTCGATCCGCAGCCCGACCCGCCGGCCAACCCGCGCGTCACCTCGGTGAACCCGCAAAAGTCATTCGCCGACGGCAGCGTCCGCGTCGGCGACGGGAGCGTCCGCGTCGGCAGCGTCCGACTCGGCGACGGAAGCGTCTAGTCCTAACCCAGCGCGGCCGGGTCCGCCGAGACGTAGCACCGCCGGGTGTTCGTCATGATCAGCACCTCGGACACCGCGCTCTGGTCGATCTGCGGAAACTCGAACAACCGCAACTCGCCAGGGCTGAGCAGCGCCCGTTGTGCCTGATCGTTGCCGACCCTCGTCCGCACCAGGACGGTGACCGGCGCGGTGTCGTCGCTCCAATGCGTCACCAGGACGCCCGCCCCGAACGGGTCCTTCCCCCACGCATCGGCGACGGGACACGGCGGGTCGCCGTCGGCGTTCGGCGGCAGGGCGACGGGCGCGGCGACCGCGGCCGCTACCGCGGTCGCAGGCTCGGCGGTACGTACGACGCTGGCCGGCTGAGGCGTGGATGGCGGACCGCAGGCGACTGCCGCAGCGGCAGCAGCGCCGCCGACAAAGGCAGATAGCCAGCTATGCACGGGGTCCCCCTCGCGTCTGTCCCCAACACGAGTTGACTACCCTTTTACGCTCGCGTCAATCCGCTGCGGCGCTAGTTTTTCGGCGGTCGTCGCCGAGCATGTTCATCGCTGTGCGACGCGCGAGCGCCATGGTGGACACCATCGGGTTGACCCCCGAGCAACTGGGCATCCCGCTGGCGTCGGCGATCCACACACCCGTCACGTCGTGCAGCTCGCCATTCGGTTTCGCGACGGACGTCTGCGGGTCACTGCCGAGCTTGGCACTGCACATCTGATGGGCACTGAACACCGGGGTGCCGCCGGGACCGATCGGGATCTCGTCCACCTTCTCGATGAAGGCCTGCAGATCCTCACCGCGCTGCCACGGCGCGAACGGCTGGCCGGCAAGGAAGATCTGTTCCGCGCCCGCAGCCTCATGCATGCGGATCGACGTCGCCGCGGCTTCGCGGAAATGGCGGCGGTCGAGCTCGTCGGTGAACGGATACCAGAACGTGGACTGGCCGTTCTCATCGAGCGTGACGCTGCCCGCGCCACGGTCCTTGACGATGAACACCCAGTCGGCGCGGTACCGATACTTGCGGGTGAGTTCCTTGTGCTGCGCGCCGTCGAGCCACGGCACCACGGTGGTGAACAGGCCCGGCAAGTGTTGGACGCATTCGATGAGATACCCGAATCCCTGGTCGGTTTCGGCGAATTCGTTCATGATGCCTGCCATCGCCGGGCCGTACCACGGGTCTTGAGGCTCGTCGTAGACCCCGCTGACGAGGCTGGCGGGGTGCAGTCGCAGTTCGGCGCCGACGGCAGGCCCACCGATACCCGACCGCAGCAGTAGCCCCGGCGTTTCCAAACTGCCCGCGGCGGCCACGACGGTCGGTGCGTGGATGACGACGCGGGAACTCTGTCGTGTCTGCGGGTCGGTATATGTCGCCTCGACCCCGACGGCCGCGCCGTTGTCGGTGAGGATCCGGTCCACCCAGACGTTGGGCAGCAACTTCGCGCCGGCATCGGAAGCGTCCTGAAGGTAGGTCCGCATGGTGCCCTGCTTGGCACCGGTCTGATCGCCCATGCCGCTGTAGCCGATCAGGTTGGGGTCGTAGCGCTCCGGATCGATGTTGAGGGTCGCGACCCGGTACCCGTAGCCGAGCTTCGACGCAGCGTCCGACAACCGCTCGTGCGGGCCGTTCTGCGTGGCGACCTTGTCGTTGCACCGGATGCGGTCGAACACCGCCTGCAGGTGTTCGTCGAACGCCGGGGTGTCGACGTCGGTCAAACCGGCCTCGGCCCAGTGGGAGCGGACGGTGTTCGGCGTCAGCAACGAGTTCGACCAGTTGACCGTGCTGCCGCCGCCGACGGTGCTGCCCGCCGCGATGCTGACCATGCCGTCGGCCGAGGGAAAGAACCCGCCGCGCAGGAACAGATTCTGATACGCAGCCACTTCCGACTGCACGAAGTCCGATTCGTTGTGATAGCTCCCGGCTTCGAGGATGATCACCCGTTTTCCGGCCTCCGCGAGCACCGCGGCGGCCACTCCGCCGCCACTGCCCGAGCCGACCACGACGACGTCCGCCTCGAACGTGGTCTCACCGGCGACGGTGATGACCTCCAGCGTCTTGCGCGCGTCCTGCGGCGGATTCTGGACCGGGCCCGGATACCCCATGCCTTGCCACAACGGATTGTGGCCATCCGGGCCCGGAAGACTGTAGGCGAACAACACCGAGAGCTGATTCAGCGCGGCGATCGCGCCCGCCGCCTCGGGCGAGATGGCGGCGACGTTGGCGAGGATTTCCTCGCGCGCGGCCTGGGGCTGAGCCTTGAACTCGAACAGGCCGACGCCGTCGATCAGCTGCAGCAGGCCTGCGAGCTGCTCCTCGGGTAGGCGCGTGAGGAGGTACTGCTCGATTGCCACATCGGCCCCGACGTCGCTGCCCTTGGCTGCGTAGAACCCGTCCGGGTCGTCCTCGCGTGGGACGGACGCGACGAAGGTGTCGACGATCGCGGTCAGCGTCTCGCGCTGCAGGGGGGTGAATTCGATGGGCATGGGGTGACCTCTCGGGCTGGTGTGTTGGTGATCAGGCGAGGCGGGGCGCCGGGCGATTGAGGCCGAAGACGCGAGCGACGCGCCGCACGCCCGAGGACGCCAGGGGAAGCAATGTGACGGCGACGGGAATGAAGAGCGGGGACAGGACCAGCAGAAAAACGGCGATGGCGCTGAAGTAGGAGCTCACTGTGGACTCACTTTCTCCGCGAAGCGGAAGTCTGGTTTTGATTGCGTC
The DNA here is from genome assembly GCA_035492865.1 of Mycobacterium sp. Classification (GTDB taxonomy): domain Bacteria; phylum Actinomycetota; class Actinomycetes; order Mycobacteriales; family Mycobacteriaceae; genus Mycobacterium. Next base: position 9,422 of record DATJIX010000243.1, on the reverse strand, counting down.
GGCAAAGGGTGCCGCGGTCGCACTAAGAATCGCGGAGCAGGCCGTTGAACAGCGACGTCGCGGGACGACCAAGTCTTGGGGGCTTTTTGTCTCCGGAGGACAAAGCGGGGCTTAGGGTCTGCTCATGGTGGCGAAAGCTGGCCATGCCGATGCAGTGGTCGTCGGTCGGTGCGCGGCGGAGATCGTCGGCCGACTCGACCAGCGGATGGCCGAGCTCACCGGCTCGATCCACCAGTTCCTGACTGTGGAGATCGCCGAGCTCGGCGGCGATGCCCAGCTGATGCAGCTGTTCCGCGACAGCATTGACGCGAACGTGGCGACCGTGTTTTCCGCTATCCGTCACGCGATACCGATCGAAAAAGTCGAATTGCCAACCGCCGCAGTAGAACACGCACGTCGCCTCGCACAGCGCGGCACGACAGTCAATGCGTTGGTGCGCGCCTACCGCCTCGGGCACAAAGCGGTGCTCGACGCGGTGCTGGACGAGATTGGGGCGTCGGACCTCGATCCGCGGCTCAGCCTCGCCGTGTTCAGCCAGATCTCAGAGGTCACGTTCGGCTACATCGACTGGATCACCCAACAGGTGGTGATCACCTATCAGAGCGAGCGCGACCGGTGGATGGAGAACCAGAACAGCCTTCGCGCGTTACGGGTCAGGGAGCTGCTCGACGGGGCTGACCTCGACATCGACGCGGTGACGACGGCGATCCGCTACCCGCTTCGGCGCACGCACATAGCCGTCGTGGCCTGGCGCGACGAGCACGACTGCGGCTACGACTTCGCGCCGATGGAGCGCTTCATGGATCAGCTCGCCGAATCGGTCGACGCCCGCGAAAGCCCGCTGTACATCTCGGTAGACCGCGTGACCGGCTGGGCCTGGATCCCGATTGCGGCCAGCGCCGCCACGGGTGCGATCGCCCGTATCCGAACGTGCGCCGCTGCACGCGACGATTTTCCTCGGATCGCTGTCGGCAAGCCGTTGCCGGGAGTCGAGGGGTTCCGTCGTTCGCATGGGCAGGCGCAAGAGGCGCATGCGGTGGCGATCGCGTCGAGCGCCAACCCGCCCCGGGTCACCGCGGCGTGCGATCCCGGCCTCGCGGCCGCCGCATTGATGGGTAACGACCTGGGCGCAGCCCGGGTGTGGGTCGCCGAGGTGCTCGGCCCGCTCGCATCACATACGGAAAGCGATGAGCGATTGCGCGAAACACTTGAGGTGTTTCTGCGCACGGGCTCGAGCTTCAAGGCCGCCGCCGAGGAACTGCACCTGCACGCCAATTCCGTCAAATACCGGGTGCATCGGGCCATCGAACGCCGCGGCCGGCCGATGACCGATGGCCGGCTCGACGTCGAAATCGCGTTGTTGCTGTGCCACTGGTACGGCCCCAGCGTCCTGCACGACGAGTGATCAGTCGGCACGGGTTTCGATGACGCGTTGCGCGACCTCGATGAGCTTGGTGTTGCTGTCCTGGGACAGCTTGCGCAGCATCTCGAAGGCCCGCACGTCGTCAACACGGAAACGCTCCATGATGATGCCCTTGGCCTGACCGATGCGGTCCCTGGTCGACAGCGCCGACTCCAGCTGCTCGCCGTGACGGCTGGCCAAGATCGCCGCCGCCGCGTGGGCCGCCAGCACCACTCCGGTGGTCTCACTCTCTGCGTCGAACGCGTTGGGTTTGAACGAGAACAGGTTCAATGCCCCGGCGGTGCGGTCGGCCGTGTACAGCTTGAACGACAAGCCGCTCAACACGCCGATCTCCACCACCGCTGGTGAATACTTCGGCCAACGACCGTCGGAGCGAAAATCGTCGGTCCGCACAATCAACTCATCGAGCGCCGCCTCCACGCACGGCCCCTCGTTGAACAACATCTGCAACTCATCCAGCCGATGCGGCAGGTCAGACGTGTTCGCGACGGAATCCCACTTGCCGTCCTTGCCGATCAGCAGCACGCCTGCCGTGTCGGCTCCGGGGATCAGCTCCATCGCCGCTGCGGTCACATCCGACAGCACATCGTCGACGCTTCGCGGCGCGGCCGAAGAGCGCGCGAGCTCGGCCATTCGCTGTGCCAGGTCGTAATTGCGCGGCTGCGTCATGCAGGAAGGATTCCCGTTGTGGCCCGGCTCTACGCAGACGTTTGTCATTGGCACCAACGGGAATGCCCCCGTACAGGCGCGCGCGGTGGTCGACTATCGCGCCCGCTGAGGTCTCGTCGGTTCAGACCGGAGCCGACGGGGCCGCCCCGGGGTGGGCGAATCCGCCGAGTCACTCTCTTAGTTGTAGTACCGTCCAGCCATGGGCACTGCCAACATCTGGATCCTCGGCGGCTATCAGAGCGACTTCGCACGCAATTTCACCCGTGAAGGCCATGACTTCGCCGACCTGACCGCCGAAGTGGTGGACCACACCCTGGGCGCGGCCAAGGTCGACGCCGCGGATATCGAAGTCGTTCACGTGGCCAACGCGTTCGGCGAGATGTTCGCCCGACAGGGCCACCTTGGCGCCATGCCGGCCAGCGTCAACGACGGATTGTGGGACACCCCCGCATCCCGCCACGAAGCGGCGTGCGCGTCCGGAAGCGTCGCAACCTTGGCCGCCATCGCCGACCTACGGTCCGGCGCCTATCGCACCGCCCTTGTCGTCGGCGTCGAGTTGGAGAAGACGGTGCCCGGCGACACCGCCGCGCAGCACCTCGGAGCCGCCGCATGGACCGACCACGAAGGCGCCGAGGCAAAGTTCATGTGGCCATACATGTTTAACCGGGTGGCCGATGAATACGACCGCAGATACGGCCTCGATGACGCACACTTACGCGCCATCGCCCAGGTGAACTTCGCCAACGCACGCGCCAATCCCAATGCGCAGACCCGGGATTGGACGGTGCCGAACCCCCTCGCGGCCGACGACGCCAACCCGCCGATCGAAGGACGGCTGCGCCGGTTCGACTGCAGTCAGATGACCGACGGCGGCGCGGGCATCGTCCTGGTCACCGACGACTACCTGCGCGACCACCCGGCCGCGCGGCCGATGGGGCGCATCGACGGCTGGGGCCACCGCACCGTCGGACTGGGGCTGCAGCAGAAGCTCGACCGCGCAGCCAACGATCCCTACGTGCTCCCCCACGTGCGGGCGGCAGTGCTCGACGCGTTTGCCCGCGCCCGCGTGACACTCGACGACGTCGACGGCTTCGAGGTGCACGACTGCTTCACCCCCAGCGAGTACCTCGCCATCGACCACATCGGGCTGACCGGACCGGGTGAATCGTGGAAGGCGATCGAAAACAACGAGATTGAACTCGGTGGAGCACTGCCGATCAACCCCAGCGGCGGGCTGATCGGCGGCGGCCACCCTGTCGGCGCCTCCGGCGTACGCATGCTGGTAGACGCCGCCAAGCAGGTCAGCGCGACGGCGGGCGACTATCAGGTCGAGGGCGCAAAGAAGTTCGGCACCCTCAACTTCGGCGGCAGCACTGCCACCACGGTGAGCTTCGTCGTGAGCGGGGCCTGAGATGGACGTCGAGATCGTCGGCAAGTTCCTTTCGACACTGCCCGAGGACGACGACCACCCCTACCGCACCGGCCCATGGCGTCCGCAGACCACCGAGTGGGACGCCGACGACCTGACCGTCGTCGACGGCGAGATCCCGACCGATCTCGACGGTGTCTACCTACGCAACACCGAGAACCCGCTGCATCCGGCGCTGAAGTTCTACCACCCTTTCGACGGCGACGGCATGGTGCACGTCGTCGGGTTCCGCGACGGGAAAGCGTTCTACCGCAACAGATTCATCCGCACCGACGGGTTCGCCGAGGAGAACGAGGAGGGCGGGCCGCTGTGGCCCGGACTGGCCGAACCCGTGCAGATCGCCAAGCGCGATAAGGGCTGGGGCGCGCGGACTTTGATGAAGGACGCCTCGAGCACCGACGTGATCGTGCACCGCGGCACCGCGCTGACGAGCTTTTACCAATGCGGCGACCTGTACCGGGTGGACCCGTACTCCGGCGACACGCTTGGCAAGGCGGATTGGGGCGGCGCGTTTCCCTTCGATTGGGGCGTGTCGGCGCACCCCAAGGTCGACGACGAGACCGGCGAACTTCTGTTCTTCAACTACAGCAAGGAGGCGCCGTACATGCACTACGGCGTCGTCGACGAGAACAACGACCTCGTGCATTACGTCGACGTGCCGCTGCCAGGCCCTCGACTGCCCCACGATATGGCGTTCACTCGAAACTACGTCATCCTCAATGACTTTCCGCTGTTCTGGGATCCCAAGCTGTTGGAGGCCAACGTTCACCTGCCGGGGTTCCACCCCGACGTGCCATCGCGGTTCGCCGTCATTCCTCGGCGCGGCGGAACCGAGGACATCCGGTGGTTCGAAGCCGAGCCGACGTTCGTGCTGCACTTCACCAACGCCTACGAGGATGGCGACGAGATCGTTCTCGACGGGTTCTTCGAGGGCGAGCCGAATCCCGTCGATTCGCTCACCGGCGACAAGTGGGAGAAGGCGTTTCGGTTCCTTGCGCTGGACCGGCTGCAGTCAAGGCTGCACCGCTGGCGGTTCAGCCTCGCCACCGGTGAGACGCGCGAGGAGCAGTTATCCGACAGCATCACCGAGTTCGGCATGATCAACGCCGGCTATGCGGGCGGCAAGTATCGCTACACGTATGCCGCGACGGGAAAGCCCTCCTGGTTCCTGTTCGACGGGCTGGTGAAACACGACCTGCACACCAACAGCGAACAGCGGTTCGCGTTCGAGGACGGCGTCTACGGCAGCGAGACGGCCATGGCACCGCGCGTGGGGAGTTCAGCCGAGGACGACGGCTATCTGGTGACGCTGACCACCGATATGAACGACGACGCGTCATACTGCTTGGTCTTCGACGCCGCCAGGGTGGCCGACGGACCGGTGTGCAAACTCGCACTGCCGGAACGAATCTCCAGCGGCACCCACTCGACGTGGGCGCCCGGTTCCCAGCTGCGCCGTTGGCGCGAAGCCGACTCGGCGGCGGCCGCGATCGGGCTGTAGTGGAGCAGCAGGAGCCCAACGCCGTCGCCCGGATGCTCGGCCTGCTCGGCGACGAGTGGGCGCTGCTCGTCGTGCAGCAGGCACTGCTGGGCGCGACGCGGTTCGCCGAATTCAAGGCGCGGCTGCCGATCTCGAATTCGGTGCTCACCCGTCGACTGAAAACGCTGACGGCTGACGGCCTGCTGGAACGCCGTGTCTATCAGACGAACCCGACCCGGTCCGAGTATCTGGTCACACCGCGCGGTCGGTCGTTATGGCCCGTGCTGCTGTCGATCTGGGAACGGGAGCGCCGGTGGGTGCCCGACCATGCCGAGCGGGTACCGGACATGCGCCACCAGACCTGCGGCGCGGACTTCGCGCCGGTATTGGTCTGCCGCGCGTGCGGCGAAGACGCCGACGACAAAGATGTTGTCGCGCAATGGGGTCCAAGCGGGTCGTGGCCGCGGTCGATTCCCGTTGCTTCGACGCGGCGCCGGTCCGAGGGTGATCAGCGCGACGCGGCGGCGGGCCTGTTCCCGCAGACAATGAGCGTGCTGGGCAACCGCTGGGGCTTCGCGCTGTTGGTCGCGTCGTTCGTCGGCATGAGTCGCTTCACGGACTTTCAAAACCAGCTCGCGGCTCCGCCGGGGTCCGTCGCCGATCGGCTGTCGATCTTCACCGCCAACGACGTGCTTGTGTCCGCCGACAACCGATACCGGCTCACGGAGAAGGGCCGCGCACTGTTCGCCGTGCTCGTGCTGGCGCTGCAGTGGGCGCAACGGTGGTTTCGGTTGCCGGAAGGCCCGGCGGTGATACTCACCCACACCGGCTGCGGCAAGCGCTTCGGCGCCGTGCTGGTCTGCGATCAGTGTGCGGAGCCGCTGACCGGAGCGCAGGTCACCGCCGTCTAGGTGAGTCGCGCGATGAGGAACTTCGGGCACTCCAGGGGTCAAAAAAGGGACTAGCACTCGACGGCCGAGAGTGCTAATCTGCGTGTCGCACAGTGATTTGGCTGCCCGCCAGGGTGGCGGGCCTTGAGGTGACATAGGAGGTGGATTGCTGTGCTTCGCTTTGATCCCTTCAGTGACCTTGATGCGTTGACCCGGGGCCTGCTGACAAGTCAGACCGGATCAAATCGCACCCCTCGGTTCATGCCGATGGACCTATGCAAGATCGATGACCACTACGTTCTGACGGCCGACCTACCCGGCGTCGATCCCGGTTCGGTGGACGTCAACGTCGACAACGGCACCCTGACGATCACGGCGCATCGCACGGCCCGGTCCGAAGATGCCGTGCAATGGCTGGCGAACGAGAGATTCTTCGGCTCCTACCGCAGACAGTTGTCCCTCGGCGAGGGCATCGACGCGGCGGCCATCTCCGCGACGTATGAGAACGGCGTGCTGACCGTGACCATTCCGCTGGCCGAACGCGCCAAGCCGCGCAAGATCGACGTCGCCCACGGCGGTGGGCAGAGATCGATCGAGCCGACGACCGTCGACTCCGAGTAACTACAACCGCGAAACTGCGGTCAGATCGCGAATCCGTCGAAAATTGCGATCTGACCGCAGTTTCGGCGCGTCAGCCGACAGTCACATCGCACCGCGAAGGTGACAGAATCGGGCGATGACGAAGAGACTCGGGTGGTTCACCCGTCTTCTTCCCGATCGCCCCGACGCCCCTGCATCCTTGCTGTATTCGCAAGCACGCGAACAGTTCCAACTCGCTGAGCGCCTCGGTTACGACGTCGGTTGGGTGGCCCAACATCATTTCGACGTCGAGGAGGGCGGCCTACCGTCACCGTTGGTGTTCTTGGCGTGGCTGGCCGCGCAAACGGAGCGAATCCGGCTGGGCACCGCGATCGTCACACTGGCGCTCGAGGACCCGATCCGGGTCGCTGAGGACGCCGCAGTGCTCGACGTGCTGTCCGGCGGTCGGCTGGAACTCGGCGTGGGTACCGGCGGGGACCGAGACGGGTTGTTTACCAACAACTTCCAGCGGCTACGCGACGCCCTCCACGGCGCCGACGTGGATTCACGACGCCGTCCGATGCATCCGAGCGGGCACCGCCTGCTCGACGACCTGTGGCAGGCTACGTTCTCCGTGCCCGGAGGCACCCGCGCTGCCAAGGCCGGCTGCGGGCTGCTGCTGTCCCGGACGCAACCGCGGCCGGTGGACACCCCGCTGTACGAGATTCAACGACCGATCGTCGACGCCTATCTGGAGGCGCTACCCGCCGGCCGGGTGCCGCGCATCGGTGCGTCGCGATCGGTGTTCGTGCTCAGAGACGGTTCACGAGCTAGAGAGCTTGCCCGCCGAGGGGTAGCGCGCCACGTCGACTGGCTGCGGCGCAATGACCAGCCGGTGCCCGACGTCATCGACACCAACGCGGGCACGCCCGCCGAGGTCGTCGACATGCTCGCCGCGGACCCGATCCTCGCCGAGGCCACCGACGTCATCGTGCAGGTGCATCCCGTCGACCCACCCGGCGAGGACGTGTTGGAGTCCGTCGAACTGATCGCCACCGAGGTGGCACCGCCGCTGGGCTGGCGTTAGCCGTTGCGGTCCAACCGGTATCGCAGGTTGTTGCGCACCGCGGGCCACTCGATGTCGAGGATCGAGTACACGACAGTGTCGCGGCGCGATCCGTCAGGCAGCACCTGGTGACTGCGCAGCACACCGTCGAGCTTGGCGCCAAGTCGCTCGATCGCCCCACGGCTGGTGAAGTTGAAGAAATGCGTGCGGAATTCGACTGCGACACAACTCAACTGATCAAATGCGTGGCCCAGCATCAGCAGCTTTGTCTCGGAGTTGACCCCGCTTCGGCGCGCCGACGACACGTACCAGGTGTTACCGATCTCCAGCCGCCGGTTGGTTGCGTCGACGTTCAGATAACTCGATGACCCGATGAATGCGCCGTCGAGGCCGCGCACCACGAAAGTCAGGCCCTCGTCAGGCTTCTGCGCCGCCAGTCGCATGTCCACCCACTGCTCAGCGACGCCAGCCTTGGGCGCGTGGGTGAACCACAGGCGGCCCAGCTCACCGTCGGCAGCAGCCTCAGCGATCTCCGGGAGATGTTCGCGGGTAAGGGGTTCCAGCGTCACCCAGCGCTGGCCGGTCAACGAGACCGGTTCGACGAATCCGCTCATGACGCACGGCTCAGCGCCGACCAGGCGGCGAACATCGCCCACACCGACAGCAGCACCGCACACACGGCTGCGGCGGCACCGAGGTAAAGCCCGTAGCCGGCCGACACCGGCGCGTACACGTAGAGCCGGTAATACCACATCGTCAGCACCACCAGCAGTACCGAAATGGCCAGTGCGGCGGACGATGCCAGCCGGCCGAACAGGCCACGTGCGGCCATTGCGCCCGCAACGATCAACGTCGACGCCAAAAGCACGATGAGTTGCCCGACACCGAATCCCGGCGGCGGCACCGGCATGTTGCCGACGATCCCGCCGATCGCGTTCGCCCGCCCGCCGCCGTCGGATCTGCTGGTCAGCCAGGGTAGCCAGACGCTGACCGCGAGCACCGCAGCGCACAGCACGACCAGCCAACCGGGGCGCAGGCGAGCCATGCGCTCAGACTATCCGGTGCGGCTCGCCGTCCACGTCAACGCGTAGTCGGCCACGTCGCTCCAGCCGTCCAACGCCGCCGTCAAATGAGACCGGTCCTCGAACAGCTTGAAATCGGTCGCCGCGGGTGAGCGCCGGTAGCGGTTGAAGTTCTCGTACACCACCGATGAGGGCACGATGTGATCGCGGCCGCCCGCGATCAGCAGCAGCGGCGCCCGGTCCGCCTTGGCGAAGTCGACCACCGTCGCCGCCTTCGACTTGGAGCTGAAGTTGGCCAGCGCGGACTGGAACAGCGGCCGTCCCGGCGCGGGGATCGCCAGCTTGGCGTGCCAGGTGTCCGATTCGTCCCGCGGAACGGTGTTGGCGAACGCGTAATGAAACTGTGCCGGCGTGAGCGGCACCGCGCGGCGGATGTTCGACGGACTGCGGAACACCGGGAACGTCGCCCGCAACACCGAAAGCGGCAGCCGGTAGACCCCGCGCGGTGCGGCCGGGTGGATGGCGACCGCTGCCCGGGCCAGGCCACGGGATAGCAGCATCTGTGTGATCAGTCCGCCGAACGAATGACCCATCAGGATCGGCTTTTCGGGCAGACCCTTGACGAAATCGGCGTAGTGGTCCACCACCGACTCGAGGCGGATGTCGGCGGGCGCCTTGTTGTGGTCGAGTTCCTCGCCGAGTTCCGATACCCCCGGCCACGCGGGCGCGTGCACCGTGTGCCCCGCTGCGGTGTAGCGGTCGATCCAGCCGCGCCAGCTGTGCGGCGACATCCACAATCCGTGGATCAGGACAATGGGTGCCTTGTCAGTAGCCATCGTCTCTATTGTGGAGTCCCGAAACCTT
>DATJIX010000242.1:0-5520 GCA_035492865.1 Mycobacterium sp. | reverse complement strand
CCCCCTAAAGGCCGATCCAGGGACGACCAAAGGAACGATGACGATCTGTCCACATAGTTATCCACAGGTTGTGGAGACAGGACAGCCGTCGTCGCTCTGTTGTCTACCGGCGTGGACGCCGCGGGCCGGGGCTCGTCACAGTGGTGGTGCGCGCTGTGGGCTCGCGACTTGTTGGGCATCCCCGCTTCGTTGTCTGTCGCCGTTTCGTTATCGAATCGGCATTGGCAGAAGCTAACAGTTTTCTTCCCGAGTGCCAACCGTTCTGCAACATTCCGCAGGGGTAGTTTTTTGCTCAGTCGGGAGTGGTGACGGCTGTGGCGAATGTAAACCGTTCGGCCGCGAGGGCCGGTCTCTCGGACGAGGTTTGACCCAGCGAAATCTCGTCAGTACCCTCGAACAGTCGCCCGAACGTGGCGATACGGCTGCGACCCAGAAGTTCCGGGCGACCGCGCCGGTTAGCAAGCGAGACGGACGAGCTTACCAACGGCAATCGCGTCCCCACCGGCACGAGGATTCGACGGTGTGGGTTGCGGGTGCCAGACGCAACGAGGAGTGAACAGCCGTGGCCAAGGGCAAGCGGACTTTCCAGCCGAACAACCGTCGGCGCGCGCGTGTGCACGGCTTCCGGCTGCGGATGCGCACCCGGGCAGGCCGGGCGATCGTGTCGAGCCGGCGCGGCAAGGGGCGCCGCAAGCTCACTGCGTGATTCGACGCGGGATCTAGCGCGGTGCTTCCGGCTCGGTACCGGATGACGCGGTCGACGGACTTCGGTGCCACCGTCAGTAAAGGGGTGCGGGCGGTGCAGCCCGACCTCGTCGTGCATGCCATGCGGTCTCGCGATGACGGCCCCAACGATGGGCCGCGCATCGGCTTGGTCGTGTCGAAATCAGTCGGCAGTGCGGTGCAGCGGCATCGAGTGGCCCGTCGGCTGCGTCATGTCGCGCGGACGGTGATCGACGAACTTGATCCGGCGGACCGAGTCGTCATCCGCGCGCTGCCCGGTAGCCGGTACGCGATTTCGGCGCGGCTGGAACAGGAACTGCGGACGGCATTGCGTCGGGCCCGGTCGCGCGGCGAGGGCTCGAGCCGATGAACGCCGGTGCCCGGGGAGTGATCTTCTTGATCGAGCTGTATCGCCACATGATTTCGCCGATGCGGCTACCCACATGCCGGTTCACCCCGAGCTGTAGCCAGTACGCGGTCGATGCGCTGAGCGAGTACGGCTTGATGCGGGGCGGGTGGTTGGCGATGGTGCGGTTGCTGAAGTGTGGGCCGTGGCATCGGGGAGGATGGGACCCGATACCCGAGCGCCGCGGCGCGTCACGTGACGAGAGCGCGCACGGCACCGAGGACGGTCATGCCGCCCACGATCTGGAAAGCGAGATCCGTGTTTAACTGGTTCAGCCTGGACTTCATCTACTGGCCGGTGTCGGCGATCATGTGGGTTTGGTACAAGGCCTTCGCGTTTCTGCTCGGCCCGTCGAACTTCTTCGCCTGGGCACTGGCGGTGATGTTCCTGGTGTTCACCCTGCGCGCCATCCTGTACAAGCCGTTCGTTCGGCAGATCCGCACCACGCGACAGATGCAGGAGCTGCAGCCACAGATCAAGGCGCTGCAAAAGAAGTACGGCAAGGATCGTCAGCGGATGGCGCTCGAGATGCAGAAGCTGCAGCGCGAGCACGGGTTCAACCCGCTGATGGGCTGCCTGCCGATCTTCGCGCAGGTGCCGGTGTTCCTCGGGCTCTATCACGTGCTGCGGTCGTTCAACCGAACCGGCGGGATGATGGGCTTCGGGCACCTGAACCTCACGGTCGAACAGAACCGGTCGATCGGCAACTACATCTTCAGCCCGACCGACGTCGCTCACTTCCTCGATGCGAATCTGTTCGGCGCCCCGATTGGCGCCTACATGACGCAGAACACGGGTCTGGACGCGTTCACCGAATTCAGTCGGACCGCGGTGATTGCGGTCGGACTTCCCTTGATGATCGCGGCGGGCGTCGCGACCTACTTCAACAGCCGGGCGTCGGTGGCGCGTCAGAGCCCCGAGGCCGCGGCCAACCCGCAGACCGCGATGATGAACAAGCTCGCGCTGTATGTGTTCCCGTTCGGCGTCGTGGCCGGCGGCCCATTCCTGCCGATCGCGATCATCCTGTATTGGTTCGCGAACAACATCTGGACGTTCGCGCAGCAGCACTACGTGTTTGGGAACATCGCCAAGGAAGAAGAGGCGAAGAAGGTCGAGGCGCTGGAACGGCGGGCGGCCAACGCGCCGAAGCCGGGCGCCAAACCGCAGCGGAAGACGCAATCAGAACCGACCGAGATCACGTCGAGTGAGGGCACCGAAACCAGCAGCGTTCAGGATGCGGTGGTCGACCCCAAGCCTGCTACGAACGACGGGAACGGCAGCCCGCGGCCGGGGGCGACGCCTCGCCCCGGCGCGCGGCCGAAGAAACGGAAACGTTGACCGGAGCGGTATCCGGTGGATTGAGGGAGAGACAGACATGACGGACGCGGAGACGACCGAACGCAGCGACGAGCTGGTGGACGACGAGAACGGTACGGACAGCACGCCCACCGCGGGCACCGACGATCTGGAAGAGCGATTGGTGGCCGAGGGCGAGATCGCCGGCGACTACCTCGAAGAGTTGTTGGACCTGTTGGACTTCGACGGGGACATCGACCTGGACGTCGAAGGTGACCGTGCCGTGGTGAGCATCGACGGCGGCGGGGACCTGACGAAGCTGGTGGGCCGCAAGGGCGAGGTGCTCGATGCGCTGCAGGAGCTGACGCGGTTGGCGGTGCATCAGAAGACCGGTGAGCGGAGCCGGCTGATGCTCGACATCGCGCGGTGGCGCAGGCAGCGGCGTGACGAGTTGGCGTCGTTGGGCGACAAGGTGGCGCGGCGGGTGCTGGCGTCGGGCGAGCGCGAGGAGCTCTCGCCCATGACGCCGTTCGAGCGCAAGATCGTGCACGACGCGGTGGCGGCTGTCGACGGGGTGCACAGCGAGAGCGAGGGCGTGGAGCCGTCGCGGCGTGTGGTCGTTCTGCTCGACTGAGTTACACGGATGTAGTTCCTGCCGGGACTACGGCCCGTGAGATCCGGAGGATGTTTCACGTGAAACATGTGGAGGTGTCCGCGGCGCCGGAAGCGGCCGAGGCCCTCTTCGGATCGGAATTGGGGCGCGCTCGCCGCTACGCCGAAATCTTGGCAGGCGCGGGTGTCGAGCGGGGGCTGCTGGGCCCGCGCGAAGTCGACCGGCTGTGGGACCGCCACATATTGAATAGTGCGGCCATAGCCGAACTACTGGATTCGGGCGAGCGGATTGCCGACATAGGTAGTGGAGCGGGGCTGCCCGGGATACCGTTGGCGTTGGCCCGGCCAGACCTTCGGCTCACGCTCATCGAACCTCTTCTTCGCCGCAGCGATTTCCTGCGCGAGGTGGTCGACGATCTCGGTCTCGAGATCGCGATCGTTCGGGGACGGGCCGAGGATCGGTCCGTGCGGCAACAGGTGGGGGAGATGGACGCGGTTGTCTCCAGGGCGGTGGCGTCGCTGGACAAGCTGACGAAGTGGAGCGTGCCGCTGCTGCGCCCGGACGGCCGAATGGTCGCCATCAAGGGTGAGCGGGCAGAGGAAGAGATCCAGGAGCACCGGCGTGGGATGGCAGCGCTCGGTGCAGTCGATGTAAGGGTGATGAGATGTGGCGCGGACTACTTGGACCCACCCGCGACCGCGGTCGTGGCGCGGCGCGAGTCAACGGTTCGAGTGGAGAACCGCTCGCCACGATCGGGCAGGAGGAAGGGATGAGTTCGGTCCCGGAACACGTGCAGACGCCTCGCGGAGCATCTCCCGAGGAACCACGGCGCCCAGATGTTTCACGTGAAACATGGAACTCGGCGACGCAGGAAACCTGGGCCGATCAAGCCGGACTGGACACCCCGATAGGCGCCGAGGCCGAACGGGCCGTGCGCCTGCTGCACGCCGCGGTCAAGGGCGGACTGCCGCGGCCTGCACATCAGCGCGTCTTCACGATCGCCAACCAGAAGGGTGGCGTTGGCAAGACGACGACCGCCGTCAACATCGCGGCCGCGCTCGCCCTCCAGGGACTGCAGGTCCTGGTGATCGATCTCGACCCACAGGGCAACGCGAGCACCGCGCTCGGCATCGAACACCGTGAGGGCACGCCCTCTTCGTATGAGGTGCTGATCGGGGAGATCTCTCTGGAGGCTGCCCTCCAGCGCAGCCCGCACAGCGAGCGGCTCTTCTGCGTGCCCGCGACGATCGATCTGGCGGGCGCCGAGATCGAATTGGTCAGCATGGTCGCGCGTGAGGGGCGGCTGCGCACCGCGCTCGCCGGACTGCAAAACCACGACTTCGACTACGTGTTCATCGACTGCCCGCCGTCGCTGGGCCTGCTGACCATCAACGCGCTCGTGGCCGCGCCCGAGGTGCTGATCCCGATCCAATGCGAGTACTACGCACTCGAAGGTGTGGGGCAGCTGCTGCGCAACATCGAGATGGTCAAGGCCCATCTGAATCCGGCGCTCAACGTCACCACCGTCATCCTCACCATGTACGACGGTCGCACCAAGTTGGCCGACCAGGTCGCCGCCGATGTGCGGGCGCACTTCGGGGAGAAGGTGCTCAAGACCGTTATCCCGCGCAGTGTCAAGGTGTCCGAGGCTCCCGGCTACGGGATGACGATCCTCGACTACGACCCCGGCTCGCGGGGCGCGATGAGTTACCTCGACGCCAGCCGTGAACTCGCCGAGCGGGCCACCCCGCAGGGACCAAGCCGATGAAGCTGCATCGGCGACAGGAGGAGTCTCGATGACCCAACCGACACGTAAACGAAGCGGCCTCGGCCGCGGTCTCGCGTCCCTGATCCCGACCGGCCCCGCCGACGGCGAGGCGGACGCATTCGAGCATCGGATGGGCGACGCCGCCACCGACGTTGTGTTCGGCGGGCCTGCCGCCGCTGACGTTGCGCCCGTCGGCGACGTCGGCGCGGTGTATCGCGAGATCGATCCGTCGGCGATCGACCCGAACCCACGCCAGCCCCGGCAGGTCTTCGACGAAGAGGCACTCGCCGAACTCGTGCACTCCATCCGCGAGTTCGGCCTTATGCAACCGATCGTCGTCCGGGCGGTGTCCGCGACGCCGGCTTCGCCGCCGCGGTATCAGCTCGTCATGGGGGAGCGGCGGTGGCGCGCCGCTCAGCAAGCGGGGCTGGCCACCATCCCCGCCATCGTGCGCGAGACCGCGGACGACAGCATGCTGCGCGACGCACTGTTGGAGAACATCCACCGGGCACAGCTGAACCCCTTGGAAGAAGCGGCCGCGTATCAGCAGCTGCTCGACGAGTTCGAGGTGACGCACGAGGAACTCGCCGCGCGCATCGGTCGGTCAAGGCCGCTGATCACCAACATGATCCGGCTACTGCGGCTGCCGATCGCGGTGCAGCGGCGGGTGGCCGCCGGCGTGCTGTCCGCCGGGCACGCCCGCGCGCTGCTGGC